>JBCDAG010000367.1:0-7150 GCA_039186165.1 Cyanobacteria bacterium P01_F01_bin.53
AAAATATTGAGCCCTTTCTCTTCCAAGATGGCCATGAATCGCGCATGGGTTTCTTCGACGCTATGAGGGCTTTGTTTGATAACGAGACCGGTGGGTGAGGGCACAGGTAGGGATTCTCCGGGGCGTGAGCCGATGGCCATGGCCGTGAACAATATCGCCATGATACCGCCAAAGCTCAACAACTGCCGCACCAAAACTTTGTTCCAATTTGACGGTTTCATGACACTTTTTCTCTTGGGGGCGAATCGTTTCAACAGTCTCTCAGATATTCGCTGAGAGACATCTTAATAACAACAGTATTAGATAATGGCAGCTTAACCGCCTTTGGGATTCACTGCATTATAAATAGCTGAGTAATCTTCGTTGGCGAGTCCCTGCGCGATCGCCTTTTGAGCAATTTCACTCACCCCAGCGGCCACCGTTGCATCAATGCCTTTATCTTCAGCGGCTTGAACGAATAAGTTCATATCCTTAAGCAAGTGCTTGGTGGGGAAGTTAGGATTGGAAAAATTGCGCTCGCACATTCGTTCCAATTTTTTATCAAACGTGGGTGCATACAGCGCACTTTCTCGCACCACCGTCATAAATTTCTCTAGGTCTAGCCCTTCTTTCTTGGCCAATCCTAAGCTCATCGAAAAGGCCGCTGTGAGGCTCCCAATGAGCTGATTCATGGCGAGCTTAGTCGTGGCTGCGGCACCCACCGGACCTATCAGTTTGGGATTGGGGCCAAAGGCTGTGAACACAGGCATCCACTGATCGTATTGTTGGGGGGTGCCGCCCACCATCACGATCAGCGAGCCATCTTTTACTTGGGGAATGCTGCCCATTACAGGCGCTTCCAGATAGTCTCCCCCAGCTTCTTGGATTTGGGCTTGCAGATCCCGGCTCTCAGCAGGGGCAATGGTGCCCATTTGGAGAATCGTTTTTCCTTGTAGGGCCGCAGGTTCAGCCAAAAGTGTTGATTCTAGGACGGCGGCATCGCTGAGGATGGCGATCGTAATATCAGCGGCTTCGATAGCTCTGGCGGCTACTTCAACCGTCGTGATCCCGACTTCTCTTAGGGGCGCTAGCTTGGAAATGGTTCGGTTCCAAGCAATGACCTCAAAGCCTGACCCGTGCAGCTTACGTGCCATCGGTTCACCCATCAGTCCCATGCCTAAGATGCCAACCTTCATATGCAATCACCCCAAAAATCATTCATGTACCTCTCTATCATAGGAGCCCCCAGACATTAGGAGCCCCCAGAGCATTCCTTGGCCTCAACCCGCTTGCAGATCATTAAGAGCACTTAAAAGTTTGGAAGACTTTTTTATGTATCCCTTACTCTAGAAACAGTATTAAAATTTCACTTCTCATACCTAAATTCCCAAGACTCATTCTCAGCACAGATCCTTAGGGTAGGGAATACAGCCGCAAGTTCTCTCGCAGTGTAGTCAGGAAGCAACATGGTCAAAAAGAAATCTAGTCCTTCTTCAAATGTTGTCGAATTGAATGGTGGAGTGGGAGCTGTTGTCACTGAAGCGCCTGTGTCGAAACCGTCTGTGTCGAAGTCTCGTCGTAAGCGCTCTAAAAGCCAACAGGCTAAAGAGATAGGCGCTAAGGAGATAGACGTTAAAGAGATGGCGACTAAAGGCCTGGGCGCTGACAAGACTGCTAGGGACAGGACCACTAAGGACAAAACAGCTAAGAACAAGAGTGCTAAAGGTCAGGCTGCTAGTAAGTCCGCTAAAGGTAAAGTGGCTGCGGGTAAGGTGGCTAAAAGCAAGGCCGCTAAAGGTAAAAAAGCTAAGGCTGGGAAAGGCAATAAGTCATCCAAGTCAGATAAAAAGCTCAGTAAGAAGGCGTATGAAACAGCGCTGGAGCACTTGCAGCGAGAGCTGGTAAAGCTCCAGTACTGGGTAAAAGGGAAAGGCCTAAAAGTTGTTGTTATTTTTGAAGGGCGGGATGCTGCCGGTAAAGGGGGTGCGATTAAGCGCATCTCAGAATGCTTAAACCCACGCATTTGCAAGGTAGTGGCATTGCCTGCCCCTACTGAAAAGGAGAAAGGTCAGTGGTACTTCCAACGCTATGTGGCGCAGCTACCATCGGCTGGGGAGATTGCCCTCTTTGATCGCAGTTGGTACAACCGAGCAGGGGTTGAAAAGGTGATGGGGTTTTGTACCCATAAGGAGTATGTTGAATTTTTGCGCTCCTGCCCAGAGTTTGAGCATATGTTGCAGCGCTCCGGCATCATTTTGATTAAGTACTGGTTCTCAGTCAGTGATGATGAACAGGAAAAACGCTTCCACGATCGCCTAGAAGATCCTACCAAGCGCTGGAAGCTGAGTCCGATGGACTTAGAAGCTCGGGCTAGGTGGGTAGAGTACTCTCGTGCTAAAGACGATATGTTTGCCGCGACCGATACGACCCTGTCTCCCTGGAACGTTGTCGCCGCTGATGACAAAAAACGGGCTCGTCTCAACTGCATTAGCCACCTGCTGAGCCAAATAGAGTATGAGGATCTGACCCCGCCGCCGTTGAAGCTGCCGAAGCGCCAAAAGAATATGGGGTATGAGCGACCACCGCTGAATACTCAGAACTTTGTTCCTGAGAAGTATTAACGTAGGGAACATATGACTGCTGAAAATATGGTTTAAAGGTAAGTTACTGTTTCTTGACCTAGGCGAAAAAGCCTTGTGACAGCGTGTGGTTCAAACAGGCTCTCGTAGAGTTGATGGCGACTTGGGAATAGCTGGCGTACGTTGAGGGTATCGGTCGGTTCATCGGTGGTGCGACGTTCGCTGATAGAGGTACTGTACGATTTCGTCATGGCAGATGTCGTTGCGATCTTCAAACCGTCTTTCATAATCCCCAGAAGTCTGCTTGGGCCGGTCGGGGTAGGGCGAGTAGAAGGGCTGAGGCGATCGCGCCTGTTGTGATCTAATGTTTTAAAGAATTATGGCAAAACAATATCCGCAAATCACCGAGCAACTTCAAGACTTTATTTCGCAGCAGAAAATATTTTTCGTGGCAACGGCGGGTGCGCAAGGGCGGGTGAATCTGTCGCCTAAGGGGATGGATAGCTTGCGAGTGCTGGGGCCAAATCGTGTCGTGTGGCTGAACGTCACAGGCAGTGGTAACGAGAGTGCGGCCCATGTGGCGGAGAATGGGCGCATGACGGTGATGTTTTGCTCGTTTGAAGGTGCGCCGATGATATTGCGGCTCTATGGTCACGCGCGTGCGATTCACGCGCGTGATGGGGATTGGGAGTCGCTTATTCGCGAGTTTCCTGAGATACCGGGTGCGCGCAATGTGTTTGATTTGTCCGTAGAATTGGTGCAGACCTCCTGTGGCATGGGGGTGCCGCTGTACGGGTATGAGGCGGATAGGGATAGTCTGAACCAATGGGCACACAAAAAAGGCCCGGAGGGCCTCGAGGCTTACTGGCAAAAGAAGAATCGGGTGAGTATTGATGGTCAGCCGACGTATCTCTTCTCAGAATAAGTCCTCTTTAGCGTGACTTGTGACTCTATCGTGATTCGTGACCCATCGTTGTTTGTGGCCGTAAGTTAGAACAATCTTGCTTGAGGTAAGTTCGTTAGAGAGCTGGGCTAGAGATTGGCGTTAGGTTGCTGCGTACGGTGGTGATGATGGGTATACGGTTAGGGTTTGCTGTAAGGGCTGTTTGTTAAGGGCCTGATGAAACGCGAGGCAATCTGTCCGAAAGGCCTCATACCCTTCGGGTAGTCGGAGGGCCATAGCGATGATCCGTTGCTCGTCCAGATCTTGCCCGGAGCCGCCGCGTACGCTGATTTTGTAGCTTCTGAGTTCTAAGAGAAAAGAGAGGGTATCGGGGCGAATGACGCGGGGACGCTTACCGGCGATCGCCACGCTCATTTGTTCAAAGAGCTTCTGTTGCCACTGCACGCCTGTGGGCATGTAGCCATCGATATCATTGGCAATGTTGGAGAACAACCGCTCAGCCCCCATACAAACTGCGTAGAGGTTTACGGAAATGCCCGCTACCATCATATCGAAGGAGTCCTCATCTTCGTGGTAAGCAGCGAGTACATCGAGGAATTTATTGACCTTGGTGACGATTTCTCCAATGGTTTCAAGCTCATTTTGGCTTTTGTTAAAAAGGTCTTGATAATCCACAATGAGTCAGTTCTTTCCGCCCTTGTATTTGCTTAAGCATGCCCAAACTCTCGAAGCCAGATCACACTCTCAATGGATATACGGAAACAACAGAAGATTGCTCGCGTTGTACACGGGCAATCTTGTTTTTCTCACGGTGTTTTTATGGCTACACCGAATACACTATCCCTCGGTAATCGCCGCTGTTTTTTGGGAGCGCCGTGAACTTATACCTGCACGTATTCTCCGGTGAGCTTGCCTAACTGTTGCACCAGGAGACTTAAGAACAATCCTACATCGGTGACAACGCCTATCGATTCTACCGAGCCCCTATCGCTGAGCTTAGTCACCACAGCCGGATTGATATCCACGCACACCATTTTGACGCCCGCCGGGGTCATATTGCCGACGCCAATGGAGTGCAGCATTGTGGAGAGCATCAGGATAAGATCGGCCCCTTCAATTAAGCGGGCATAGTCAGCCTGGGCTTCAATCAGGTTCATGTGGGTGTCGGGCAGGGGGCCATCATCGCGAATGGATCCTGCGAGGGAGAAGGGCACATTGTTTTTGACGCATTCGTACATCACACCGCTGGTGAGTGCGCCTTGGGTGACCGCATTGCTAATGCTGCCATGGCGGCGAATGGTATTAATGGCCTTGAGATGATGGCGATGGCCGCCCTGTACCGAGATGCCTCGCTTCATGTCCATGCCGAGGGAGGTGCCCATCATCGATTGCTCAATGTCGTGCACTGCGATCGCATTTCCACCCAGTAGCGCATGCACATAGCCGCCTTTAATCAGGGCTCTAAGATGCTCGCTACCGCCGGTGTGAATGACGACCGGGCCAGCGGTGACGATCACCTTGCCGCCCTGATCGCGAATGCGCCTGAGATCCCAGGCAATTTGCTCAACCACCAGTTCGACTCGGCGCTCACTGGAAACACCGGCACCCATAAAGCTGAAGTCGTCGGTTTTCTTTTTCAGGGAGGGGGTCGTACGAATGGTGTGAATGCCTTTACTGCCGACGACCACCTGTTCGCCTACCTTAAGGTCCCTCAGGAGCTTGCAGGTGGCAACAGGACCATCGGCTCCATGGGTAATGGCGATCGCACCATCCATGCGCTGACCCTGCACGCGGAACCACTGATTCCCCTGCGACTGATCCCCGATCAACACTTCTGTGGGATAAATCGTAGTGACATAAAAGTCGTCCGGTGCCACCCCGTCCTGCACTACCGCCTCTAACTTGGCAGGGGTGACTTCCTTCGGCAAACTTACCGCACCCAGGTCGATCAGCTGACCCATGATGTCATTCATCACAGTGATATCCGGAGCGGTGACCTTAACCTCTGCAACTGATTTATCTTGCCGCTGCTTGCCCAGCTCAAAGCTCAGCACCTGAAAGCTCCCACCGCCGCTGACGATGGTATCGAGGGTGCGGTTCACCAGTCCGGAATCTAGCAGGTGCCCTTCCATATGGATCACCCGACTTTGAATGTTAGAGGCTTGGGGTGCTGCCTGCCGAGGCTCTGTCATTTTTAGCGTTAGGCACTTGGCCGCGCCGCCTGCTTTGAGAAATTCTGTCAGGGGCGTTTCTTCGACGGTGAAGCCGCGATCGCCCAGGTCTTTCTTAAGGGCGTCGCTGGCCTGATTCATCACCACGACGTAGCCCACATTCACCGTGTTACAGGCGAAGTTAATCGCATCTAGCTCACCGATAACAATGCGTTTTTCGGCGGGCACCCGCAGTTCAATGAGTCGGTTGGAGTAGGCATCAAAAGCGGGCGGATAGTACATCAGGTAACCATCCGTAAGCGGGCAAAAGCAGGTATCGAGGTGGTAAAACCGGCTGTCTACTAAATGTAGTGAGAGCACTTCTACATCGAGCCATTCGGCTAAGTAGGTGTGGGAATCTAACTCAGAGCGAAAGCCATAGCCTGCCCATAGCCAGCCCCCAGCCCGGTCGAAGAGGGCATCGCCAGCGCCTTCGAAGGGGAGGCTTTGAGGCAGCTTGAAGACCTCATACCCGTTATCTTCAAACCATTTTTCAAAATACGGCTCCTCGCCCTGGCGCTCAGGGTGGAAGAAACGGCTGAGCACGACGCGATCGCCCAGGACTAGCCCTGCATTGGCCGCAAACACCATGTCGGGCCAGCCCTTTTGGGGGGTGACCAATTCCACCGTGGCATGGCTTTTGAGCACGTCGTGTAGCTTGTTCCACTGCGCTTCAGCGCGATCACGCGATGATCGGTGAATATTGCCTTCCATCCATGGATTGATGACGTAGTCCACGTCGTAGTGGTGGGGTGGGCACATCAGAATTTGAACGGCGTCAGTCATGTTGTTTCTCATTCAAGTGAAGGTGTGATTTCCTCGGTTGCTTCAGTCATGGCAGGAAATGTTCGTAGGCTCAATCGTATCGATAGCTTTAATTAATCGGCGGCCCTAATCAACAGATTGCATTTATTCAATTGCTGGCTGTTTTTAGATGGATATTGTGTCGCTGGAACACAGTTCACCCTAGATAGGCTCACTACAATAGACTAAAACTCAGCACTGACTATAGGTCGTTAGATACATTTCCTACATGTCTTAGACGGATTGATTTGACCTGTCACCTACAATTTGTTGTTCGACAGCCCGTCTGGGTAGCCGCTGGACCTTAGTTTTGGGCGATGACGCTTGTTAACCCCACGGATCATCTCATAACAGAATTAACGAATTTCAATGAAGAACAGAAATATTCCGTATCATCTTCCGAGATGTGATCTATCTCGCCTCAGTTTTGCCTTAACGTTGCGTGACTAAAACGACAATTTATTCAACAGTACCAGTGATTTTCGCCTTTTTGCTTACCCTGTTATTGGTCTTTCTATGCGGCTAGGTCAATCGGTAAAATGAATGTTAGGAAATCCTAACCAATTAGTAATATTCCTGTAATGGGCGAGTAAAAAAGTGCTGTACGATACCATTGTGCTCACTGATAGGGAGCATAACTTTCTCCGTTTTCCTTAAGACAACACTATCTAAAC
>JBCDAG010000368.1:0-7117 GCA_039186165.1 Cyanobacteria bacterium P01_F01_bin.53
GATTGAATCAGGTCCAACTGAGCAGGTATGCTATGAGTGTTTTTTTCATTGGTAGGATTACTCTGCGAAGTTTGTCATTTGCCAGAGTATCCTACTTTTTTTCGCTATAAGGCTCAGTATCCTGAGACCCCACAATTGTGCATCGCTCCCAGTGAGAACTAAACTGGCTGTGGGTGGCTAGGTGAAGAATTTGGTTCAGGCTATGAAAAAAGTGGAAAACAATACACAGACTGACTCAGAAAAAGATGATATATTTCCGTAATAATGCCATTTGGCGTCACTAGGCCGACTCAGGTATCGACTGCATTTTTGCCAACATTGCCTGATTGTTTGATTAATCCTAATCCGACAATGCCGAGTAGGGCGATCGCACCCACCCAAGCCCAGCTGACAAACAGCCCCCAATTAATCCCCTGCATCTCTCTATCCACCAGCCAAACCCCTAACAGCACCAAGCTGCTAAAGGTCACTTGGATAACACCTAATGACCTTGCCTCCGCAGCTGTTGCCCGGCGAGCTAGCATCGCAGACCCGACAGCCCCGGCCAGAAAAATCGCACTATACAGCTGAGCGTGAAACGCATCTAAAGGCCACAGCCAAGCATCGCCTGCTGCCACTGGAGATAACAACAAACTCAAACCATACACGCCCAAAAGACCGGCTTGAACCCCTAGCCCCACAGACCATAGCGTGGGTAGACGGCGCAATCCCAAATAATAGTGGGATCTAAAGTAGCCCCAGTAATAGGTTATCCCTACACAATCCACCAGATACAGCCAAAACCAAAGATCGGTTGCCCGCCGCGCCGGATTAAACTGTTGAAGCGTCAAGCACGACACCATTAGCACAATCGCTGTAAACACCGACGTCATCGGAATAATTAATCGTGTCAGGGCAGCTCGCTTGGATAACACTAAGCTCACTAAGCCAACCAATGATGTGAGATAAATCGCGCCTAAAAATCGAGTGTTGTACGGTTTTAACGGCCAGACCCAACGAGACTGAGCGAATTCGGGAAAACAAAACAGCGCGCCCCCGACAACGATCAACAACACAATGGAGACCATCACCATCGTTAAGAGCATGGGAGGGAATGCAGAAGATCGCCATTGGGGCTGGCCAAGTTGAGACGGGTCAGTCCTTGTATTATTCACCGTGTTATATTCTGCGCTAATTGTTGAACTAGCAGATTGTTTCGATGGGTGTGTCTGTGGAATAGTCATTGGTTGAGACGGGTCAGTTCTTGTATTATCACCGTGTTATTCTTTGCGCCGCCATTCTCTGTGCCAGTTGTTAACCTAGCAGGTTGTTTCGATGGGTGTGTCTGTAAAGGTGTGTTTGTGGAGATGTGTCTGTGGCATAGTCATTTTAATGCGTGATTAATACAGCGTAACGGCACCTAGTTGCTCTAGTGTGGATATTTCGGAGTCGGTTAATCCTTTGACCCCCGTAATATTCATCCCCTCGTAGGGTTCTTTGTTCTTGAGCGTATTGACACAAGTCCCTGTTTCTATCTCCCATAGTCTTATCGTTTTATCATCACTGCCACTGGCGAGGTGTTTGCCATCGGAGCTAAAGGCCACTGTCCAAATGCTGTTTGTGTGGCCCGTTAGGGTATGAATCAGCTCGCCGCTGTCAGTGGCCCAAAGCCTCACGGTATGGTCAGCGCTGCCACTGGCAATCCATTGTCCATCGGGACTTACCGCGACGGCCATCACCCAATTATCATGGCCGGTTAATACCTGCTGGCACTCTCCTGTGGCCACATCCCATATGCGCACCGTTTGATCAATGCTGCTACTCACCAAAAAGTCTCCTGTGGGTGAAAAGGCAATGCACCAAATCCCGCTGCTGTGACCGCTCCAAGTTTCTGTGCATTCGCCTGTTTCGAGATCCCACAGTTTGATCGTGCGATCGTAAGACCCACTCGCCAAGATATTTTGCTGGGGGTGAAAGGCAACAGAACACACCCAATGCTTATGTTCTGTAAAAGTGTGGCGGCACTGTCCACTGCTCACATCCCAAAGTTTTATGCTCTGGTCAGCGCTGCCACTGGCGATAGTATCTCCTGTTGAATCGAAAGCCACTGACCAAATGGATTTGGTATGCCCTGACAAACTGCGGTGGGTTCGATTTTCAGCTGAGGACTGGCCTTTGGATTGGCCTTTAGATTGGTTTTTAGAGGTTTTTTTAGACGTTGTTTTAGACAGCTGCCATAAATGAACCTTGCCATCTTCATTACCACTGGCCAGCGTATTGCCATCGGGGCTAAACATCACTGACCAAATCGCATTCTGAGCGCCTGACAGGGTCTCTAACGGTTGCCCTGAGGGCATATCACCTGATGTTACATTCCATAGATGAACCAGGCGATCGCCCTGCCCACTGGCCAACGTTTCACCATCTGGGCTAAAGGCCACAGACCATACCCAGTTACTGCTCCCCTGCAACGTTCTCAAGCACTGGCCGCTGCTGCTGCTCCACAGTCGCATGGTGCGATCTTCACTGCCGCTGGTTAAATACTGCCCGTCAGGGCTGAAGGCCACTGACCATACCCAGTTGCTATGACCAGAGAGGACCCGCACACATTGCTGTGTTTTACCCTCTTTTTTGCTCTTTTTCTGAGTGTCCTTCTTCTGAGTACTCTTTTGACTATCTTTCTTAAAGTCTCTTTTAGCCTCGTCTCTTTTAACTTCGTCTCTTCTAACTTCCCAGAGGCGCACGGTTTGGTCAGCACTGCCGCTGGCGAGCAACTGGCCGTCTGGGCTAAAGGCCACCATCCAAACCCAATTGTTATGCCCGACTAAAGTCTGCTGACATTCACCTGTGGCATCATCCCCTTTAATCGTCCAGAAACGTACCGTTTGGTCGGCACTGCCGCTGGCGAGCAACTGTCCGTCAGGACTAAAGGCCACCGTCCATACCCCATGCTCATGCCCCTTGAGTGTTTTCAGCGCCTCGCCCGTACTGGCCTCCCATAGCCTGATTGTCCGGTCGGCGCTGCCGCTGACGAGCTGTGTGCCATCTGGACTAAACGCCACGGACCAAACGCCATGGCCATGACCTGAGAGCGTTTTTAAGCACTCACCTGTGCTCACGTCCCATAGCTTCAGGGTGCGGTCGGCGCTACCGCTGACGAGCTGTGTGCCATCTGGACTAAACGCCACAGACATCACCCAATTCCCATGACCTGAGAGCGTTTTTAGGCACTCGCCTGTGCCCACGTCCCATAGCCTGATTGTTCTGTCGGCGCTGCCGCTGACGAGCTGTGTGCCATCTGGACTAAACGCCACCGAGCACACCCAATTTTGGTGCCCTTGAAATGTTGAAATATGCGATTTAATATCGCCTGCGGCTGCCGAAAAAGCGGTTTGCCACAGCCAGATTTCACCGTTGGTATCACCGGTTGCGAGCACGTCACCTTCTGAGCTAGCCGCTGGGCTAAAGGCCATCGTCCGAATGCTGCCAAAAGGCTGGTTGAAAACAGAACGAGACAGATCCGATCCTGTAAAGTTCACATCGTGCAAGTTTATGCCCTGAAGATAGGCTTGCCAGATGGCCAAATTTGAAAAATCATAGCCGGTCAAATCTACGTTGAGATGACGCAACAGGGTCAGTACATTACCGCCGCCGTAGCCGGTTGTTTTCGACTGCGCGCGTGCCTCACTGAGGCTTTCTGTGAGCGCTGTGACTAAGGCTTCTGTAGACGCATACGTTTCCTGTAGCTGCTCGACAATAGGGCCTAAAATTAGCCGGGCTTGGGCATGGCGAATATAGTCTCTGGCATTGGCTTTTACCAATGCATAGCGCCAGAGAAAATCTGATTGAGACTCACCAGGTTGATGGCTAGTTTGATGGCTAATTTGATGGCTAATTTCGCGG
The DNA here is from genome assembly GCA_039186165.1 of Cyanobacteria bacterium P01_F01_bin.53. Classification (GTDB taxonomy): domain Bacteria; phylum Cyanobacteriota; class Cyanobacteriia; order Phormidesmidales; family Phormidesmidaceae; genus Phormidesmis. The sequence goes on from JBCDAG010000368.1 coordinate 3,883, forward strand.
CAGATTTGCTCGATGAGTTCGCCCGTAAAATAGTCCATAATCACCGCCTGCTGGGCGATGGTTGATCGATCTCTTTCGATTAAAGAGCGGCGCTCTAAAGAGTCGATAGCTTGCAACACTTTATTTAGGGGGACTGTTTTTTCCAGATCTGCCTGAAGTGTTTGCCAGCGAACGGGTTCCCGATTGATCGCCAGCCAGTACATAATGTCTTTTTCCAGCGGCGTTAGTCGATTAATTTGCCGTACCAGCAGCTGCCGGATATCGCCCAGGAGGAGAGAGTCTTCTTGCGAAAGCGCTAAAAAGCTTGCAATATCACCGTCAAAGTAATCTCTTACGGCAGCGGCACTCATTTTGAGGGCGAGTGGGTTGCCGCTGAAAGCTTGGATAAGTTGTTGCCAGTCTGGGGTGGTGCCTGTGAACTCTCCAATGGTCTGCACGAGTTGCTGGCCGTCGGCAGCGGTGAGGCCCGAGAGATGAAAACAGCGAGTGGGGAGTGAATCACCCGCTTGGAGGGTAATTTCTTTGGGGAGTTCACGCGAGGTGATGATCAGGCAGCTGTTGTGAGCAGTCTCTCCGATTATTTTAAATAAGTCACCATAGCCTTCATAACCGGCTCGGTAGGTGCCTGCGCGATCGCCTTCTTCAAATAGCGGTTCCACATTGTCTAACACAATCAGGCAGCGGTGCTCGCGGGCGCAGGTAATGAGCTGTCGCAGCTGATCATCTAAGGTGTCGGCGGCTTCATTTTTAGGCAGGGTGATCTCTGGCTGCTCTAGAAAAAAGTTCAACAGATTTTTGAGGGTTTCCTGCACGGGCGGTGCATTTTTAAGACTGCGCCAAATCAGGTAGTCAAACTGATCGGCAATTTGATGGGTGAGTTTTGCGGTGAGGGTTGTTTTGCCAATGCCGCCGAGCCCACAGAGCGCGACTAAACGGGTGCGATCGCCCACAATCCAGCCCTCAAGCGTGGCTAGCGCCTGCTCACGACCATAAAAAAGCGATACATCGACGGCAGCGCCCCAGTCTTGGGCCCCTATGGACGGGGGCGTTGGGTATGGCCCAGAGGGCTCAGCGGGCTGATTGTCGGATGGTTTTGCAGGCGGTTTTGCAGACGTTTGCGCTTCCTTTGGCAGGGCTGTGCGATCGCCCAAATCAGCAACCGTTTCCCAGTCCAAACACAGCGTGTCGCACAGCTCCGTAAACGTTGCAAAATCAACCGGCTTACCGCCCAAAAACTTCTTTACCGTCGCCAGCGAGTAACCCGCTCGCTCAGCCAGGGCGCGTTGAGTCTGAAACCCATTGCGTTTTACCGCAATGCGAATGGTATCAGCGTAGCCTTGATGAACTTTGATCGAACGGGGCATCGTAGTTGCTCTGCCAGCGAAGCTAGCTAGATAAGGACATACCCACAAATATTTGCGGGCATGTCCTTATTAAACCAGGCTATTTCGATTATGGCTCTATATATCAGGTTCTATGTATCAGGCTCCATGCCTCTATTGAAGCCATAGAAATGCCGTTCAAAGGAACGATTAAGCGAAACCCTGAATAAAGACAACCAGAAGTCAGCCATATGTTGGCCTTTCATAGCCCTTAACGTAGCCTTCCAACCTTTCTAATAGGGATATAGAGCAGCACACAAGCGCTCGACGGTTCACACTAACAACTAAGGTCCTATTATGAAACGCTTCATCCTTTCCGCTTTTTCTGTTGTACTTGCAGCTGGTGCAGTTGCGCCTGCCGCTCAGGCACTCCCTCAGGTCGATCCCGCCTTTAAGCTTCAGACGCTGCGTCTTAGTGAATTCGACACACGCAATAAGTCTGAAGATTACCAGCAAACCTATGGCACCTATGAGCAGCAAACCTATGGACAGCAGACTTATGAGCAGCAGTCACTTGAGCCTGCAACGCCACAAAATGACACTAGCTGGGAAGAGCAGCCCGTCAGTACCGAATCCACCACATGGGAAAACGCCGAAGAGCAAAGTGAAGCCCAAGCGCCTTCCCTTTCCCTCTTAGAGCGACGACATGAGTTTCTAGATCGTCGTAACTAGCAGAGCACAAAGTGCTTCGTCATCTTCACTCAGCATACGCTGGCGAACGATGTCATCTCGATTCAAGAGTTTGCTAGTGCTTTTGGGGGCATTAGCCAATCGAATCGTTGCTTTAACATCCCTAGCTCTTGTTATGCGATGGTATCCGCATTAGCCATAATGCGGATACCGAGTATCCTCTATCAGGCCGAGCATCCCACTTAATGCCCGACGCCTGTTAATGTCCGACGACTGCTATCTTCCACGCCACACCCCAGTTTAAGAATAGTCTCCTAAACTTCAGCTCCTAAGCTTCAACGCCTAAGCTTCAACGCCTAAGCTTCGTCTGGATGCTCAGTAGGCATTACGAAAATTTCTCGTACATTTGCCCGTGCCGGAGCATTGAGTGCAAACATAACCGATGCGGCAATATCTTCTGGCATCAGCTTGTCAGGTTTGGGGGTGTCGAAAAAAGCTGTGTTAACCATGCCCGGCGCAATTTCTGTGCAGCGACCGCCCCTCTCGTCCATTTCTGCGGCTAGGTTAAGGGCAAAGCCACGAATAAACCACTTTGAGGAGCTGTAAATCGAGCCCTTGTGATAACTTCGGCCTGCCATCGAGCCCGTCACGAGAAAGTGTCCCTTGCGCTTACGCAGGTGGGGCAGGGTGGCTTTGGCGGTCCACAGTACGCCATTGACATTAATCGCCAGCATCCGCTCCCATTCCTCGGGATCGCCATTTTCGGTACCAGGTGTGTTGATGCCGACCCCCGCGTTGGCAAATGCGGCATCGATCCGCCCAAACCGTGCGACAACCTGTTCTACGGCCGCGTACTGGGCTGCTAGTTGGGTGGCATCACCGACACAGATGTCCACTTTGTCAGCGCCAAGCGTGCCCTGTAGCTCCACGAGGACATCTTTATTTCGCGACATTATGCCCAATCGCCAGCCGCTATCAATGGCTGCTATGGCAGTGGCACGTCCAATTCCGCTAGAGGCCCCTGTGATAAATAAAACCTTCTCCATGCTTTCCACGTCCATTTAAGCTTTCTAGATGCGCACAGGCGCTAGCCCATATCCTGTCATCTGACGCACTTAATCCTATGGGCAATTTATCTAAAATACAAATAATGAATCCTTGCGGCAGCCATAATTAATTTTATGGCTGCCTTGACGTAGTACCGTGGTTTTTCAGAGAACTGC
>JBCDAG010000369.1:0-7072 GCA_039186165.1 Cyanobacteria bacterium P01_F01_bin.53
TCCACACCTTAGGGATTGAAATACTGAACGTTATTTAGGAGCTCGACCCATGTCACCTCACCCTAAACGGCCAAAAACAGATAGGGGTATTGAGAATGGTTCATCTCCGCTCGATTATTCAATCCCCTATGCTGCCTGTGTTCCACACCTTTTAGGATGTCTTTCTTAGCAGCCCCATAGAGCTTTTCAGCTTGTCGGTGATGATCACCCTGGGTGCAAAGCCTGCTGGTTTGAGAAGTTTTCGGAAAAACTTCTTGGCAGCTGCTTTGTTGCGACGGCGCTGCATCAAGATATCGAGCACCACACCATGTTGATCAACAGCACGCCATAAATAGAACTGCTCCCCTTTAATCTTGATGACGACTTCGTCGAGATGCCATTTATCACCGGGCTTTGGCCGTTGCTTACGAATCTGATTAGCATAGCCCTGAGCAAATTTGAGACACCAGCCTCTGATCGCTTCGTCGGTGACTGTGATGCCCCGGTAGAGCATCATTTTCTCAATGTCACGGAAGCTTAACGGGAAAGTGTAATACAGCCAGACACAGTAGCTGATGATCTCGGCGGGGAAGCGATGGCAACGGTAAGGATTATTCATACGTTCAGCTTCCCAAAAGCCATAGCTCACGGTCAAATTTCGCTAAGTTGACAATACCTAATTGATTTCGAGATGCCATTAGATCAGGCGGTAAATCAACCACGCTTGCATTATCAAGGGCAACCTAATGTCGTTTTAGTCGAGCCCGCTGGGCTGCCCAGGGAGTCCTTCCTCGATTTGTGGGAGTACGGCTACCGAGTGAGTCCATTTATCAACTGGGGGCTGCAATGTCTATTGGGCAAGCAGGTGATCAGTTGCAAGCGGCTCAAGATAACCGTAGGGGCCAAGGCAAAGCGGCAACTTTGCCCGAGTAAATTGACTGATTTACCTTCGTTTGAGGCTACAGGCTTAATCATCCGTGTTCTGCGTTCTTGAGAGCGATCGCACCCACTCCCGTCGTTCACTATCGGTCAGTTCCAGCACTATGGATTTTCCATAGCGTTCCTCTAATTGGAACCTGACCTTCCACGGAGAGAGCTTGGTCTTGACGAGGTGTTGTGCGATCTCACACAAGTCAAACAGCAAGGCCTGGTCCTCCATCTCACCACTGGTAATCAGCTCATTACGCACCAATAAAGGCTGTTTCACCAGCCACTGACCTACTTCAGCAATCAAAATAGGATCACCCGAAAGGAGAAATTCTCTCATTCTTTGCAGAGCCCGCCTGTGAGCGACCATAGCCGCCTCATCAGCAACGGGTAGTTGTTGTTCATCTTGTGCTTTTAAGCGAGCTTGTTGAGCCTCAGCGAGCTGTTTCTTAATGCGAGCTCGAATCAATTGAGCCGGATCAGAAACATTATTACCCTGCGACTCATTTCCGGTAGCATCTGAATCGTTAGAAGTCTTGCTATCAAATGAATTACTATCATCTGGTGATAATAAGCTTGTAGGAATTTTGAGGTCGTTTGCACCCTCCGTGCAGGCGTCCTCAAGGTCCGTATCGTGAGGTCCGGACTCTTTGGGCGAATTTTTGAATTCAATCGGATGCCATAACTCGCGATATCGGTACAGCGACGCGCCACCAATCCCGTATTCAATGAGTGCCTTAAACCGTGCAGTGGCTTTTTCAGGAAGTGTTTGTTTTTTAAGCAGGTCTTCGACAGCGGTAGCGATTTTCTCTTGTGTTTCTAAAGAGCGCTTTTGATTCCAATCGAGCCCGTCTAGTGGCTTATCCGATTGAATTTCTTTGTATTTTCCTCTTGCGGTGCCATAGGGAAAGTAATGACTGTTTTCAATACATCTAGCCCATTCTGTTGCCCGATCTTCAATCTCATGGCGGTGGCGACACCAATCCTGATAGCCAGGCAGGGCTTTGGCTACCTCAACCACTTTGTCTATCAAGGCTTTTCCAGCTAAAGGATTGCCACCGTCTGTAATGTGGTTAAAGACAAACGAGCGCATGGTGATCCGTCCGAGTAGCCGATTAGTTTGGCCTTGGCCGGTCCAGCCTTCTTCTATTTCCGTATTCAGATCGTGTAAGAACTTGCTGGCTTTGTTCGAGAGCTGGTAGCTAATCTGCTTTGCTTTTTTGAGGAGTGTTCTCAGCCTGCGTGTATTGAGTATGTTTCTTCTCTGACAAAATTCCCACATCCGCACGAAGTGGGCTTGCGCGCTATTGGTCGGCTGTAGATCGTCATTGAGAAGGTACGACCCCATCTGTAGAGGGAGCCGATGTGCGTTAAACAGACTGGGCGTTTCGTCTGCGCAATAGACTTTGGGGTTAGGGAAGAGCTCAAGCTGACCCAGTTTGAGCTTAAAGCCTGCATTTTCTAGAGCTACTGAAACGGCCTTAGCGAGTTTCCAAGCGTTGAAGGCTTTGGCTAAGGGAAAGTAGATGTGCAGGCCTTGGCTATCACTAGAAGTGCAGACGATGTGATCTGTGATGCCGAGAGGTTCTAGTGATTCAAATAGTCGGTTTAGGACGAGTGGTGAATTGCTAGGATGATAGAGACTCTGGCGATCAATATCGAGGAGGCAATACTGTGTGTCTTTCTGGAATCGAACGCCATATAGATATTCACCCTTAAGCAGCTGGCGATCTGAAAGAGGGTAGCGATCCTCTGTGCGCCATTCGGGTTTGGTTGTAGGGTTTGGGTGAGGGGCATATATGAAGTCGTAGCGATGCGGAAACAGCGCGAGGAATGCATCGCTGTTTTCTTGAACATACTGAAATGTGCTGGTTTCAGTGAGTGCCACGTTGGTCTGGTACTGTTCACACCTCAATCTGAGGTGGGACGGAATCTGCTCCTGTTGTTTTTTAGTGCAAACGAACTAAGGTGCTGTTTGCGCCATAGGTATAGCAAGGTGTTTGATTACAAAACGTGGTCGAAGAGTGGTGATGGACACCGAGTTTTGTAATCGTTTTGAGGCGCTCGTGATAAAAAATCGGCAGAATGCTTACCAACAGGTTCAAATCCAATTGAAGTTGGGGCGAGGGTCTAGAAATGTTGGGGGCTAGGGTTTAGAATTTTCCGGTTTAGGCCCTAGTACCCTTTGTAATCAAGCGTGTGAGCCTTTTTGGGTTTAGGCCCTAGACAACTGCTGTAATCAAGACGATGAGATGAGGCCTTTGTAATCAAATGGGGCCGGGCTCTAGACTTCATTTGTAATCAGGTCAAAAGTCTAGAAGCTTTTGTAATCATTATTTTGAGCATTCGGGCTTGGTGTGCTTGAATGCACGGCTACAAATAGTACTTTTTGTGCCAAGGCTATGCTTGAAACCACTATTTTTAGGTCATAAGGCTTTTGGGCCTTGGTTCTAGAGAACTTTTGTAATCAAGGGGCAAAGTGCCGCCATTTTGTAATCAGATGGGGTTAGGCGCTAGATAAAATGTGTAATCAGGCCCAGGCTCTAGACTTTGTTGTAATCATGGGGGCTGTACTATTCGGAAAACCTTGTTGTGTAAGCGACAGACCGTTTTTGTAAGGTTCTTAAGCTGTTTAGTGGATGCTGAAAGATATTGTTTTATAAACAGACTTGCAATAACTTTCCAATTAAGGACGGTTTTTTCAAGGAAGGCGCTATAATCTCAAGCGATGCTTTGTCCCTAGCGATGCTTTGTCCCTAGTGTCAGATTCAACATAGGTTAAGAGAGAAATGGCCTCAAAATCTAATCAAGTGACGGGCTCTCGAAAGTCTTCTGTGACAAAAACACCTAAGAAATCTGCTAAGAATGCGATCGCAGATCATCCTCAAACGAGTCCAGAGCTATTTGAAAAAGGTGATCTGACGAAAGTAACTTCTTCGTTACCTATTTGGGAAGCGAGTAATATCCTCACCCAGCGACAGCAATTACCTTGGACGACGGATCCTGACGGCAAGCTCATTTACAGTCGAGATGTAAACGACGGCCAGGGTGCCATTTGCTTTCGGGTTGCTGATAATACTGAGGATGAGCATCCTTCGGCCCTCGCGGGTGCCGCTGCACTGGCCGTAATCGATACTTTTGATATCAGGGCGGCTTGCATGCATTTGATATTTGCAGCCCACGCCTCTCAAATGGAGCGGCCTTGGGAGCAAGAGCTGGTTATTAATGATCGGCAAATTGAGAGTTACTTAGGCTTGCAGCGGCGGACAGATAAGAACCGGCAGGAGAAGCTGGTGCTGATAGAAGAGATTGTTAAACAGCCCTGCATGATTACAACGTTTATTTCCTGGCCTGGTGAGGGTAGGCGTAAAAAATTTACGGTTGAAGAAGGTCGTCTTTGGCATTTGATGGGTACGCGGTACCACTACCAGCAGGACATCTTTGGAGAAAAGCAAGTGACGGGAATGTCATTTGTTGTAAAAGCAGGTTTGTGGGCAAAGTATTTTTTGAATGAAGAAGATGCCCAAGAACAAAATTTGCCGGGAAGTGAAGGTGTTCTTTCTAAGTCTCTGTTAGAGAGCGTGATGAGCCTTTGGCAGCATCGGGCTGGAGCTGCACGGTTAATGGTGTGGTTGTTGTTTAAGTCTCAGCTGAGTCGGCTTTATACCATCCCTGTACGTACATTGATGGAAGTTGCTTACGGGAAGCAAAAGGTGAGTGATGCGAAAAATGATAATCAGTTGAGAAAGAAGCTGACAAACACATGGGATGAAGACTTGCTTGCATTGCATGATCGTGGCTGGCAAATTCGGTTTGATGCAGACACTTACTCGGAGGATATTCAGCCTTCGGGGTTTGGACGTGAGAATATTCGGCGTCCTCGGGGCTTTTTTGAGTCACTGCTGAAGGCGAAGCTTGAGATTAGGCCTCCAGAAAGTTGGGATTTGGCTAATCTTGAGGCGGCTACTATTCAGCCTGAGGAGGGAGGGGATATTCAGCTGTCTGTAGTAAGGCTCTCCGGCAGTGAGATTAAAAGTATGAGAACTGCGAAGGGTTGGAGTCAGCGTAAGCTAGCGACACTGACCGGAATTAGTCAGGGCCTGATATCGATGATGGAGAATGAGACTCGCTCTATCTCTGAGGCGAATGAGTCAATTCTGCGGCAGACATTGGAATATATGTAAGGGGCTTGTCACTGTTTAATAATCCTATGAGAAAGACACCATCCTTCTCATCACTGATGATTTTCGCAGGCAGGCGTTGACCATGATGGGCGTTAGTCACACATCCTAACGTTCTCAATCAATAGCGACACAATCAGTAGCGCATAAATGCCGTCAAATCAAATATGCCTACGTAGATTTACTGCGAATGGAGCAAGTTCTCAGTAATAGAATTTTTAGGCTTACAAGCCGCTTAGCACGAGAGGCTAAGGCAGGATAGACTGCAATTCTCTACTACTTTCTAAACGGCTCTATTGAACAGTCCGTACGTATAAATCCGAGGATAGTCAAAAAGGGCATATCAGAGATCTTACGGAGCGCTATCTACTCTTCAAGAAAAAACTCAAATACCCTTTAACTAATGTTCTTTTGTGACGCCTAGACTGGGCTTATAGAAAGAAAAGAACACTTCAGAAGGCTTACATGCGAGAAACTCAATTGACCTTAAGGAAATCAACTTGGGTAACTGCTGGCACACTAGCAGTAACAACAATTAGCAGCATGAGCCTTCCCGCCAACGCTGTAAATTTTAATTTCTCATACGACCATGGCACAACCCTGGAGCAAATTGTCGGTTTTGAAATGGCTGGCAATATTTGGTCGAGCTATCTAACCGATGATGTCACCCTTAACCTGCATGTTGGTGTCTCTAGCGATTTGCCTGGCAAAGCTGTCGGCGGTGCACTTCCTGGAATGCAGGCGTATCAAAGCTACGAAGGATTCTACAACGCGATTCAGCAAGACAGAACCTCAGCTGATGACTACACTGCGGCCCGTAACCTACACGCCAATCGATATAGCGACGGGCTCCTGAGATATGAAGGCATGTTCGAAACCGGTAACACTTGGTACAACAAAAATATTACGGTAACCAATGCGAATGCGAAAGCGTTAGGGCTGCTAGGCAACAGTAATGCTCTAGACGGCACGATTTTGATGGGTGACTTGTCAGGCAGTAATTACCAGTGGAATTACGATTACAATCGTGATCAGTCAGTACCTAACAAATCTCTTGATTTTCTGAGCGTCGCCTTACATGAAATTGGTCATACTTTAGGATTCATCAGTGGTATAGATTCGGCCAAGAAGGCTGATTCTCAGGCGACCTATGATGAAAACATTGATCGCCTGATGAAGACTACGTCACTGGATATGTTCCGTTATTCAAACTATAGTCAAAATCAAGGGAAAGTGGATTTGGCTTCTGGGGTAGCGTCTTATTTCTCCATAGATGGTGGTAACACTAACCTCGGGAATTTTGCCAGAGGTAAGAAAAACCTTGGATTGGGCTCAGATGGGTTCCAAGGGAGCCATTGGCAAGACCAATCAAACGCTTTAGGTATTATGGGGCCCACCATTCGCGATGGCGAACGGCGTAATATTTTGAATCTGGATTTGAAAGCCTTAGATGTCATTGGCTGGGATATCAATTACGGCGCTTCTTTGAACTTAAACGCGCTAGAGTATCAGGCGAAACAGCAGGTTAGTCAGAAGATCGCTGACCGTTGGGGCTGGGGGACAGGTCATGCTAGCTGGATTGATAGCTATACTAACAACGGTCAGAATTTGTCAGCGGCTGACTGGATTAGCCAGGATCGTTCCTCGGATGTTGAGGCGATGATTCAAGATAGCGAGGTGTACGAATTAGGCTATAGCCAATGGTGGCAGGAAGCCTTCTGGCAAAATGCTTATAACTCTACATTGAGTGAATCTCCTGATCCGGTTTCGGTGCCTGAACCTTCTGCCGGTCTTGGCCTTATTGGATTAGCTGCCTTTGCCCTCAAGCGTTTGAAAAGAACTGAGCCACTAGTACAGTAAGTATAAAACAATGAAACATACGCGGAGCTATGAAGCGGGTTGAGATTCACCTCAAGGATGAGGAGCGCAGGCATCTGGAGTTGCTCAGTAGCAGCGGGACTTGTCAGGTGAGAGTTCTCCAGCGA
>JBCDAG010000370.1:0-7059 GCA_039186165.1 Cyanobacteria bacterium P01_F01_bin.53
ATTGAGGGATATGTACAGCTGGCGGGTGGGACAAATCAGCATACTGCGGTCAAATTGCGATCGCTTGGGTTGCTGAAAACACCTCAGACAGGGGTCTCTGGTGTTTTGGATGTTGTTCCTAAGTCTGTGACCGGTGTTGCCTATGGCAGCTTTGCTCGCAGCTTGTTGATGCCAATTATTGAGCAAACCCTTTATCTTGAAGAAGTACCCTCTGCGTTATGGAAGGCTGTAGCACTCGCTGAATCTTTAGTCATGCCTTTAAAGCGAGTCGTTTTGTCGTAAGTAGTTATTCTCGTGTAGCTACGAGCTGTTGCCTCTTTTGACGATATCCCTTCGTTCGCGATCCGTTCTCTATGGCGAGTTTTGACGACCACTTGACCGAAAGTAGTCTCTCAGCGGAGTCTACACAGTCTTCCTCTTCAGCCTCCCCTCAGGCTGCTTCTCCAGACTCATCCCCCAAGGACGCTTCCTCCAGTGGCTCCAAAGTTCAGTTGCAGCCTCCAGAAGTTACCGACGATCTCCCTCAGCTTTTAGAAGTTCTTCCTGAGTACATTCGTAATTCCTTGACGAATCATCCTCGCCGTGATCAGCTTATCGAAGTGATTATGGACTTGGGTCGTCTGCCAGAAGCTCGTTTCTCCGATTCCGTAGAGTACCTTTCTGAAACGCCCGTTTCCCACAAAGACTTGCAGTATTGCGTGAACAGGGTCGGTCACTTTGGTGGGGATAATCGTGCTGGCTTAGAGAAAACCCTTCACCGCATCAGTGCCATGCGCAATCGAGCGGGTGAAATTATTGGGTTAACCTGCCGGGTAGGCCGTGCCATTTTCGGCACTATCGGTATGATTCGTGACTTGGTGGAAACCGGGGGCTCCATTTTGATGTTGGGCCGTCCTGGTGTCGGTAAGACGACTGCCCTTCGCGAAATTGCTCGAGTGCTCGCGGACGATTTGATGAAGCGGGTCGTGATTATTGATACGTCGAATGAAATTGCGGGCGATGGCGATATTCCACACCCCGCGATTGGACGGGCTAGGCGGATGCAGGTCTCTCGCCCTGAAGAGCAGCATCGCGTGATGATTGAGGCAGTGGAGAACCACATGCCAGAGGTCATTGTGATTGATGAGATTGGGACGGAGTTGGAGGCGATCGCAGCCCGTACCATCGCCGAGCGCGGCGTCCAGCTCGTCGGCACGGCCCATGGTAATCGTCTGGAAAATCTCATCAAAAACCCGACCTTGTCTGATCTCGTAGGGGGCATTCAATCGGTCACACTTGGCGATGACGAAGCTCGGCGGCGAGGTAGTCAAAAAAGTGTGCTAGAGCGAAAAGCGCCACCCACCTTTGACATTGCCGTGGAGATGCATGAACGTCAGCGGTGGGTTGTCCATGAAGATGTTTCTGACACTGTGGATTATTTGTTGCGTGGGCGAGTGCCCGGTCAGCAGGTTCGGGAGCTGGACGCAGGCAATAAGCTCGTTGTGACCAATGAGCTGCCAGGGCAATCAGGCCTAGTTGCACCAGCGCTGAGAGCAAACCGTAAAGGTCAGTTGAGTCCAGGGACTTTGCGAGGCACTCAGCCGAGTCGTGGAGGCTGGCGCTCATCCGGGAAAATGAAACCGTTAGGGTCTAACTCTTTTGGCAAGCGGGCGAGTCGACCTTCAATAATTGTGGATGAGCAGCAGCGGTTTCAAGCGCAGCTGAATGCCACGTTAGATAACCTCTCGGAGAGTGCCAATCGTGACAAACTACTCCAGTTGCCGGTTGCTACTGCGCGAGTGTCGTCCGATCGGTTGGCGCAAACTGATCAGGATGATTATGTCGAAGATGATGCTGACTTGACCCGTGTGTATGCTTACGGGATTAGTCGTCAGCAGCTAGATCATGTGGTGCGTACATTGTCTCTGCCGGTTAAGTTTACGAAGGATTTGGGCTCAGCCGATGCGGTGCTTGCGTTGAGATCACACATTAAAAACCACTCCAAAATTAAGGATGTTGCCAAGGCTCGCCAAGTCCCTGTATATACCGTTAAGTCCAATAGCATTCCTCAAATTACGCGATCGCTCAGGCGAGTGTTAGATCTCGACGACGATGGTGAGATGACAGATGCTGTCAATCTGGACTTGTTTGCTCGCAACGGTGCTGATGATGAGCTAGAAGCGCTGGAAGAAGCACGATTGGCCGTAGAACAAATTGTGATTCCGAAAAGCCAACCCGTGGAACTTTTGCCGCGATCGCCCAAAATCCGCAAAATGCAGCACGAGCTAGCCGAACACTATCGCCTCAAATCCTTGAGCTTTGGGGATGAGCCCAACCGCCGTTTGAGAATCTATCCCGCTTAAATGCTTCCTTTGCTCTCCTGTATCCCAATGCTTTCTAGGACCTCATTTGAAGTGCTCCTCCCATAGGCGCATCTCTACTGTCCCCTGGTCAGATAAGATAATAGCTGTATCAATTCTTGACATGCGTATGTGTCCAATTGCACATGCACACCTGCTTGCACATGCACGCCTGCTTGCACATGCATCCGGAGGGTCAAGTTCGCCAACCTCCATAAAATTTTCTATGAGAAGTCTATTGTCTCGCGTGTTTGCCCTCATGCTGGTGGCCGTTATTGGTCTCACTGGCTGTAGCGCAATTGGACCAAGCGACGGTCTTAGCGGTAACTATTCCGAAGACACCGTTGCCCTGATCGATTCTCTTCGAGCCTCGATAGCATTACCTAAAGATGCTCCCAATAAAGCAGAGCTTCAGAACGAAGCTAAGCAAAGAATTAACGACTTTGCTTCTCGCTATCGTCGCAACGGCGAAATCGCCAATTTGAGTTCCTTCGCCACAATGCGAACAGCGCTTAACGCTTTGGCCGGTCACTATAGCTCTTATCCTAACCGTCCCGTTCCCCAAAAATTGCAAGACCGCTTAGAGCAAGAATTTAAGCAGGTAGAAGCTGCTTTACGCCGTGGGGCATAAACTTTATGCCGTGGGGCATAGCTTGCCTTAGCTTTTCCTCGCTTCGCGTTAATGCCGAAGGCCCAACTCAGGATTGATCTGGGTTGGGCCTTCGTGTGCTCTGTCATGAATCACTCTTAGCAGGCTCACCAGCAGGCACACCCAAAAGACACCCTGTACATAGGGTAATAACGTCTGCTACTGTAGTGAGTCTGTGTAGTAAACAATATATCTGGGGCATGAAAGTCCGCGCATCTGTTCGAAAAATGTGTGAAAAGTGCCGTGTTATCCGCCGTCGTGGTCGGGTAATGGTAATTTGCTCTAACTCCAAGCATAAGCAGCGTCAGGGTTAGAGGGTAAGGCACTTGCATTGAGCGTCTTGCTTGTATCTGACGCTCAATTGCGAGTTTGAGTCTAGTTTTTAGTTAATTATCTACGTTCGCAAGCTTGCTTGTGAACAGGCAAAACGAGGGAGAATTATCGGTGGCACGGATTGCGGGCGTTGACCTGCCAAGAGACAAGCGTATTGAAATTGGTTTGACCTACATTTATGGGATTGGCCTTAGCCGTTCTCATCAAATCCTTGAGAAGACAGGCGTAAATCCTGATGTTCGAGTTAAGGATTTGGCTGATGCAGATGTTATCAAGCTAAGAGAAACTGTCGAAGGCGATTACCTGATTGAAGGTGACTTGCGTCGTCAGGTGAACATGAACATTAAGCGATTGATGGACATCGGTTGCTACCGAGGTCGTCGTCACCGTATGGGCTTGCCTGTGCGGGGTCAGCGAACTCGTACCAATAGTCGCACCCGTCGTAGCGGTAAGCGAACAATTGCGGGTAAGAAAAAGCCCCCACGCAAGTAGCTTGTTTAGACGACAGCTAAAGCAGGACATAGCTGCTAGGAGCGCATAGTAAGAAGTTCCCTTGGTTGGGTATCTTTGTCAGTTCGCGTTTCCAATTGAAAATTATAGGTGATCGCTCAGTCTGGTTTGGATGGCTGTCGATCTGGAGACACTTCATGAGTGGGCGCATTGTTGCCCTCTGTGCAGGAAGTCTTGGCCCGAAGTTTCATAGCAAACCTCCTGGAGTTAAGAATCCAAGTCCTTGAACACCTCTTAAATTGATTAGATATGGCAAAACCCATCCGTAAAACCGGGCCCCGTAAGGCGAAGAAAAATATCCCTAACGGCATCGCCCACATTCAGTCCACTTTTAACAACACAATCGTAACTATCACCGATGCGAGTGGTAATGCGATTTCTTGGGCCTCTGCTGGCTCCAGTGGTTTCAAAGGTGCGAAGAAAGGAACGCCCTTTGCCGCTCAAACCGCTGCTGATAGTGCCGCCCGTCGTGCCATCGATCAGGGTATGCGCCAGTGTGAAGTGCAGGTTAGTGGCCCTGGGTCAGGTCGTGAAACAGCGATCCGAGCTTTGCAAGGTGCGGGTCTCGAAATTACCCTCATTCGTGACGTTACACCTATTCCCCACAACGGTTGTCGTCCGCCCAAGCGTCGCCGTGTCTAGTGTTTAGTATCTGCGGTGTTTTATGTCTGGGACGTGGTTTTATCCATTGCTTGGGCAATTAAGAACTCCAAATATTTAAGAAATTTTGCGAACAGTTCTGAATAAAACGACAAAGCTAATAGAGCATTTGTCAGGCCACCTGAGCAAAGAGAGAGGTTAGTGAATGGTATTTCAAGTCGATTGTGTCGAGTCCATTGTTGAAGACGATCAGAGTCAGTACAGCCGGTTTGTGATTGAGCCCCTAGAGCGTAGCCAAGGGACAACAGTTGGTAATGCTCTTCGTCGGGTGCTGCTTTCTAATCTAGATGGCACAGCGGTTACTTCTGTCAGAATCGCCGGTGCTAGCCATGAGTTTTCTACGATCCCAGGCGTTCGCGAAGATGTGTTGGATATCTTGCTGAACATGAAGGAGACTGTGTTGAAGAGTTATTCATCGCAGCCCCAGATTGGTCGCTTGGTTGTCCAAGGGCCTACTAAGGTCACGGCTGCTAACTTTGATTTGCCTTCAGAGGTAGAGCTCATTAGTACCGATCGCTACATCGCCTCTGTTTCTGCGGGTCACACCTTGGAAATGGAGTTTCGCATCGAGAAAGGTCGTGGCTATCGTGCCATTGACCGTAGTCGCGAGGAGACGGGTGGTGTCGATTTCATGCAAATTGATGCTGTTTTCATGCCAGTGAAAAAGGTCAACTACAGTGTTGAGAACTTTTTAGATGCGTCGGGCGAGCAAAAAGACCGCTTGGTGATGGAAATCTGGACGAATGGTAGTTTGACTGCCCAGCAGTCCATGAGTGAAGCGGCCGATCAGTTGGTTGCTATGTTCAGCCCACTGAAGGACGTTACGCTTGAGCCTAAGCGTGATGAAGATACTAAGGAAGAAGATCCAACGTATCAAATTCCGATTGAGGAGCTGCAACTGTCAGTTCGAGCTTATAACTGCCTCAAGCGTGCGCAAATCAACGCAGTGTCAGATTTGCTCGACTACAGTCAGGAAGACTTGCTGGAGATCAAGAACTTCGGTCAAAAGTCTGCTGAAGAGGTCGTCGAGGCTTTGCAAGTGCATTTGGGCATTATGCTGCCGCTCGAAAAACCAGCTAAGTCCGTTTAGTGTGGGTTCCATCTTGAACTGCCGAAGCCATTAGGCTTCGGCTTTTACGTCCTAGTTGGTAGAAGGTGTAAGGCTTCCCTGACGTCTGGGAATGTTGAGTTCTAATTTATTTGTTTTTTAGAGAATTATAAGAAGGGAGAAAGTCAATGCGACATGGTCGCCGCTTAGCAAAACTAGGTAAGGCCGCTGATCAGCGGAAAGCTTTGCTCAGAACGCTTACCACTGAGCTGATTCGTAACGGTCGAATTAAAACCACCGAAGTAAGGGCGAAAGCTGTCCGCTCTGAGGTTGAGCGAATGGTGACGTTGGCGAAAGAAGGCTCGCTCGCTTCTCGCCGTAAAGCCTTGGGTTACATCTACGACAAGCAGTTAGTTCATGCCCTGTTTGCCGATGCACCTGATCGCTATGCTGATCGCAACGGTGGCTACACTCGCATTGTGAGAACCGTTAGCCGTCGTGGTGACAATGCTCGCATGGCAATCATTGAGCTTACCTAAAGTAGGTTGGCTTAAGTTAGATAAAGCAATTCAAGCATTTGTCTCATGCCATTGGATTTGTTTTATTGGGCGTATTTTTGTCAGGCGGAGTCGTAACGGTTAATGGCTAGTCGTTCTGCGAAGCTTTCTAAGCAGTTAAAAGACTTGCCTTTAGATAAGCGGCGCAGTCAAAAAGTGGCGCTGGTTATCCAGTATAAGGGCACTCAATTCCATGGCTGGCAGCGTCAGCGTACTGAACGAACTGTTCAGTCTGAAATTGAAAGTGCGATCGCCTCAGTCTTAGGTGAAGTCACCACTCTCCATGGTGCAGGTCGCACCGATGCAGGTGTTCATGCCGCCGCTCAAGTTGCTCATTTTGCCGCACCTTGTGTGATTCCGGCAGAGCGATGGGCCGCCATTCTCAACGATAGGCTGCTCGATGACATTGTGATTCGTGCCTCGGCCAAAGTCCCTGACGATTGGCACGCTCAATTCTCAGCCGAGTGGCGACGATATCGCTACACCTTCTATACCGATCGCTATCCGAACTTGTTCGTACAGCCTTTTGTATGGCACTACTACTTTGAGGCATTGGACGAAAGCCTAATGCTCGCTGCGCTCAAACCCATGGTGGGTTATCATAATTTGGCCGCGTTTCATCGCGCAGGCTCTGAGCGATCGCACTCTTGGGTAGAAATGCAAGAGGTGCAATGCAGCCGCTCAAGCCACTTTGTGCGTATTGAGCTGCAGGCAAAAGGTTTCTTGTATGGCATGGTGCGCCTAGTGATGGGCCTTATTGTTCAGGTAGGCCGCAAGCAGCTATCTCCCAAGGGCTTTACAGCAATCTGGCAAAACCAGCGCCGCAATTTGGTAAAATATTCTGCCCCCCCTCAAGGACTTTGTTTGCTCCGAGTGGGTTATGAACATTTTCCCTTCCCCCCCGAGGCCTGGGCTGATACCCAACCTCAATTTTCACTTCCCTCTGATTTCACTGCGTATCAG
>JBCDAG010000371.1:0-6983 GCA_039186165.1 Cyanobacteria bacterium P01_F01_bin.53
GAACCAAGCCCTGAAACCCTTGATCCTTCGTCATAAATTCTCAATAGATGGCAGTTGCTGAGAATTTAACGTGTTCCTAAAACCCTTATATGACAAGGGTTTTAGAGATGTCTCGGACTTATGTGTACACGGGAGCCCTTTGTGAGGGGCAGAAACGGTGATAAACCGCTGTACTCGTGATAAGCCACCCAGGCGCTGCACATAGTAGCGACTCACTAAGCCGCCCATACTGAAGCCCACTAGGTCGAAGGGTTGGTTCGGCTCCAGGCACTCATGCACAAAAGCCTCTACCTGCTCAGCCAGGACTCCTATCGGCGCATCGCCGTTATTGGGTGTCATGCTCAGGGCGTATACTGTCCATCCCAACTGCTCCAAATGGGTTCTCAGGGGATTAAAAATGCCTGCTGTATTCCAAATGCCATGGACCAGCACAACTGGATTGCGATCGACAGGATGGGTCATTACATCGTCATTACATTGTCGCGATTGTGCCGCCGCTAATTGACCTCTTTGTTGCGATCTTCCCAGCGGAATAAAAAGACCATCAGCGCTACCACCCCTAGCTGAAGGGCTAGATTTGGGAGTGACTGGGCCACATCACGACCTGCCAAAATCTTAGTAAAAAAGACAAAGGCACCAATGGCTCCTGAAGCCCCAAAGGAGGCATACAGAAACTTGCGTAGTCCCTTGAAGGGGGCTTTAGCTTCTGCCACTAGTCGGTCGTAACGCTCTTGGGTCATGCCGCTGGGGGGCGTGCTGTTCGGTACATCTTTTGTGCTTTTCTGGTTCTTCTTTTGGCGCTTCTTTTGGGCTTTCTGCTGGCCCTTTTTTTGAGATGATTTACCCTTTGCCATGAACCGATCTGATATTATAATTTGTCGCTCTTATCACTGTATACACTGACTGCTATAATTCATAGCCGTACTGTGCAATTCAATGATGTTGCTGCGGTATGCCGATGTGGCTCAGGGGTAGAGCAAATCATTCGTAATGATTAGGTCGCCGGTTCGAATCCGGCCATCGGCTTCGAACCGGCTGTAAAGCTTTAATATTTAACGGCTTAAGCTCTAATGGCTCGCACGTCGCCCTACGTCTGTGGCTAGGTCTTCTCGGCCAACGAGTATGAGCGCCTCATCTCGAATGCGGCAGGAGTCGCAGACGCCACAAGGCACTTGGCCTCCTTTGTAGCAAGACCAGGTGATTTCTATGGGGACGCCTAAGCGCAGCGCCCGTCGAACAATGTCGGCTTTGGAGTCCATGACCAGTGGTGCAACCAAATCGGGTGCATGGCCTTCTAATCCGGCTTTGGACGAGAGTGTTGCCAGGGTTTGGAACGCTGCCAAGTACTCGGGGCGACAGTCGGGATAGCCAGAGTAGTCAACGGCGTTGATCCCAAGGTAAATTGCTTCGGCATTTTGGGCTTCGGCTAGAGAAAGGGCGATCGCAATAAAAACGGTATTGCGACCAGGTACATAGGTTGAGGGAATCTCATCGGTTTGAACGCCATCGGTGGGTACTGCCATGGCTTCATCTGTCAGGGAAGAGCCGCCCCACTGGGCTAAGTTCACCGTGATCAGTCGGTGATCGGTAATACCCAATGCTTTCACCACGGCTTTGGCCGCTAGCAGCTCGCGCTCGTGGCGCTGACCATAGTCAAACGAGAGGGCAATGACCTCAAACCCATCGGCGATTGCCTGGGCTGCGCAGGTGGCAGAATCGAGACCCCCTGAGAGCAGTACAACAGCCTTGGGCTTGTTCCCATTGATCTTGCTGAGGGTGGTTTCTCCGGTCTCACTCGCTTGAAAATTATCAGTCAACTTATCGCACTCCTAAGAACTTGTGGGTTTGCAGGCCAACACGCCAGCTAGGATGTGATAGCACATAGTCAAACACCAGTCGCTGTTCAACCTCACTCTCTTGAGCGTTATGGGTTTGCCCCTTTATGGATGATTCTGTCAATGATTGTGAGAAGCCCTCCGAGACCCATCGGGGTTGCAGTAGCTTAACGGCTTGGGGAGAAACTTTTGTCGCGGCTTTTTCGGCCCAGACTAAATCAGCGGGTTCACCAATGACGACCTTCAGCTCATCAGCGTGGTTATAGATCTCCTCTAAGGGGGGCTTGTAGCGCTTGGGTGAGAGCGAAATCCAATCAAACTGACCGCTGAGAGGATGGGAGCCAGAGGTCTCTAAATGCACCCTGAGCTGGGCCGCGTGAAGGTCGTCGGTTAGGCCTTGGAGATCGTGCATCAAGGGTTCTCCCCCGGTGATGACTACCATAAAGGGGTTGGCTGCGATCGCCTCAGTCACCAAATCCTCCACCGCCTGCATAGGATGGTGAGCCATGGGCCAGGAGTGTTTGGTGTCGCACCAAGGGCATCCCACATCACAGCCCGCCAATCGAATAAAAAAGGCATTCACGCCCGTCCAAAAACCTTCTCCCTGTACAGAGTGAAACGTTTCAACAACCGGTAGCACCTTCAAATCTGTTTTCACTGCTGTAGGTGACACCATCTATTCTTTCCCTTATTCGCTGGTTTGGTGGACTGGTTTGATTGGCTGGTTTAGTGGACTGGTTTGATTAGCTGGTTTGACTGATGGGTTCAACTGGCTGGTTTCTCATCTCCTGGTTTCTTATCTCCTAGTCAATCCGATTCATACTCGGCCCAAGAATTAGGAGATTCTGACACCGATACCTTTAATTTGACGTTTTCAGGCAGGCGCTCACAGGTTTTCTCATGGATGTATTGGGCAATCATTTCTGAGGTAGTTTCATAGTGGTCGGGCATGACCTCATTGAGCACACAATGATCTAACCCGCCCTTGAGCACATCTTTTTTTGCCCACTTTAGCGTTCTAAAGTCAGCCACCATTGCCGGGTGCGGGCAGAACTCTGACACTTGTAGCTGATTGGAGCTGGCCTCCATTCGTACTCGATAGGTGTGGCCGTGCATCCGTCCGCAAGGGCCATCGTAATCGCGGATAAAGTGAGCGGCATTAAAGGTGAACTCAGTTGATAGTTTCCACTTAGGCATAGATCTGAAGAAGGCGTCGCTTCATGGTTTGCTGGTCTGTTCGCTTCATTAAACACTGGTCAGAGAACGTTAGAGAACGTTAGCAGATACGGTGTCGAATGTGACAGCAGCTCTATCAGTGGTTGTACGGCGATTGTACGTCTTAATTGTGAACCTGGGTCGTTCGATATGGGACGGTAGTGTCATCTTTTTTGTTTAAGCTTTTGTTGCACAGTGCAACCGTTATCCGACAGAGCACTCTATAGCCTTGGTCCCTTGGCTTGAATACGCGTCATCGGCTGAAAGCCACAATTGGCAGCGGTGAGACCCTGCGTCGCTTTGCGGCGCTAAGGAATGCTCACCAAGACAACGGGCCAAGTGACGCGCAAAATGCGTAGGCGTAGCCTTCTCTCTGAGTATGCATCCGCACTTTGCTATACATTAAAAGGCGTGCTCACATTTAAGGATTCTTGTTTTTATGGATTTAGGTCTGAAAGGCAAAGTGGCCGTTGTTACCGGCGGAGACTCAGGTATTGGTAAAGCGACCGCTGAAATTTTGCTCAAAGAAGGGGCCAAAGTTGCCATTCTCAACCGTTCATTCGATGAAATTGACGATCTCAAGGCCTTTGGCGATCCGTTCCCAGCCAAGGCTGACATCACCAGCTTGGAGCAGGTAGAAGCCGCTCGCGACGCCATTACCCAACACTTTGGGCCGCCAGAAATTTTGGTGCACTCAGCTGGAATCACCGGTGCAGTGGGTGATTTTTTAGAGATTGACGACAAAGGTTGGATGGACACGATTAATGTGAACCTAATGGGCACCGTGCGCGTTTGTCGTACCTTTATTCCGGCTATGCGCAAAGCTGGTTGGGGACGCATTGTGTTGTTGGGCTCTGAAGATGCTGTGCAGCCCTACATCGAAGATATGCCCTACTGCTCTTGCAAAGCGGGCACGCTGAATTTGACGAAGAATCTCTCTAAGGCCTATGCCAAAGATGGTGTGCTCACCAACATGGTCTCTCCTGCTTTTGTGGAGACGGCCATGACCAATGCCATGATGCGGGCGAGATCCGAAGAACGGGGAATCTCCATGGAAGAATCTGTGAAAAGCTTCCTGGCTGAAAATCGCCCTGGCATTGAAGTGGGTAGACGTGGAAAGGTAGAAGAAGTCGCTGCTGTGATTACATTCCTCTGTTCTGAGCAGGCCAGCTATGTTGTTGGTTCAAACTGGCGTGTGGATGGCGGTTCGGTGTCTACCATTTCTACGTAGTGTGGGCGTGCGAGGGTCGCGTTTAAGATGCTGGTTGTCAGATTCTTAGGGCATTAGAGGGTATTAGGGATAGATTTAGTCCATTTCCCTGATACCCTCATCACTCTTCTCAATCATCGCTATCTTTGGAGGCATCCTCATCTTTGGAAGTATCCTCCTTTTCTTCAGAGGTATTTTCTGCTTCAGGGTTCGCCTCATTTTCAGCTTCTTCAGGCTCAGTTTCTTCAGGTGTAGCTTCATCCTCATCAGCAACACTATCAGGAGCGCTTTCGGTTTCCTCGTCAGCACTTGAGGTGATTTCAACAGTTTCTAATTCAACTGGCAGTGCGCCACTCTTGAGCTGAATTTCCAGTTCTTTTGCGGCCTCTTGGGTGAAGTTGCCGGAGATCACGGCTGAGCCACTATCAATGCCTTTCTCGGAAAAAGCTACGGCGACAATCGGGGTACTGAGCAGAACATTATCGAGAAATAGGCCAATGGAACGTCCGGTCCCAGCCATGAGTTTGGTTTGTTCGGCAAATAGGGCTGTTCCGGCCTCGTCGAATTGGATGTTGACGGCCCAGGTTTTGTCTTCCATTTGCCTTGCCCGGGCATCGGCTAAGTAGTCGCCGGTGAGTTCGCTGGGGGCAAACAAGGCCAGAATATCGCCTCGTGTTTTATCAATGTCCGGTTGCAGGGCTTCGGCTTCAGTGAGTTTTTCGGTTTGTACCAGGGTCTCTTGTTCGACCAATAATCGCTGTAATGTTTCGATACTGGCGGCTAAGTCCTCTTCTGTGTCGGGATTTTGGTTGCGCAATGTGAGCAATCCGGGGTTGGTCAATACCTCTTCGGCGGCGAGTACATCGGTGCCTTTGGGCAAGGGGCGCGGCAGGCGAACCAGCAGCAGCTTATCTTCTGTGACTTCTATTTCGGCGGTGTTAATGCCGAGTCCGGCTAAGCGAGTGGTCAAAATGCCTTCCGTGATGGCGTAGGCTTCGCCATCAATGTCATTAACATTTTCGGGGACGGTTACCGCCATGGTGAGTTGAGTGTAGTCTTCGAGGCGGTTACTACAGGCGAGGGTAAGGGCCGATAGCAGGCAAATGCCCAGTAGCCTTTTGGCCAGTAGCCTTGTCGAAGGTCGTTTTGGGCTTAACCGATGAGTCATGATTTATTGGGGGCTACGCGAAAGTGACGAAAACGTCAGGTAAGGGTGTCTTTTAGGGTCTCATAGTTTTTGGCATTGGCCTACCGTGTGACGTTGGCGTATGCAACAGGAGTTGACCACAGGGACAGGACGTAAGTTAGTGCTCGCGCTCTTGTGATCTACCACTGTTGTGACGAGGCAACAGCGGCGAAGCTACATCCACAGAGGTCGCGTAAAATCGCTGGGTTGGGTAGGCCAGGGAAATATCATCATTTTTGGCAAACTCACGCAAGACGTTTTCCCACAGGACCTGTTCCGAGCCGCGACGACGACGGGGCTCGCAGAGGTAGCGCATTGTCAGTAAAATGCCGCTTTCTTTGACGGTGGTGTACACCGTTGGGGTGAGTTTGGAGTAAAAGATCATGTACTTGCTGCCCGCTCGGCGCAGGTTCGCTTGGGCAGTGCCGCTGAGGTGTTCAGCATGGTTATTCACCTGGGTGAACAAAATAGCCTTGGCTTTTTCCCAATCACTTTCAAAGGTGACCAGTACCGGGATTTCGTGCCAAATGTACTTGAATCCCTGGGAATAGTTCGCGATCGCCTCTAAAAATACCCGACCATTGGGCAGGTGAATGATCCGCCCCGTGCTCTGATCAGTCTCTACCCAGTTGCCGATTTCCATCAGGGTGAACTGAAAAATTCCAATGTCAATCACATCGCCCGAATGCTCGCCTATCTGGATGCGATCGCCCATCCGAAAGGGCTGCCGCCACAAAATAAACAGCCACCCGACCAAATTCACCAGGGGCTCTTTTAACACCACGGCCAAACCGGCGGCAAACAAACCCAAGAAGGTCGAGAGCCCATCCATGTTGGGGAGCCAGAGTACCAACATGGTAAAGCCATATATGCCGTAGACGATATAGCCAGTCCACTTACGCCACGAATAGCTCAACCGAGGATCATCTATTTGCCGGTTGATAATGCGCGTGATGATAATGCGCAGCGCCACGACGAACGCCAGGCCCACCAGTGAAACGATGAAATTACTTTGAATGGCCTTATCTGAGAGAAAAGCAATCGCTGAGGCTGTTGTATCAGCGTCTGCCTGGGCAATGAGCGGATCTAGCAGAGCAACGAGGCGTGTTCCAGGGCTCGAACCAATCACGTGATCAGCGGTGTTGGCAGCTGTCTGTAGGGGTAAAAGCATCTAGGAAAAACTTAAACAGCGAAGGCAAAAGGGGCACAGGGCAGACATGCCGAACCTTATGTAAATACACTTACGTAAATCCCTCAATGGTAAATGCCCCCATCAACGTAGGAGAATCGGCTATGAACCGGGATCGGCTTTGCGATAAATAAAGAAGACTTTCTATGATTACAAAGTTATGAAGGCTTTTAATCGGAAGGTATGGATTCCATGTAGGTTTTTTAGGAGTATTTACTTAGAAGCGTCACATACCGCACAATAAATCATGAGATACCCAACCAGCATGAAAAACACAGCTCGTTCAGTCGCCGTCGACCGACGCTTCCCTTACCTTTGCAAGGTACTGTACTTTCCTGAAAAGCAGTC
>JBCDAG010000372.1:0-6973 GCA_039186165.1 Cyanobacteria bacterium P01_F01_bin.53
AGGGCATCACCTGGTGTTGGCGATGGCGGAGCAGATGACCTATGAGGACTTACACCCGGAGGCCCGTGCTGAGGTGGACCAGGTGAGGGCATCTAGCCTCCCAAAGTTCAATCCAAAGGAACTGGCCACCGACCTGTTAAACCAGTTCAGACAACAGCAAGTTCAGACAGCGGCTTAGACCACTCTGACGATTTCAAACGAATATGCGCTGCTATCGAGTCGGGTAGCAGCGTTTTAGTGTTGGCAGAAACTGGAATGGTGGGAGAGATGCCCCGGCAGCTGGTGCGGCGGTTTAGTGATGAGGTTGCGATCGCAACCGCTATATACAAGGGCAGTGGCAAACGCTTCTTTGTGCGCCTGGCGGAACAGCTGGATATCCCCACTGAGGAAACCAAGTACGACAAGAACGGCGAGCCCTGCGGTGAGCGGGCGCTGACGATGGATCAGCTGAAGGATGAGGTTGCCGAGAACGTGGGACCGCAAACGCTTCTTATCCTGCCTGAGGCGAAACGGCTGTCTACGGGGATTCGTTACTGGCTGGAAGACTTGATTAATGCCGGTGTGCGAGTGGTTTGCTTTGCAGCGGCGAACCCTGGCAAGGACATCTTTTTAGAGATGTTGGAAATAGAGCTGGAGTTACCCACGGATCAGATTATCCGCGAGACGATGCAGGCGGAGGCCGAGCGGATGGGGTTGCAGCTGAGTAAGTCGCGGTTGGCGGCGTTGCAACCGTTGGCGGGACGTAATCCGATGCTGGCGCGGAAGGTGGTTAGGAATGAGCGGCTGGGGCTGAATCGGTCGGCGAGTCCGCAGCATACGCAATATGTTGTTGTGATGCCGATTGTGATCGCCTGTTTGATGGCGTTTGGCATCGTGCGGTTTATTGGGATGGGTACGCAGAACAAAGGGCTGTACATCTTTGGGGGTACGACTCTTGTTGCTGGGATGACGATGAAGCAGTTAGGGCAGGTGCGCGGGGCACGGAAGCGGTTAGGGCAGTAAGCTTTTGCGGTTTAAATAGTTAGTAATCGCTTTTCGATGGTTTCCCATGCTGTGCGTGAAATACCTATAGATGCTTGTTTGCATCGTAATAAGAGTTCGTGAGCATGCAAATAATTGTTTAACCCGTTCCATTCTTCTGCTGATAATGATATTGACTCAAACCTAAGGCCTAAAGCATTTAGAAAAGTATCTTCAAGTTCATTAGCGTAGCTGACCCATTCGGCAAAATCAGCCTCTGGTTGAGGTATTTGTATTTTTAGGATTAGTAACTGGCTGGGCAACTCCTGGAGTGAATCTTTATTGAAGAGCTGAATTTTATTCAGATAATTTATGCTATCGATAGCTTTATCGATGGCCCTGGAGCAAGCTTTGACGATGACTTGAGCTTTTTTTCTATCGTTGTCGATGCTTCTAGCTCTAGCAATAGCGATGGCAGTTAGACTGGCCGTGGTAGGAGCTGCAGCAATTCTGATATCACGAGCTCTAGTAATGGCAATAGCTTTGGCAAGATTACTGGCTCTGTCGCTAGCTCTGTCGCTGTCGATAGCGCTAGCGCAGGCAATTGCAATGGCAATCGCTGTTTTTGCGAAGCTTTCACATTCATATGGGGATTCTTTTGTTATGTGGTTTGCCCATTGGACTAGAGAACGGATATTGGGATGGTCATTAATAACTGTTCGAGCCTGTTGATCGATGATGTCTAGTAGTTCAGACCCCTGTCGTCCTAGTAACCCCACTACCAGTAAAAAGACTTCACGCCAACGCTCTTTGGTGAGATGTTGACTGACTAATTCTGAAACAAGCTGATTGTTAACGATGTACATTGCTGTGAGATATTCTTGCAGGGTGAGATGGGAGAATGAGTAAGTGTCAGTAGCTCGCTGTACGAGGATGCCTTGTTGGATTTCAATGGTTTGGAGAATAGCTGGACCATCTAGATGTCTTGGTGCATCAAGAGTGTCAGCTAGGTATTTAGTGATGCGGTCAGTGATATCTTGTTTGGAAAAGAACAGTTGGTCTTCTTCAAAGCTAGTATAGGCAATTTTACTAAGGAGGTCTTTCTCTAATTCTGGGTTAAAGTCCTCGTAGATTGGCCCTTGTTCTAGTCTCTTTTGGGCAGACCATTCACTTAACAAGATATTTAAAGCTCGTCCATATAGAGTGCTCCGCTTATTAGGAAGCCGCTGTTCTCGTTCATAGATAAGGCACAGGAATGTTAGTAGTAGAGGGGTTTGGGCAAGTTCCTTGGCAGCCTTGTTGTTGGGGTGTTGTAGTAACTCCCAGTAGCGGTTAGCGGTATCAGCTTCTGTGTCTAACTGAGAGTTAAACCATCGTTGGATAAATTGTTCTATTTGTCCATCATCAAAGTCGGCAATAGTGACGTCGAGAAATTGTTGGAAACTACTGCGATAGGCGGCAGTACGACAGGAAGCGACAAACGTGTTTTCGTTATGTTGGATTGCGAAAGCTTCAATGTGCTCAATGACCTGATTTACATTGTTTGCAGGGACTTCATCCAGACCATCGAGTAGGATGAATAGCTTTCCTTGTTTGAGGGAGAGGTCTGTAAATGCTTGAGTATCGGGGAATCCGCAGATTTTGAATTCGTTGGCGATAACGGTTTTCAAGTCAATAGTATTGTTACGAAAGGTTTTGAGTTCGATGAAAACTGGAATTTGTTGACGTTTGAGTTGGCCCTGCTGACCTTTGAGAGCTTCTAAACCCAGTTTTCTTAAAAAGGTGCTTTTGCCTACACCGGGACTACCAAGGACCATTAGATATTGTTGCTCTTTAGCAATGGTGATGCCATCGTGCCGTCGGTCGGCAGTCTGAAAACGTCGTTTTCCCTGGTCTCGGTAGAGTTTTTCCAGTTCGTCTCGGCTGGCGAATTGCCGAATGCTGTGTTTGTCGAGAAGTTTAACTGCGGTGTAAATAGAGGTCAGGGGAATTGCTTCTTTCATCAGCCCAGGCATGATTTTCATCTGGCCATGGCGGGTTTCATATTTCTGTTGATAATTTTTCGAGGCTTTGAGGATCTCTTCTGTGTCTCTGACTTTCTGGCGAGCTTGATCGACCTGCTCAACTATGTAACTACCGCCTTTGCATAGTTGGTCAAACAGTGAAACGGCAATACCACTGATGGAGCTTTCTAGCATGTCTAATCTCATAAAGCAGACTCAATTCAAGAATAGCTAGTCTTAGGTATTGTTTGCTTTGCGATCGCAACTCCCCCAATCCCAACCTAACCCCCATCCCTGGGCAACTTAGACCTGTCCAACACAGTCAGGTCTGAGCCAATGATGGCGATTACCCACGCCGCGATCGCAACCGCAGGCGCATCCTTACTACTCGGCACCGCCCAACCACTCCCGTTAGCGCTCGCCGTCCTGGGTAGTCAGCTCCCCGACATCGACACAACGACCAGCATTATCGGCCAGGTCTTTTACCCCATCAGCTCATGGATAGAAGACCGCTATCCCCATCGCAGCGTTACCCATTCGCTGGTGGCGACGGTGGCCATTGCAACGGTATCCCTGGGCATCGGCGCAGCGCTGGGCGATATCAAGACGGCGGCGGCGGTGCCTCTGGGCCATGTGTTGAGCTGCTTTGCCGATTGTTTTACGCGTCAGGGCGTTCAGCTGTTTTGGCCAGACCCGGCCTGGTCCATCAGTGTGTCGAACCCAAAGCGACGGATACGGACGGGGGGACCGGCGGAGTATTGGGTGCTGTCGGTGGCCGTGGCGTTGTTGCTGGTGGGTATTTGGTTAGCTGGTGCGGGTGGTGTGCAGACTCAGGTATCCCAAAGTTTGGGGCTGCGAGATGGGGCGGTAGCGACGTATAACGCCCATGCGGCCAGCGCTGAGGTCTATGCTGAGATAACGGGCGTGTGGGCCGATGACCGCACCAGGGCGGATGGTCGCTATCTGATATTAGATGCGGTGGGGAGTGAGTTTGTGGTGACTGATGGCCAGGGTGTTTATCAAACGGGCAAGCAGTTGCTGGTGGAGAAGCTGACGACGGCGACCGGCGTGGCGATGACGCGGACGACGCAGACGCTTACGTTGAATGATGAGGATGTGGTATCTCGGCTGCAGGCGTTGCGGATGATGCAGCCGTCAGCGCGGATCTATTTGAGTGGTTCGCTTACGGTGGATTTTCCTGAGGATGTGCGGCCTATGGTGCTGCCGAGGCCG
Organism: Cyanobacteria bacterium P01_F01_bin.53; assembly: GCA_039186165.1. Lineage (GTDB taxonomy): Bacteria > Cyanobacteriota > Cyanobacteriia > Phormidesmidales > Phormidesmidaceae > Phormidesmis. The sequence goes on from JBCDAG010000372.1 coordinate 4,197, forward strand.
TTGCCAGCGGTGACGGTGGTGGGTGAGTCGGTGGAGTTGCAGTATTGCGATTTGGAGGTTGCGATCTCGTTGCTGGATGACCAGTGGGTAACGGGAGTACTGGCAGTATTAGTTTTCAATAGAAATACAGCATTTGCTCCGAATAATCTGATGTTTTAATTGGATCAAAATTGACACTACAGTCCATCTCTCTACCTTAGGGCTGTTTGCCACAGCTGAAAACAGTTGTCACAAACTGGCGGTTGCAATCACGATAGTTTGTTGGATGTAACGCGCATTATAAGACTTTCGATTTTTTATGAGAACATTACGCAGCTTATACATTATCGGCTTTTTGTCTTTTGGAATTGCTGCTTTCGTTGTCTTTATTTATGCATTGTCAGACATAAAGATGAAAAAAATAGTCACTTTTGCTGCCGCGTCAGCAGGCACAGTGGCAAGTGTAGCAAGTGCAGTATATGTAGGAATCTCTCTGAAGCAATCTGTTGATACTCAAGAGCAGATGCTGTTGCTGAATGCTAGCAATAACTCTATCGCATACATACAAAGGTGGAATGATAATTTCCATCGAAATGTACGGACGAGAGATTTAGCATCATTGGTAGCTAATACTTCTAAAAAAGATAGGTCGATTCTTGTAAAAAGAGAAATGGAAGACGATAAAGATCTAAGAATTGAGGTTATTTCCACTCTATCTTTTTTAGAGGAAATGGCACTAGCGGTCCAAAAAGGTTTGGTGAATGAGGAAATTATTAAAGAGTTTTTTACTGATATAGTTCAAGATTACATGCGTATTTTTGAGTCTTGGATATATCAAAGAAGAGTTGAGAAAGCAGCACCGAATTTATATTCGGCGTTGAGAGATATCTATTCAGCCTGGAATTAGAAGATAGAGTAAGCCTCTAAAGCTAGAATTTAGAAATTCATAGCTGTTGAAGGGAATGTTGTAGGCAGATGACTATCTACGCTCTATTTGAAAGCTCTTATTCCCTACGCATTAGCACTGCTAGCTGTAGGCAGTGTAGCCATTGCGCAACAGCCCACCCTCACCACGCCTACAGAGCAACCCACCCAACTCCATAACGAAGCCCCTCGCCGCCTCACCATTAACGTCTCCGTCACCAACCCCGACGACCTCAAAGTCACCGAAGGAGATCGCATCGCCGTGGGCCAACTCATCGCCGACCGCACGCGCGATCGCAACCGCCTCGAAGCCCAGGCCCGGCAGCTAGACCTCACTTTGCAACGGCTGGAGCAATCCACCATCACCCCACCACTACCACCGGCTACCCCTCCACCGGTTGCAACGCCCACATACCTCGAAGAAACCGCCGCCATCGCCCGCGCCAAAGCCGACGTGGACCAGGCGGAAGCACTGATAACGGCCAAGCATCAGGAACTCGACTACCTGGACCAGCTGCCCCACCTCGATCCGCTGGTGATGGAGCATGAAACCGCAAAGCTGGCGGAGCTGCAGCGTAACCACACCGCCGCTGTGCGCGAGTATCAATTAGCCTTGGGCAAACGGTCCACTGCTGAGTATGACCATTCCGTCACCCTGGCCGCTGACGTCAGTAGCCGCAGCCATGCCATGCTCAGTTACCAACAGCAGTGGGCTAACTATGAACAGCGTTTGCGGGACCGAGACTTTCAACTGGCCCAAACGCAGCTCAGGGTGGACGAGGTAGACAATGCATTGGCAAATTTGGCAGTGGTCAGGAGTCCCTACTCGGGAAGGATTCGGCGTATCAAATGGCTGGGCCAAGGCAGCGATGGGCTGCTTAGTGCTGAAATTACTCTTATGGTGCGGTCCAGCGCTGGCGCTGCCTTGTCTGAACAGTTCGATGGAGTGCTTGGAGATACTGACGCAGCAAGCGATAGCGCAATCATCCGAGATTGAAACAATCAATCAACAATTAGAACTCACGGACCAGCGACAGGATTACGCCCGTAACCGGCAATGGACAAACTATTTAACCCTTGACCCGTTGCGATTAGTTCAGAACGTATTGGGTGGTGGCGATGTTCAGCGTGATCGATTAGAGCTGGGAGCGTTGGAACTGCGAGAAGCTGAGTTAATCCGACGGCGAGAAGAAGTGGCCGAGGGCATCGCTCAGGATGTGGTGGACTTGGTGCTTGACTATGAAAAGTTTGGCAGACAGGCGAACTTGATTGCTTCCCAGCTGGAGACGCACCGGCTACGGGTAACGGTGAGGGAATCGGCCTATCGAACTGGTCAGGGGTCTACAGAATCGATGCTTTCCCTATGGCAGCGGACAGAGGATTTGGAGGCTAGGTGTCAGGAGCGGCTGATCGGGCAAGCTCAGGTAGTACGTGAGCTTGAGGTGCTGGTTGGTGGTGAAGATTTGGAAGCAGAGAGGGTTTATTCCGGTGGTGGTGATGGCGGTTGCGATCGCAACCACACCTCTGCTCCTCAACCAATTCCTATTTCAGGACGTTGGTTCAATACCCTTGTCTGAAGTGGGCGCACCTTATCAGCTGGTCCCTGGTTCTATCTACGATGGCAATACCCTTCGTGTTACCGACGGTGTAGAGGAAATCAAGACTCGCCTATGCGGCGTAGATGCGCCCGAGCTTGATATGCCCATGGGTGTAGAGTCGCGTGACCATCTTCGTAAGATTGTTGCCCAAGGAGACGGGACGATTGTTGTTGTTCCGATTGAAACAGACCGCTATGGTTGGCTGGTGGCTGAGTTGTTTGTCCCCATCAGAGAAGACTGGGAGTTGCCGGTAAATGCTCAGATGGTGGCGGATGG
>JBCDAG010000373.1:0-6964 GCA_039186165.1 Cyanobacteria bacterium P01_F01_bin.53
GCCAAATCGGCGCTTAAACTTTGGGGCACTTAAGGCATGGGTCGCTTCGTAGTTCATCTGCTGGGCTTGAATACAGTGAACTAAAATCCCTTAACTTACCATGAAGTCTATTATGCAAGAGGTCTATTGTTATCCTTATGGAAAATGAAAAAGATTGGATTAACGTATACTTAGCAGAATATGAAAAGCTAAAAGATGAGCAAATTGCCCGTATAGGATTTAGAGACAATCTTTTATACGTCACTCTAGGGATTTTTGGGGCTATCATATCTTTTGTTGCATCTAACACCTCAGATTTTTACGGAGTTTTAGTACTTCCTTTAGTTTGCATCGTTTTAGGTTGGACTTATCTGGTGAATGATGAGAAGATAACCGCGATTGGATTTTACGTCCAAACGGAGATTAGTCAGAAGATTAATTCTTTATTTCAGACCATCTCTGGAAATGCATTCTACTGGGAAGATTTTAATAGGCTGAACAGGGGAAGAAAGAGAAGGAAGATAAATCAGTTTATAGTCAACGAACTCTCATTCGTTTTTTCAGGGATTTCTAGCTTGATAGCTTTTCTCTGCCTTCAGAAGGATATATCCCACTTAGTGTATGTGATCGTAATATTAGAGTTTATTGGCCTGCTTATTCTAGGTGTTGAGTTTTTCGTGTATGCGGACTTTTTCAATAATTCTGAGACATGAGTTCATGCATTACATTCGGTGATGCTACATCACAGTAGCCTTAACTCTCACCAAAAAATAAGTCCAAGCCCTCCGGAAATCAACATCACAACCTGCTCGAAAAACTCCGCGCAGGCGAACCCTTCACCGACAAAGACCGCGACTACAACAACAAAGCCCTTGTCTCTACCCTAAAACAAATCCACGATGAGCTAGACGCAGCCGTCCTCGATGCCTACGGCTGGCCCCAAGACATCACCGACGAACAAATCCTCGAAAACCTCGTCGCTCTCAACGCCGAACGCGCCGAAGAAGAACGCAACGGCCTTATCCGCTGGCTCCGCCCCGAGTATCAAGCCCCCGAAACCCTAGGCCAAGAACCCCAACAACCCACCCTCACCGGCATCCTCCCCAAAGAAGAACCCATCATCGAACCTGTCGAGCAGCAAAAGTGGCCCACCAAACCCAAAGCCCAGCTCGCCGCCATCCGCGACCTGCTGCGCACCACCCCCGGCGACTGGACAACCAAGCAAATCGCCGCCCAGTTCAAAGGCAACATCACCCAGAAAAAGCTCGATGCTATTAACGAAAACCTGGAACGCCTGGAATGGTTCGGCCTCATTATTGCTCAGGACAAAGGCGACATCACTCACTGGCAATATGCTGAATCCGCACAGGCCGCTTAAACTTCGGAACATGCCGTTAATAGCTTAAAGTCCATTCTCAGCAGCCATTAAGACAAGTTAGATTTTTTGGGCGAAATAACCGTAAGCCTTTACTGACAGCGACGACTCTCCCATAATGACGGCAGCTAGGAGAAAGGTTGGACCCCATGATTATTCGCCACGATATCGACCCCGCACGCTACCTAGCTAATCCAGCCGAATTTGGTGCGATCGCCCCCATCTGCGGCCACACCGAAGAAATCCCCGTCGCCTACGATCAAATCGATGAAATGCTCAGGCCAAGCTTGCTACCGTCGATCCAACCCGAACCCGAAATAATTTTTGCCTGCGATGGCATGGGCACCCTCATTCACCCCCGCTGGATCCTCAGCGCTGCCCACGTTGCCGCTAATCTCTCCACCGACGATAGCGTCACTTTTGCCAATACCGCCTATCCCATCCAACAAATCATTCTCCATCCTCACTGGCAAGATAATGAGATGGACATGAACCAAGTGAAAAATGACATCGCATTAGTTCAGCTAGCTGCTCCTGTGAACAACATTTCACCGCTATCGCTCTATAAACCAACAGATGGGCAAACAACAGATGAGTTAGAACAAACGGCTACCTTCATTGGCCAAGGCGATTACGGTACTGGCCTTACCGGCCCAGATGCGGTAGATGGCAAGCTGCGCAAAGCCACCAACCAAATCGAAAAAGTAGACGGGCAGTGGCTATTGTTCAAATTTGACGCCCCACCCGAAGGCACTGAGTTAGAAGGAATTTCAGGCCCAGGGGATAGTGGCGGACCGGCACTATTGAAAACAAAAAAAGGATGGGCGATCGCGGGCATCAGTAGTGGTCAAGACTCAAGTACCTTTGGCGAAGGTTACTACGGCGTGTGGGAGTATTACACCCGCGTCTCACAGTACTTAGACTGGATCGAATCGGTTATCGCATCGTAGAAAACTGTCTGAAAACAAAAAAGAGCGCACAACCGTGCGCTCTTTTTTTGGCTGAGTGATCTTATAGCTGACTGAATTTCCGTTATCTAGCGGCTTTCTACCGGCAGTCCTCTACCAGAGATACAACAGAATAAACAGGATAATCCAAATCACATCAACAAAGTGCCAGTACAACTCTACTGCTTCAATGCCGAAGTGATTTTCACTGGAGTAGTGGCCGGGTGTGCGAGCCCGCCATAGTACCGCAAGCATAAGCAACAGTCCCACAAATACGTGCAAACCGTGAAAGCCCGTCAGCACATAAAAGGTACTGGCAAACAAATTCTCTCTTAACCCAAACTCTAGGTTGGCATACTCATAGCCTTGACCTAGCAAGAAAATGGCACCCATCACAGCCGTAACCAAGAACCAGGTTTTGACCCCGCCCACATTGTTTTGCTTTACAGCGGTGTCGGCTTTGTGAATCACAAAACTACTGGAAATGAGAATCAGAGAGTTGAGGCCAGGCAGTAAAATCTCTAACTCTGGTGTCCCCGCAGGTGGCCATTCGGTGGCGACCAATCGGAACGTAATGTAGGCGATGAACAAGCCCAAAAAGAGCATACTCTCAGCGCATAAGAACACCAAGATCCCAAACATGCGATGGTCGGGATGCTCGTCGTGGTGGCTATGTGCGCCTTCCTGGGCGATATTAATCGTGCCCTCAGCAGTATCGATAGAACCTTGCATAGTTTGGAGTAAGTGGGATATTTCGGTGGGTTTGGTCTTTTCCTTCGGAAACGCTCCGCGAACGACTACACTCAGCCCACGGGGTGGCTCGGGCGCCGAACCCTGAGCGTAGTCGAAGGGTGGTTGGAGATGGAAAGAGGGTGGCTGGAGAAGAGGGTTTGATGATTACGAAGCAGTTGGTACGGGCGCACCATATTGCTCGTACAGCTCAGCCGGATCTTCTTCGGCGATGTAGCCGAGACCATAATCATAAGGCCCCGTTTTCAGCACAGGTAACTCCTCAAAGTTCTCAATGTGGGGAGGCGACAGTGTCTGCCACTCTAGCGTGAGTGCTCGCCAAGGGTTCGCCGGAGCCTTAGCACCATAGCGCCAGGACCACACCGCATTGATCATAAAGGGAACAGTTGAAACGGCCATCAGGTACGAGCCAATGGTGGCCAGCTGGTTGAGGTCCGTAAACTGTGGATCGTATAAGGCGATGCGACGGTTCATACCCATGAGGCCCAGCTCATGCATGGGCATGAAGGTGAGGTTCATCCCAGCAAAGGTGAGGGCGAAGTGAATGCGGCCCCAGGTCTCGTTCATCATGCGGCCCGTCATTTTGGGGAACCAGTGGTACACCGACATAAAAATGCCAAAGACGGAAGCGCCGAACAACACATAGTGGAAGTGGGCTACCACAAAGTAGGTGTCGTGTACGTGAATATCAAACGGCACCGCTGCTAGCATAACGCCACTAATACCCCCGATTAAGAAGAGTGTGATAAAGCCTAGGGCAAACAACATGGCCGTGGTGTAGGCAATTTTGCCGCGCCACAGGGTCGCCACCCAGCCAAATACTTTAATGCCCGTCGGTACCGCAATAATCATGGTGGTAATCATGAAAAACATGCGTAACCAGGGTGGTGTGCCGCTGGTAAACATGTGGTGAGCCCATACGATCAGGCCCAAGAAGCTAATAACGATAGAGGAATAGGCGATCGCACGATACCCAAAAATGGGCTTACGGGCATGCACCGTAATCACATCACTAATCGCCCCGAACAACGGCAACACAAAAATGTACACCGCCGGGTGGGAGTAAAACCAAAACATGTGCTGGTAAACCACCGGATTACCACCGCCAGTCGGATTAAAGAACGCCGTCCCTGCCAACAGATCAAACGCCAATAGAATCAGCGCCCCGGCCAAGACCGGCGTACTGATCAAAATCAACAGAGACGTTGCAATCATCGCCCAGCAGAACAGCGGCATATCCGTGAGAGACATGCTTGGCACTCGCATTTTTAAGATAGTGACCAAAAAGTTCAGTCCACCTAAAATGGAGGCCGTTCCACCGACCAGAATGCTCAGAATCCAAATCCCTTCGCCCAGCTGTCCTGTGCTTAGGCTCAGCGGTGGGTAAGAGGTCCAGCCCGCCGAAGGCGCTTCAAAAAAGAAACTGCCAATCAGCATTAGGCCAGAAGGCGGGATCATCCAAAAGGCGATCGCATTCAATCGTGGGAAAGCCATATCCCGTGCCCCAATCATCAAGGGGATCAGGTAGTTGGCCAGACCCGCACCCGCAGGCACAATCCAAAGGAACAGCATCACCGTGCCGTGAAGCGTTAGCAATCCGTTGTAAACATCTGGCGTGACAACATTCGGTTCTGGGGTCGCCAGCTCCGTCCGCATGACCGTAGCCAGCGCCCCACCTACCAAATAAAAGAAGAAGGCCGTCACCAGGTATTGAATGCCAATAACCTTGTGGTCAGTACAAAAAGTGAAGTAGTCAGTCCATTTACGCTCATTACCCAAGAGCACCGTTTGCTCTTTGGGAGTTTTAGCTTCTGCTATTGCTGTCATACGCGCGCTCTTGCTTGGTTCGGAATTTGATGGGGGATAGTTGAGATGATTAGTCGGGATGGTGGTGATGGTGAGCGTGCAATGTAGCCAGCTCTTCGGAGGCAACTGCTAACTGCATAGGCTCAACAAACGTATCGAGATATTCGATGTCACTCCTATCGGCAGGTGCTTTGGGTAGATTGGCGATGGTTGTATCACCTGCCTTCATCGCGGTGACGCGGCTATCCACCCAAGCCGCGTAGTCATCCGCAGAGTGCACCACCAGTTGCGTGCGCATACCGCCATGGTAAGGGCCACATAGCTCAGCACAAACCACCGGATAGGTACCCTCGCGATTCGCATTAAAGACTAGCTTTGTGTCCTGACCGGGGATCATATCTTGCTTAATCCGAAACTCCGGTAGCCAAAAGGCATGGAGAACATCGTTCGCCTTAAGATTTATCTCCACAGGGCTGTTGACCGGGACGTGCAATTCGCCATCAATAATCCCATTGGGATAGTTGAAGATAAAGGCATACTGCATCCCCTGGACATCGACTGAAAGCAATGACTCTTCGTCGGCCCCAGGCATCAGCCCCATCCCCGAATTGGCATCGGCCAACAGTAGAGACTCTCCATCCTCCGTATCAGTATCGGCATAAGCATCGGTGTAAGCGATATCGGCATAAGCGACCTGCACACCCGGTGCATCGGTAGGCGCCATGCTGTGATTCATCAGGTCCAATCCGCCCATGCTCGTATAAATATCAAAGCTATAGATAGAAATCCCCAGCACCACAACGGCAGGAATCGCTGTCCACACAATCTCTAAGGGAATGTTGCCTTCGATATGCTGGCCATCACCCATATCACCGTCACGACGACGGTATCGAATGGCCGAATACAGTAAAGTGCCGCCTACCAGCAAAAACAACCCCGTGCCGATAGTCATCATCACATCGAACAACTCATCTACCCGTTCAGCTTCGGTAGAAGCGGCAATTGGCATCAAATTATGGTTGTGACCGTACCAAAGGCTGGCCAAAGTAACAAAAATACCGACTAGGAGCGTCAGAATTTGACTGGGGATCTTCACAGTATTGATTGCAGCCCTGAAAAGGCCTGCTGATGTTTTTGGGTTCTTCGTTTTTTCTCAAGTTTCTTGCCGAGCTAGTCTGCTGAGCTGACAGCTATTTTAGAACTCGTGCGCTTTTAGAACTCGTGCGCCATTTAAGGCGTTCCTGGCGCACGAGTTCTAAAACATTGCTTCACAGAAACATTGCTTCACAGAGCATCGGACATTAAAAAATGAGCGAGCACAATTGAGCGAGTGCACAATTATCCAAGGTAAATACGCTTAATGAAGAATTGCGCATGTACAAGGTAGCGTTCTTTCTGAAGAAGTGAGTGCTTTTTTAAGGGATGTTTTACGCTTTAACATTTTCTCTATAATCTGTGATGTTTTATCGCTCCAAAATCCCTTCTTAATCCCCTATTTGACTCCGTATTAAGACATTCTTTTAATTGTGTTTTCAGTCACAATTAAGACATCCAAAAGATATTCAAATACTTAGGTGATCAGTGATTCCGGGGAGCACACCAAAATAGAGCAAAAAGACTCTTTTTCTTAACGCTTCTTTACCTTGTGTGCTGGATGGTCTGATTGTCCCGGAAACCCTCTTTCGGATAGCGTTTTAGTCGTTTGGTTAGTCAGCGCTCTGACTGGTCTGTTAAGCGTTGTTAAGTCGAATGGGACGCTATCGAAAGAAAATGTCTACAACAAGAGAATATTCTGCTTGGACGCGTTATATTCTCACTGCAAGAGACCTCTGGAAAAGATTTCTAACTTTCGTTCTTTGTAATCTTTAAAGGACAGGTCTTAAGCGTCAACTTTAGAATTATTGAGCCGCAGCAAAAGTGCTTGTTGTGGGTTTGCTTGTTGTGAGTTGCAGCGTCAGTTGATTATCGCTTCATCGTAACTTGGTGTGTTTGTGGTGACTAGAGAGCTTCCCTTCTGGCAACAACCCGTCTGGGCTAGGAGAAAGCTCACTAAAAGACACGCCAAGAAGATACGCCAGGGAAAGCAATCTCTATGTATCTCTATGTA
>JBCDAG010000374.1:0-6929 GCA_039186165.1 Cyanobacteria bacterium P01_F01_bin.53
ACTCTACTTTGTAGACATCAACATCCTCGGTGTAGTCAATGTAGGTGTAGGTGCCATCTTCATTGAGATAGCGATTCCCAATGTCAAAATAGATGTCCGTGCTGCCAAAAAAGGTGGGATTTTCAGCGCTGAGTTGAGTATCGACTGCTGTTGGAATGGTGTTATTTGTCTCGGTGATGACGCCCCGAGGAATATCTGAGGCTGTATCCACCAAGTTGAAGGTGCCACCACTGAAGTCGGCCACAATCTCGTAGCCGTCCCCTGCTGCCAGGATGAAGCTAGCGGTTTCGCCCACTTCGGTTTCGCCATCATCGGCAACGGGCAAGTTAACCAAGGTGGTGTATTCGGTCATCCGCAGGTCAAAGCCACCGTCGCGCACGGTGGCCACTTCACCCCCTTCTACAGAGATGCCCGCTAAATCAAATTCGCTAAGGTTAGGCGCATCGACTGAGACAATTAGTCCACCTTCGGGGATCACACCATCGGTAGCGAGAAAGGCGTGGGCACTCACTTTACCCTCATCTTCTATCAGGTAACTTGGCCCGTTAAAAAGGCTGACTTGTAGCATTATTGAAGCTCCATTATTGATAATTAGCCTGTTGGCAACTAGCCCACGGAGATACAAAAAGTTTTCAGCAGGAGAACGTGAACCAGAACGCTGGAGGAGTAGAGGAACTGAGGGTTCTGTTGCTAAGACAAGTAGCCTTAAGTGAACCTAGCTATCTATGAATTTAGCTATCAAGTACGGCAGCTCAGAGGTCTTTAACCGTATATATTGCAATTCAATCACAGCCCTTTTAGTAGAACCAGCGACTGATCTGCTTATATATTTCCTTTACCTACAGACTTGATTACCTTTTGCATCGTTGGGCATCTTTAGACATAACTGATGCACCACTGATCGGATTATTTCTGCGCACCGCACCACTGAGAAGGTTGTTCTTTGGTGAGTTTACCGGGTTTCAGACTCCATTTTTTGCCCTAATCCGACGTTTTTTTTGCCCTAATTTGACGTTTTTTGCTTCAAAATTTTTGCCTTGCTTTTTCCCCTCGCGCTGAGAAATCGTCTGGCCTTGTTTAAGTCCACTCGTTTTTTAACTTTGTTTTAATTTCTATCACTTGACTTCCCTTGTTTTCATGGGCTCGTGACGGGCTATCACTTCACCGACAGGCTTTCTGGTAGTTCTTAGGATTTATCCCAAACTTGTGCTTAAACGCTCTAGAAAAGTAGCTTAAGCTAGCGTAACCAACTCTGTGGGCAACTTCTGCAACGGTGATGTTTTGTTCAGCCAAAATCTGTTTCGCCATTTCCAAACGATAATCTCGCAGTACGTTGAGTACCGTGGTGTCAAAGCAGTGACGAAATCCTTGCCTCAGCATATATTCGCTTAACCCAGACTGATGGGCTAGCGTTGCCAAAGAAGGTGGGTTATTTAAGTCTCGTAATAAAATCTCTTTGGCATAATGAATTCGTTCTAGTTGCTCGGGTTTAAGGAAAACCTTCTTGTTTTCTTTTCCCTCTTGCTGAACAACAATTTCATGGTCCAGTACCAGAGCCGTCAGTTCAATAACCTTGCTTTCAAGATAAGCGCGCTTTACTATCCCTTGGTAAGGACAGTGTAAAATCTGTTGTAGAATCGTTGCCATCATTGGCTGAATATTTTTATGCCCCCAGTAAAGTTCTTTAGTTAGGGGTCTAACTAAATGCTGAAGATTTTTAGGTAGCTCTTTGTCGGAGGAAGCAGCAAACGAGTTGAGTATATTAGGAGAAATTTCAATTGAGATGGAAGACCAGGCGTGCGTGCCATAGTCACAAGTGATTTGATTATTTAAACCATTCCCTCTTACAGAGTATTGTCCAGTCGCACGATTAAGTAGGGCTTTGTCGGATCTAGAAATCTCTATCCATTGAGCATTACCCGAAAGCTGAAACATAAAGTGAATGTTAAGTCCCTCTGCCTCAGGGCTTTCAACGATTAAACGATCAGTAGCTTGGGATTGGTCAATGTAGAGATACATCCCCTCTCTCAGCTCAATTTCTCTACGCCATCCTTGAGAAAATCGAGCATCGTACTTCCAGGTAATATCTAACCCATCATTAGGGTCAAACTGTAGCGCCTCTTCATCAGCTTCCTGATATTGTTCTTCTACGTCATCCTGTGTCAGTCGAATGGTCATAACGTTTCTGCCCTATCTTTCAGGCTTTCAACAGACATAAGCTGAGACCATCGATAACTACAGAGACCAACCATTAGCATGATAAGGGCGCTCAAGGTAAAGAGCAGTCCCATGCCAGCGCCTGGCCCGGTGCCGACGATAGGGCCAAATATAGTTTGCATCACCTTTGATGATTGCATGGCGGGTTCAAAGAGGCGATCGCTCAGCGGCCCTGCAATCAGCGAAATCGGAGCGCTAACTAGCTCATAGGTCAAAAAATGGGCCGCAAACACTCGCCCCTGCACCGCTGCTGGAGTGGCCAGCGTCCACAGCGCCATCTCTGAACTTTCAATCAATGGAAAGCTCATGGATGAGAAAAACTGCGCTGGCATCCACACTGAAAGACTTTGCCCCAGCCCAAACACCGTCTTGGCCAGCCCGGCTCCCATAAACCCGGTCAGCATACCGTTTACCCGACGCCTGGGGCCTCCCCACAGGCTCACCAGTACCGCGCTGGTCAAACCGCCAATACCCGCACTAGACCAAACGGCTGCCAAAACCTCAGAGTTACCATCAGTACGCGCCAGAATCATCGGATCGTAAATCATTTCAGTGAGATGCAGGGTTGCCCAAAATAGCGTAGTTACTAGCAACAAAGAACGCAGACTGGGGGAAGTCAGCAAGTAACGAAAGCCAAAGATGGCTTCTTTCCAAGCAGTTGCAAAACGACTAGCAGTTTTTTCTACAGGTCCATCCTCAGGTGGCGGCTGGGGAATTTTCAGCAGCGCGATAATGGCAATAGCAAAAACAAATGTGGCCAGATTAATGGGCCAAATGCCCGCCAGCCCGATGCGAGGGTAGAACAGGCCTGCCAGCGCCGGGGCCGTAATTGCTGAGATATAGCCAATGGCTGTATTCATGCTGTTGGCGCGGGTGTAATTCTCTGGATTAACTAGCAGCGTCAATGAGGCACGATAGGCCAACTGCCAAAATTTCTGAAAACCGCCGTTGATACAAAAGGCCACATACAGGTGCCAAATCGCTAACTGATTGGTTAAAAGCAATCCTAGTAACACGGTTGTTGTAGTCGCAGCCACAGCCTCGCTCAACATCATTAGCTTCTTACGGCTAAACCGATCTACCAAAATCCCTGCAAATAGTGAGGTAAATAGGCGTGGGAACTGGTAGAAAAATCCCCACAGCGTCAGTGCCGTAGCTGATTTAGTTTGATCCCAAACCCAAAGAGTGATGGCAAAATCGGCCATGCTGGTGCCGATTACCGAAACTAGGTGGCCAAACCAGAGAATTGTAAACCTACGCAAACTAGTATAAGAGGGGACGACACTGTGATGATACAGCGATGCAAGTTCACCTCCAAAATTCATCAAATTAAGCTGATATATAGATTAAGCTGATATATAGAAAATCCAGCTGCCCCAAGGAGAAGAAGGAACAGCTGGACTTAAGGATTTAGGTTTACTGGCTAGAGAAAAGGCTAAATGATAGCCAACGCCTCCTCAGGATTTGACACATCAGGAACAATTTCAAAACTGTTCTCACCTAATGCTGAGGCTTGAACATTGTTCAATATGGCAAGAGTTTCACCAGTGTCAGTAACACCTAGCAACGTATTTACCCCATCCTGTGTGAGGGTGAGGCCAGCAAACACCAGTTCGCCTTCCACCAGCCCAATTCGGTCAACTCCCACTTCAAAGTCAACAATGGTATCGGTGCCGTCGCCGTTACCGAAGACAAACAAATCGCTACCTTGACCATTGGAGCCGTTGTCACCCACCAGGGTGTCGTTACCGGTGACGCCCATGATGATGTCGTCGCCATCGTCACCCCAGATGAAGTCATCACCAGCGTCGCCACTGAGGATGTCGTTACCGGCTTTACCGCCAATGCGGTCATTGCCCTCACCACCAAAGATGATGTCGTTACCACCATCCTGATTATCTTGAGGAGAACGAGTGTTCAGGTCGCCGCGCAGGACATCGTCGCCATCACCACCCTGAATGAGGTCATCACCCAGGCCTCCAGCAATGGTGTCGTCTCCACCTTGACCGTCGATGCTTACTCGGAAGTTGCCTCCCACAATCGTCTCGCCGTCATCACTGCCTACCTGCTCATCAATGAATTGTTCCGTAAAGACAATCCGCTGAATCAGCTGATCCGGCGGGATGATAGCTGTTATACCGGATGTTTCAAAGGTATCGACAATATCATTTACATCAGTCGAGGCAAATGGCTCATCGAAGTCTAGGATGAAGTCGAATAAGTCGAGACCAAAGCTCAGCGTATCTTCAAAGACCAGAGTATTGTCTAAGGTATTTTCTGGGAAATTAACTTCTTCTGCATTTACTTCAATGGTTAATGGTCCCGTAGAATCAGTATTTCGAGTACCATTGAGGTCAATGAATAAGATTTCATCCCCATCAATGAGAACGTCACCCACAGGGTTGTCTGGGTCAACCTCCAGTGCAATATCGAACAGCCGTGCTGTTGTCGGGACGTCTTGGGCATCAACGGTGATGTCATAAGCAACGTTGGCCAGACCCGTTTCTTCAAAACCAAGCAGCTGATTAACTTGACCTAGCTCTAAAATTGGTTCATTGCCCGCAGTAGTAACCGCCAGATAGTAAGTTCCACTTTCAGGAACTAAATAGTTGAGGAATCTGGAAGAAAAGTCAGTAGTCTTATCGTCAGAAAAGGCTAGAACATCACCTGCTTCGTTGTACAGATACAGCTGGGTATCATCACTAGCGTAGGCAATACCATTCAAGATTTCGGTGACATTGATATCAACACCTAGCAATTCTCCTGCTGTGGCATTGATGGCGTACACATCATTGCTAGTGCTTACCGCGCTGAAAGCGGTGGCTGAACCACTGGAAATATCTAGTGCGACAGCATTATCAAAAGGATCGTTATCGGCAACCGCAGTTGGGGGCGCTTCATCTGTGATCAACAGAAGGGTACCCCCTGTCTCAGGAGCATTATCAGGAAAACCAGAGTCAAGACTAACCAGAATATCTCCCGTCACCGGATCAATGGTAGTTCCAAATACAAACCCTCCACTTGCATCAAAATCATCCACAAAGACTCTTGCGGTCTCTAAAATAGGGTTCCCAATATCATCTACCTCAAAGAGGCTAATATCTTGTGCGAAATATTCCGCAATTAGAACACTATCATTAGTAAAACCGGGATAGCTCTCGTCCAAGTAGATGAATGCGTCGGTCCCTCTTATTCCACCATCATCAGCGTCACCGAAAGTTACACTCTCTTCTCCCAAGCTGACACTATACGTAGTGCCGTCTTCATTAGGCGTTAGCAGAGCATCATAGAAAATGCCGCCATCGAAAGATGTAATTTTAAGCCTTCCCTCACCAGGAAATCCCTCAGGAACAATTTGAAACGCTCCTGTGGATGGTTCAACTCCCAAAGCTGTTAGGTCAATAAAAGCATCAGGCTCAGGCTCAGTATTTCCTGACAAGATCTGACCGATAGTATTATCTTCATAGGCGGTATAGAGTAAAGTCCCGTTGGGAGCGACAATCAACCCGCCATCTAGCCCGCCAATCACTGTATCGGGATCAGCACTACCTGGTGCATTCGCCAAAAAGGTTGCTGGCGCGGCAAACCCGGTAATGCTATCAGTCTCTGGATCGCGGGTAACATCCACTGAATAGATAGCCGCATCCGCTGTGTAGGGACTTCCGCCTACCAACAAGGTGTCATCATCCAAAAAGGTGACTGCACCATAACCCAGAGGAATAACGCCACCCGTATCTAGAGGAATTCGTCCCAGATTTTGTGTGGCATAAAAATCTTCAAATTCTTCAGCTATTGGAGTTATATTTGATACTTGAGGGCCACTTGGCGGTTCGATTGGTGTCTCTGTTGGCGGTTCGGGTGTAGGTGGTTCGGGCGTAGGCGGTTCTGGGGGCGGTTCGGGTGCATCTGCAAGCTGACTGACATCATCAGCAAACAGTACAACACTGCTAGCCGCATTGAGATCAATAGTGTAGTCACTGACGCCTGTAATCGAGTTCTGATCATCAGGTGCCACCTGATCCGCTGTCACCAATGAGAGCGTCGCCTCTACCAGGCCATCAAACGTTTCTGGCAAGAAGGTATCGGGTTCTTCGTTGTCAAAAATATTGAGGGTGATCGTTGCAAATGTAGACCCTTCAGTAACTGAAACCGCTAGACCAGAATTGTCGAAGTTGGTCTGGGTTGCTGCTAAGTTGAGATTTTCGAATTGAGGATTTGCGATCGCACCTGGCAAATCGAGTCGATTTAGAATTTGCTCGATATCGCTATCAATGTAAACTTTCAGACCCCCTGCTGGTGCAGGTTCGTCTAAGTCAAACCGGACGGTCAACGATGTCCCTTGATCTTCAACTAAAGCGTTGAGATCACCATTAAAGTTGGTCGAAGTAGACAAACTGACTTGAGCCATTTTGAAGAAACTCCATAAAGAATTGCAAACGCATAACGATATAAGTTAGGTCGGCTTATCTAGTAAGTTGAGCGGTAATATCATTCTGTAAAGCCCTCAGGGCATGAACTTGCGCAGTAACTCCCGGAGGAGCAATACCAGTCTTTAGATGCTATAAGCCTGTGACATTGCTCCGCCAATACCGTTTCTCTTACCGAAAAAACAGCACTACAAAAATTGCACTGACCCACTTAGAAAGCCAATGAATAATTTCCTGATTCCAAACCTCTTTTTTTGCGTTCTCGTTATTGAGGACTATGTTCGG
>JBCDAG010000375.1:0-6923 GCA_039186165.1 Cyanobacteria bacterium P01_F01_bin.53
ATGACGACCTACAATATTCACTACTGGCAACCTTATCTTGAGCGCCTGGGACTTACACGCAACGATATTCCTCAAGATTGGCAAGGCTTTTGGCAATTTTGGCAAGATGTGCGTGATCAACTACATCAGTTAGGAGAAGAAGAAATTGCCAATCTTTGCATATCGCTTAACAAGGAGTCATCAGAAGCGCGGGCAATCTTTATGCAATTTCTTCACAGCCATAATGTTCGTATCTTTGATGAACAGGGAGAATTTGTCCTCAATGCTCCGGATAATCGTCAGGGATTGATTGATACGCTCTCCCAGTTGTCGAGGTTATATCGTGATGGCTACATTCCTCCAGGAGCGATGACTTGGTCAAATGCAGATAATAATATCCAGTTTCTTGATCGCCAATGCTTGTTAGTCATCAATGGCTCACTTTCTATTCCATTGACCCAGCAACAGCCAGATAGTCCCTATACTCAAAAAGTAAGGAATCGCTACTTTGACGAAATTGTTACTCTGCCAAGTTGGCCGCGAACTGTGAAGGGTACGCCCGTTGAAATTCTTGTCGGACTGCCGCGATTTATTATTCCTGTCAATGCCAAACAGCAAGCGATCGCCAAAGAATTTCTGACTTATTTACTACAACCTGAAAATCTTCAAAGATTTGTCGAAGAAAGGAAAGGACGCATGCTGCCGCCGATGCCAGAACTGCTGAATACTCCGTTCTGGCAGAACTATAGCGATCCCCACCTGGCCGCTGTGCAAAGCCTATCTAAGGGCAAGACTTCCCCTTACCCCGATCCCCGACATCCAGCTTATGTGGAAATTAGCCAGGAAATGATATTTGGCACTGCTTTAGAAAGCGTGATTCGCAATGATGTTTCGCCAGCAGTAGCTGCAGATGATGCGATCGCCCGTATCGAGGAAATCATTGCTCAGTATGATCCATAATTAATTTGGGAGGAAAAAATCATGTCATCCCCCATTAAAAAAAGTCTGTTATTTCAATTAACCAGTTATTTTTCACTATTATCTATGATTACCATTGGCATTGTTGCCTTTGCGGTCTATCGTCAGGCTCGCGATGCCTTAACGGAAGAGGTGGTAGATAGCCTAACAGTCACCACAGCGTTAAAAGGTTTTCAGCTCAACGAATGGATTGATAATCAGATCCAGGATGTGCTTTTGACCAGCCAAGATTCGCTGATCCGCGAGGCAATGGCAACGTTGCTCACAACTGATACTACAGAACCTACTTATCAAGAAGCGGATGCAATGCTGCGTCAACACCTGAATCGTTGGACAAGTATTAAGTCTAATTTGCTGGATATACGTTTTACCGATACAGGCAGCTATGTTCTCTTTGATGTGCAGTATCCAGAAATCAGAGGAAGATATCGCCCTAATGGCTATCCTGCCAGCTTTTTTACTACCGAAACGGTTGATTCCATTGTTCCTAACTTTTATGTTTCTTCAATCACGGGTAAATCGGTAATCACCTTTGCGACTCCAATTTTTGATGCCGCACACATCCAAATGGGCGCGATCGCTGTTGATTTAGATCTGGCCGATATTGATGCCCTCATTCGCAACAATACAGGGTTGGGAGAAACCGCAGAAACTTACCTGGTGGCTGATAGCCGACAAGGGACTATTTTTATCGCGCGCGAGGGCAATTTAGCCTCTCAAGAAACCCTTAGCAGTGTGGGCATTGATCGGGCAATCAAGGGTGAAAATGGCTTTGGGCTCTACGAGAACTATGCGGGAATTCCCGTCGTGGGAGTTTATCGTTGGTTTCCTGAACAAGAGCTGGCATTGCTGGCGGAAATTTCGCAAGCGGAAGCCTTTGCTCCAGCCAGACAACTGGCCCGCAATATTGTTTTCATTGGCTTACTGGCGGCAGGGGTGTTGTTGATTGGGGTTTACTTACTCTCACGCCAAATCGTGCGCCCTATCCTGGCAATTAGTCACGCTGCCGAATCGCTCACTGCTGGCGATTTAGATCAAACGGTTCCGGTCATGACCGAGGATGAAGTGGGACTGCTGGCGCAGACGTTTAATCAAATGGCAGGGCAGTTAAGAGCATTAGTTGAAGGTTTAGAACAACGGGTACACGAACGAACCCTATCGCTGGAAGAGCGCACTGCGGAACTGGAAATCGCCAAAGAGCAAGCTGAAATTGCCAACCAGGCCAAGAGTCATTTTTTAGCCAATATGAGCCACGAACTACGCACCCCTCTCAACGGTATTCTGGGGTATGCCCAGGTTCTAGAACGCTCTCCCAACATCCCTGACAAAGAACAAGCGCAAGTCCAGATCATCCATGAATGTGGCGCTCATCTATTGGGCATGATTAACGACATTTTGGATTTAGCGAAGATTGAGGCGGGGAAACTGGAACTGAGTCCTAAAGCCGTTCATCTATTGTCTTGTTTGCAGAATGTGGTGCAGATTTGTCAGGTGCGGGCTACTCAAAAAGAGTTGGAACTCACCTACCAGGTTGAATCGGAGTTACCAGAAGGGGTCTATCTGGATGAACAGCGATTTCGTCAAGTGCTCTTCAATTTGTTGGGCAATGCCATTAAGTTTACCGACCAAGGAACGGTGACGCTGCGGGTAGCGGCGATCCCTGTTGTCGATGAACCAACAATGATTCGCCTGCACTTTGTGGTGGCAGATACTGGTATTGGGATTGCGCCTCAGGACTTCGATAAGCTATTTCAAGTCTTTGAGCAGGTGGGCGATCGCCAACGCTATGCCGAGGGCTCCGGATTAGGGCTGGCCATTAGCCAGACGATTGTGCGGCTCATGGGCTCTGAGATTCAGGTGCAGAGTGAGCGAGGCAAGGGAAGTCAATTTAGTTTTGCGATCGCGGTGCCACTGATTGCTGAACCAGACATGCCCCGCGTACGCGCCCGTGCCCCGATCATCATGGGCTACCAAGGAGAACGGCGGCGGCTGTTGGTGGTGGATGATCGAGTGGACAATCGCCGTGTCTTGGTAACGCTTTTGGAGCCGCTTGGGTTCGCAATTACCGAGGTGCGTGATGGTCAACAGGCCCTCGACCACCTCCGACATCAGTCGTTTGATTTAGTAATTACGGATTTAGCCATGCCGGTGATGGATGGGTATGCATTGCTCAAGCACATTCGTCGGTCTGATATCCTGGCCCATCAAAAAGTGATTGCTTCCTCGGCATCGGTGGCTCAGTCGGATCAACAGTTGGCCCTTGATGCAGGGGCGAATGACTTTCTCCCTAAACCGATTGATGCGGCCCAACTATTTGACCTTTTAGCCTCAGCACTGGGACTGGAATGGCAATACGCGGGGGATGATTTAGGGGCGACTACAACGGCTGCATTAGAAGCCGGAGCGATAATCATTCCATCTCTAGAACAGTTGCGATCGGTGCATGCTGCAGCGGTGAGCGGGGATTTTCGCAGCGTCCGTCGCCAGTTGGAACAGTTGATGGCCGCTGAACCGGATTACGAAGCGTTTGTAGTGCCGCTGCTGGCACTGGCGAAGAAACTCAAGACCGATGAGATTCGGGCACGGCTGACTCAGTATGTAAAGGGAGCAAGTCACACTCAAGATGAAGGCTGTTTTTATAAGCCCTAACGAAGACTGTTCAACATGAATATACCTTTGCGGGTAATTGCTTGCTAAGAAACAGCATGTAATTTAAGTTGGGAAATTTCGGTCAGGGAGGGCATCTAGGAGCTAGGAGCTAGAATCCAATGCTCTCCTGACTCCTAGCTCCTGAATTCTGGATTCTGTCTCAACCCATCTTTCTCGCCTTAAGTTGATTCCCTAAGAAACCTCATAACCTAACTCTATTAAATGAACACCTAACTCTTTAAATGAACAAACCTAACTCTTTATGTATTTCGCCTTTTTGAGAAATTGGCGATAGTGAATCTGACGATGGGGCATCAGGCATTTAGTTGAAATCACGGCAGGGACTGGATGGTTCTGTTTGAGGATACTCACGTTTAAGCTGGGAAACCCTGGCAGGGTAGGCCACTTTTTGCTTTCTGTCTTCAGTTCGTTGCTCCTCCCCTTCCCATAGTCATGTGGCAGTCAATCGCTGACTCAGGTTCAGCCTTGGCGAACGATGAAGAGGCGCTAAGACTCTAGCGAACTCCCTCCCGTCTCCTGAAGCCAGAAGACTCGCGGTTTTTTGTGGGCCTGTGGCTCATCGTTCTGCGTCTGTATAAAGCTTTCTGGCGTTGTTTCCGATCGCGCTTGCATTTTGAGAGGTTTAGAGAATGGCTACCTTTAACGTCACGAATACAAATGATAGTGGAACCGGCTCCCTGCGGCAGGCAATTCTGAATGCCAACGCCACAGTGGGGGTTGACATCATTGAGTTTGACCCCAGCTTGGCGGGCAGCCTGATTCAGCTAAGCAGCGAGCTGGCCATCACTGATGATGTGACCATTGATGGCGATGTCGATGGCGATGAATCCACCGCCGATATCACTATTGATGCTGGCGGCAATTCCCGTGTCTTTACGATCAACAACAACAGCAACAACAGCTTTATCGATATTGTCCTGGCCAATCTCACTATCACGGGCGGCAGCGCGACAGATGGCTGCGGCATTTTTAACCGTGAGCGCCTGACCGTCACTAATAGCACCGTCAGCGGCAATACCGCCACGGATGATGGCGGCGGCATCTGGAACCTGGGGGCATCCCTCACCATTGAAAACAGCACCATTAGTGATAACTCATCCGGGTCGAATGGGGGCGGGATTTATAGTGATACCTTTGGCAATACGCTGGATTCCTCCGTCAGCGTGAGTAACAGCACCATTAGTGGCAATACAGCAAGTAACACGGGGGGTGGCATTTACCACAACATCGACCTCACTGATGCATCATCAACGTTGACCATTCATAACAGCACTCTCACGGACAATAGTGCTGCGACGGGTGGGGGGATTAATAACAACGATGGCGTGGCCACCTTGACCAGCACCATCGTGGCGGGAAATACCAGCAATGATGACCTGTCGGGTAACTTTACCAGCGGTGGCAATAACCTGATTGGCAACGGGAATGGCAGTACGGGCTTCATCGATGGCAGCAATGGCGATATCGTCGGGACTGCCGGTTCCCCATTGGATGCAGGTCTGGAGGCACTGGCCGATAATGGTGGCCCCACCCTGACCCATAACCTGCAATCCGATTCCCCGGCCATTAATGCCGGCAGCAACACGGCTAGTCTCACCATCGACCAGCGTGGGCAAGTACGAACGGTGGATACTGCCACAGATATTGGGGCGATTGAGTTTGACCTCGCCACATTGGTGGTCGATACGCTCACCGATGAAGCCGATGGCGATGTGTTTGATGGCGATGTCTCCCTGCGGGATGCCCTGGCAAACATTGCCGATGGCGGTACCATCACCTTTAGTAGTGACCTGGCGGGTCAGACGATCACCTTGGATAGCACCCAGGGAGCACTATCGATTGCCAACAGCAGTGTCACCATTGATGGCTCCGATGCCAGCCAACTCACCATTAATGCCGCAGGCAATTCCCGTGTATTAGATATTCGCTATAGCAATGTCCTGCTCAACGGCATCACTATAACAGGGGGTAGTAATAGCAATGGGGGCGGGATCGTCAGCCTCCGGTCAAACCTGACGGTTACCAACAGTACCCTCACCGGCAATACGGCCACAACAGGATTTGGAGGGGCATTATTAAGTCAATATGGCACCGTCGCCATTGCCAACAGTACCATTGTCAATAACAGTGCGGCGCTTGATGGCGGGGGTGTTTTTCTCCTGAATACCGACCAGGCAAGCCTGAACAACAATACTCTGACAGGTAATACGGCTAGCGAAGATGGCGGCGCGATCGCCACCTTTGCCAACGGGGGCACCACCACCACCATTACCAACAGTCTGATTAGTGGAAACCGGGCCACCGGCGATGGCAATGAAATCTTCAACGCAGCGGGTAATAGCATTGTTGTGAATGCCAACAATCTATTGGGAGATAGCGATCAAACCTATGATGACGCCTTTGAGGGCGTTACTCCTGGGGCCGCTGATATTGTTTCGACCTCTGATAATTCCAGTTCCGCCACCCATAAGCCAACCGCCTTGGCTAACATCTTGGCAGTAGATAGTCAGGGCGATCCACTCTTGCAAGACAATGGCGGACCCACTGAAACCATTGCCCTGGTGTCAGGCTCCCCAGCCATTAATGCAGGGGATGCAGCCAACATTCCAACTGACGTCAGTGACCAGGATAGTGATGGGGATACGGCGGAAAATGTGCCCTTTGACCAGCGCGGCGATGGCTTTGATCGGGTGCAGGAGACGGCTGTTGATATTGGAGCTTTTGAGCGGCTCAATAAGCCCCCCATCGCTCGCAATGATGGCAAAGGCTCACTCGACTTTTCGACTCCATCAGTCAACCCCTTCACTAGCATCAATGTAGTCACAAACAGCTTTTCGACTCCATCAGTCAACCCCTTCACTAGCATCAATGTGGGCACAAACAGCGCCCCCGCCTTGGCCGATGTGGATGGCGATGGCGACCTCGATGTGGTGTCTGGGGAATTCAATGGCAGCCTGTACTACTATGAGAATATTGGCAGCGCCACTGCCCCTGCCTACACCCGACGAACCGGCACGAACAATCCCTTTAATGACATTAATGTGCGCATCCAAAACGCCCCCACCTTGGCCGATGTGGATGGGGATGGCCTGCTTGATTTGGTGGTCGGGCGAGACTATGGCATCCTCGACTACTACAAGAACACAGGCAGCGCCACTGCCCCTGCCTACACCCGACGAACAGGAACAGACAATCCCTTCATCCGCACTGGCACCAGCAGCTTCCTCAGCTTGGCCGATTTGGATAGCGATGGCGACCTCGATGTAGTGGTCGGGAGACTATATGGCGAACTGTAC
>JBCDAG010000376.1:0-6914 GCA_039186165.1 Cyanobacteria bacterium P01_F01_bin.53
AAGAGTTTCGGCGAAAATCTGATGAGATTGGCGCGTTCCCAAATGAGCAAAGCTGTCTGACGGTCTTCTTCCTCATCGTTCAACGGGATCATGCTAAACACGAGCGCTCAAACATGGCGAAAAACTAAAGACACCAACGATAAATCGATACGGTGCAGGTGAATGCATAGCCCAAGTATGCGCAAAGGAGATAATCATTTCAATTACCTTTGAGGTAATAATGAGGTGTGGATGTCTTGCCAGCTGCTTTGCCAGCTATTTTACAATGGGCTCAGGAACCGGTACAGACAAGGCTTTTGGACAATTACTGAAGCATTGGCGATCGCAGCGAAATTTTAGTCAGCTGGATCTATCTGTGGCCAGTGATGTTTCCCAGCGGCACATTAGCTTTATTGAATCGGGCCGGGCCAAACCCAGTCGTGACATGGTGCTGAAGCTGGCGAACGTGCTAGATATCCCACTGCGCCAGCAAAACAAAATACTCACCGCCGCCGGATTCGCACCCACGTATTCAGAATTTGACCTGAGTGCCCCCGAAATCGCCCCCATCCGACGGGCTTTAGACTTTACGCTACGTCAGCAAGAACCGTATCCGGCACTGGTGATGGATCGCTATTGGAACCAGATAAAGGCCAACAGGGGAGCTGAAAAGCTATTGGGATGGCTACTGGCTGGGCAGGCCGTGCCTGAAGAGGTTGGGCCGAATCTGATGAAGCTGATGTTTCATCCTGAGGGCATCAGGGCTTATGTGGCTAATTGGGAGGCGATCGCGCCCCATCTTATCCACCGCATACATCGAGAAACCCTGGCGGAAGGGCAAGATGAGCAGTCTCAAACGCTATTTGATGAGCTACTGACCTATCCTGACGTAAAAGCGTTATGGCAAGCGCCCATAAAAGAGAATTGGCAGCTCCCGCTCCTCACGACGAGCTTTACCAAAGGAGAACAGCAATTGAGCCTTTTTACGACACTCACGACCTTGGGAACGCCGCAAGATATTACCCTACAGGAGCTACGGCTAGAGTGCCTGTTTCCGGCTGATGAGATGACAGAACAGTTTTTTCAGTGAAGCCCTTTCAACCAAATCTTAAGTGTTATCGAAATAGCAAACAAACGTAGTTACCTCGGCTAAAAAAGCGCTATTCCTATGTGATTTTTCAGCCCCGAAAATTTCAGATAACGTTGCCTGCAATCAAAAAAACTTCGTTAATAAGTCGGAACAATAAATCTTGCATAAAGATTGCTTATTTTAGGAGCGTTCCTAGAAAAACAGCTGCCATATTCTATGGGGGCGCATCATTGATTAATTCTTATTTTTCAATTTTTATCCTAGACACTGCTGAAAATAGCTATTTTTAGCGAGGCTTATGGTCTAGGAGGAATGCATTTTTGTCGTGTCCTGAGTCCCCTCCATGGCAGACGATTATAAGCCTGCTGATATTGGTGGTGATGGGCATCAGGCCAGCGGCGATTATACAAATCTAGATTCGCATAAGAACTCCCATGTTTCCATTGGAGGGGATGTCACCAATTCCAATGTAACAATCAATTATTTTCACCCCAGTGATTCCGCACAAAATGTAGATGCAAAGCCCATAATCGAGGTCCTTGCAAATGGCAAAAGTGCTTTTTTCAAAGAAAATGTGGCTTCGGGCCTGGCCTCTAAGCACCTCTTAGCATTGTGCTTTGCAACAACGACCTTTGGGGGTATTTCAGGGGCACTAATAGTAACGGTTCAAACAAGCGTTGGCAACCCAATAGTCAGAATCCCCGAAGAGAATAGTACAGAATTGCCTCAATCATCTTTTGAGACAATCGTAGATCAGTATGTTGAAAATCTACAGTGGGAAGTCCAGACGATTCAACCAAAAACAGACTCCACGCGATCGCTCACTCCAGAAAAATTATATGTGTATAGCGATGAACTATCTCCACCAGCAATAACCCCTGAGAGCCTAATACATGACTTAGTAAAGCCTACTGATTTAGCTTCAGAAAAGTCAGCGTACTTTACTGACATACCCCTAGGAGAAATATTATCGAAACAGCCTACCCTACCTACCGTGGTCATGCCTGCTCAAAAGAATGCAGCCAGCGTTCCTGATGTTTCAGGGGTTGGTGGGCTCTTGCTAACGGCATTGATGGGATTACTAATCTTAAAAAGGCGTAACTCATCCAAGCGATAGAATCTCCTATGAACAAATCCAAAATTCGCTAGTAGCCTGGAGGACACTGAAAATCTCCCACTAATTCATCTACTGCTTGAGAGATATGAAGCAGTGTCATCTCTTGCCACCGTTTTCCTACAATCTGCATCCCGATTGGCAAGCCTTCTTTCGTTCTACCAATAGGAATAACAACAACGGGATGACCACTCATCGCAAAGAACCCTGTATAGGCACCGTTGGCCATCATGTATGGAACCTTTTGTCCGTTTACATCGATGGCTTGGCCTGTAGGACAGTGCGGGAATGCAGATGTCATCGCGACCGGTAATACACAAGCGTCCCAAGGCTCGAGGGCACTATCCATACGAGCAATCAGTTCGTCTCTCTGTGTCAGCGCTGCAAAATACCCTTTCAGACTAGACTTTAGAAAAATTGGAATTGCCATCTTCGGAATATTGCCTAGCTGTCGTAGCGCTGCTTCTCCTTGAGTTGCTTCTCTCCACATAAATGCCATCTTGCTCATCGCACCCTCTGCGGCTACCGGATATGCGTGAATGGTGTTGTAGACACTGACCTCAAATCCTATCTGCCAAGCTGCAACGAAATCAAAATCCGGCTGCCAGGTCTCTATGACACACCCAGAAGCCTCTAAGGTACTGGCAACCACCTTCATCGCTGCTTTAGTTTGAAAATCAACAAAAAAGGGAGAAATCTCATCTGCCCAAGCAATTCGTAGCTCGTTCAACGGGCGTTTGTTAGGAATATCTAAAGGAACAGGCGGGATACTCGGCTGGCTACTGTCAGGTCCTGAGATCAACTGTAGACACAGCCTCAAGTCTTCAACTGAACGAGCCAGTGGGCCAATGGTCAGCATCTGCCGAATTGACCTAATGTCAGCACCTGGCATCTCTGGGATGTGTCCCGTAGTAGGCACACGACGGTCTGTCGGCTTGAGACTGTAGATACCGCAGAAATGGGCAGGCTGACGAACTGAACCACCAAAGTCATCGCCAATATCCAGGGGCGAGAGTCCAGCAGCGATCGCAGCTGCACTACCACTCGAACTTCCCCCTGGTGTATGAGTCAAGTTCCAAGGATTGTTCACGCGAGGAAAAATGCTGTTTATTCCCTGCCAGTCACTCGCTAACTCAGCCGGATTAGTTTTACCGATAATAATCGCACCAGCAGCTTTCAACCTAGCTACGACTACCGCATCTTGTGTAGGGACATGCGCCTTCAGAGGCCTATAGCCTGCTGTTGTTAGTAGGCCTGAGGTTTCAAAGATATCCTTCACTGTAATGGGGACGCCATGTAGGGCACCCCAGCATTCTCCGCGACTAAGCGCTTCATCTGCGGCTACAGCCCTGTTACGTGCATTCTTTTCATCTAGGGTACATATAGCGTTTAGCTTTGCATTGTACTTACTGATTTGCGCCAGGTGAGCTTCTAAAACGTCAGTGGCAGAGACTTGACGGTCCCTGATCTTTTGAGCGAGTTGATGGGCGGAGGAGAAGGTCAGGCTAGTCATAGACTACGGCCACTTAAGATGAGTCAATTCTGGTTGACTTACAAGCGCTAGTCAACTACAAACTACAGGCCCTCAAGTCTCGTTACGCTTTATTTTTGTAGGGGAAGTACTTTATCTTTGCGTATCCACTTGAAACGCCCTACCCCCTCAAGGCAATAGATCGAGTCGCCTTGAAGGCATGCGTTTGCCCTACGAATTATGTTAGGTTCTTGACACTAGAGCCATAGGCTGATGTGAATTAGCCCTTAAAAAGCTAAGGATGACTCGGCCATTGATAACGACTAAACATCTTGTCAGATAGAACTTTCCTCTATCTGACAAGATGTTTAGCTTACCAAAACTCAGAACGTATGAAAACCTTGTATAGAAAGGCTCTTCAAGCCGAATTCCTCCCGGTGTCACCAACGATTCCATCAAGTCATATATCCTAATATTAGGAGAATCTAGCACGGCTTTACTCAAAAGAGATTGGGCTGCCATCGGCAGTTGAATCATCTGTATCTTCTCAAAGCCCCATTCGTACAATGCTTCAGTTGATGGTTGAGTTGAATTCAGTTTTTTTCAAACAAGCACGTTTCTTCTTGATTTGCTTCATCTCATTCATCATGTTGAGTTCGGAGGCCAAGTCTACAAACGACGGACATAGCGTCCTAGTAATTCATTCTTATCATTCAGAACTTTCATGGACTCAGCAGACTAAAGCAGGAATCGATCAGGGTTTTGAAGAACTCGATCGAGAGGTTGAAGTATTCCATGAATTTCTAGATAGTAAGCGCTATCCAGAAATTCATTATCACTTGACGTTTTTTCAGAATCTCCGCGAGAAATATCGCGACACACCTATTGATGTGCTCATGGTTGGAGATGATCCAGGCCTAGACTTAATCCTGAAAAATCGAAATTCTTTTTTACCAGATGTTCCGCTTGTATTTTTCGGGATCAACCATGTACGAGAGTCATTGTTGGAAGCCAATGATATAACCGGCGTGTTTGAGACCCACCAATCGATGGCAACACTCCTAGAAGCAGTACGTCAAAACAATAGTGAGGGCATTATTGTGATTGGAGATTCTACTGCAACCGGTGTTGCCCACCGAAAAGGAATCGAGGGACTGCAAAATCTACCCAATGCGCCTGAAAAAGTGATTGAGAGCATCGACTTGGTTGCCGAAAACATCAAAAAGGTCATCGCGCCTTATCCTGACCATTGGCCCATCATGTTGTTGGGCCAACTGCGCCGAGATACACCCCAGGGTGCTTTACTTAGTTATAAAGAAGGCGTTGAAGCTCTCAATCAATCTGTGCCAAACCCTATTTACGCCGATACCATTTTGCTCGTTGGCAAGGGGATAGTTGGGGGTAAAGTGCTTCAGGGTAGTTCCCATGGCCAGCAGGCTGTTGCCTTAGTTGAGCAGTTTTTTCAAGGAACGCCTATCAATGAAATTCCACCGATTCTGGAATCAGAAAACCAGTGGATTTTTGATTCCCATGAACTCAAGACACAGGGAATTTCCCTGAGTAATATTCCACCCGGAAGTCAGGTTATTAATCAAGATGTTTCATGGGTTGCTGAAAATCGAACCTTGCTGATTACAAGCCTCGTTATCTTCAGCCTTGGGCTTGGAATTATTGTGCTATTAACAATTACCGTCCAACGGCAGCTTCGAGCCGAGGAACAACTCCGTCTTAATGAAGCTGAGCTTAAAGCAATTCAACAAAATTTGGAAAACCGGGTCGAGCAGCGGACAGCTGAGTTAAAGATTGCCAAACAGAATGCAGAGATTGCGAACCAATCTAAAAGCGAGTTTTTAGCCAACATGAGTCATGAGCTTCGAACACCACTCAACTCTGTTCTCGGCTTAACAGAATTACTTCAAGAACAGATAGTTGACTCTATCACTGAACAACAATATGGATTTTTGAAAACGATCGAGAAAAGTGGGGAGCACCTACTAGAACTGATCAATGATGTTCTTAACTTATCTAAAATTGAAGCCAGACAGGTTGAGTTAGAATTAGCGCCTACCGAGATTCATCACCTTTGCCAATCTAGCCTTGCCTTCATTAAGCAACAGGCGCTGAAGAAGAAAATTCGCTTGGAAACAAAGCTGATGCCGAACCTGCCAACGCTGATGCTGGACGAGCGGCGTATGCGTCAAGTCTTAATTAATCTACTTAACAATGCAGTCAAGTTCACCTCAGAAGGAGGCTGTGTGACGCTCGAAGTCACCTTAAAAGAGAAGATGAGCACTTTAAACGCGAATGCTAATCTTGTTCACGCTCCCATTGATACCGTCGAGCTTGATACCGTCGCTCCATCTTCTCAAAATTATTTATCTTTTATTGTCTCTGATACTGGGATTGGGATCGCGCCAGAACATCTTGATAAATTGTTTCAACCTTTTACTCAAGTTGAAAGTGCCCTTAATCGACAATATGAGGGCACTGGTCTAGGCTTAGCTTTGGTCAAACGAATCGTTGAACTCCATGGTGGAGCGGTGGCTGCCACCAGTGAAATTGGAGTTGGCAGTTGCTTTTCCTTGAAATTGCCCTGTATACCTGCTGAGTCGAGTCTCCCCACGACCAAACCTACGCTGAAGTTGAATCCAGAAATCTCTGATACTGAACACCCCAGTGTCCGCCCCCTCATCTTACTGGCGGAAGATAAAGATTCCAATATCAATACTCTAGTCCCTTACCTAGACGTCAAAGGCTATCACATTCAAGTCGCCAAGAATGGTCAGGCCGCCATTGATCTTGCTCAAGGTGAACCACCAGATATCATTCTTATGGACATTCAAATGCCCGGCATGGACGGGTTGACAGCTATCCAGCATATCCGCAAACTTCCTGAACTGAGCCAGATCCCTATCATCGCACTCACAGCCCGGGCCATGCCTGGAGATCAAGAACTTTGCCTTGCCGCAGGTGCCACTACATACCTTAGTAAACCGGTTAAATTAAAACAGTTAGCTCTCTCCATTGAAAAGTTGTTGAGCCGGTGAATATCAAGTGACTTTAGACTCATCGAAAGCTGGCTAGAACTGGGGACCTCCGCCAGCTCATAGTTTTTGTTACACTGCTGATTCCATAACCATTATGCAGCTCAAATACGGTTCGTGAGACTATAAGGCTGCGCTTGCTTTCGCTCTGTGACTTACACTAGACCTCTTGCAAAAATGATTATGTGTTAGCCTGAGAGACTTTTCTCTTCTCTC
>JBCDAG010000377.1:0-6909 GCA_039186165.1 Cyanobacteria bacterium P01_F01_bin.53
ACAAACACCTGTATCAACAGGTCATCTGCTTCTACCATTGTCATGAGGAGTTTCAAGGTTTTGTGTTTGGTTACCTTGATCTTGAGCGCTCCTCGTTTCTTCTGCCACTACTTCAGTCGGTTCACTCACATAAGCCGTACTATCTGTATCATCAAGGCAAGTCTTGATGAATCCCGAAAATAGACACAGATGTTTTTGATATCGATGCTTTCGGTCTCAAAAATAGCCCCACCCCTAACGAAACGGCGATTTTATGTTTGGCATAAATCTTCAACGCGTCACCGGCCCGATCACCTCGGGCATCACGCTAAACCGCTTTGCTTTCCATCAATGGCGAGAGGTGAGCATCTTGCATCGATTGCTCTCGCCGCTAAGAAGCTGGCGGCAGGGGAGTTGGCTATTGGCCTGGGGGGATGGGATTGCCTGGGTATTTGTGGCGGCGCTGCTCGCCCTTGCCCCCTATGTGTCTACAACGCTAATTGGCTGGTTGCTGCTAGCTTCGGCGGGCTTTTGGTTTTTGCTGACGGTGAGCGATCGCGCTGAAGGCTGGCTCACCCCACTTCATATTGTGGTGATTGTGTACTGGGGGACCATGCTGGTGGCGACGGCCTTTTCACCGGTCAAGGCTGCGGCGCTCTCAGGACTGGTAAAGCTGACGCTGAATATCCTTCTCTTTATTCTCACTGCGCGTATTTTGCGGGTTAAGGAGCTGCGCTCGGGGCTGATTTTGGTGTACTTGCTCACTGCCCTGATTGTGTCGGTGTATGGCATTCGTCAATACTTTTTCGGCGCGGAGGAGCTGGCGACCTGGACGGATCCTGAGTCGAATATGGCGGGCGCAACACGTGTGTACAGCTATTTGAGAAATCCTAATTTGCTCGCGGGTTATCTGATGCCTGCGGTGACCTTTGGCACGATGGCGATGTTTGTGTGGCCCAAGTGGTTGCCTAAGCTACTGGCTGCGGTGATGGCGTTAACCAGTAGCGCCTGCTTAGTTTTAACCCTGAGCCGAGGCGGCTGGCTGGGTTTTGTGGCCATGGGCTTTGTGATGATTGTGCTGATGGTGTACTGGTGGAATTCTAAGTTTCCCCCTTTCTGGCGGACCTGGGCTCTGCCCTTATTGCTGGGTGGTTCAGCGGTGCTGGTGGCGGCCAGTATTGTGCTGGTGCCCCCAGTTCAAGAGCGGGTGTTGAGTATGTTTGCCCTGCGCGGCGATAGTAGTAATGATTTCCGGCTGAATGTGTATGAGGCCGTGTTTGAAATGATTCGGGCTAGGCCCCTCACGGGTATTGGCCCTGGTAATGAGGCATTTAACAAAATCTATCCGCTGTTCCAAAGGCCGCGCTACACGGCGCTTAGTGCCTATTCCATTTATTTTGAAACGGCTGTAGAAGCTGGGATTATTGGCATTTTGAGCTTTGGCTGGATGCTGATTGTGGCGTTTCAACAGGGCTGGGCACAGCTAGGACGGTTTCGGCAGTCGTTAGATCAGGAGGGGTATTGGCTGATTGGCGCGATCGCTGCGATGGCGGGCTTACTCACCCAAGGCCTGTTCGATACGGTATGGTACCGGCCTCAAATCAGCACACTGTGGTGGGTGTTGATGGGTATTATTGCCAGCTGCTATGTGGATGCGCGGCAGCGATATCGGGCACTGCCAAGTGCGGAAATGCTGGCGGATGGCCCCGGCTCTTCAACAGCAGAGGCTTCGACGACAGATTTAATGACCGATGCAGCCCGTGATGAGTGAAATGAGCGATCAGGCTATACAAGATAAGACTGTAATGTCTTCAGATGTGATGTCTTCAGAGATGACGTTACCCGCAGAAGCCGCAGGACTTACGGAAGAGACTTCAATTGAGATCGCGCAAAATATCCAGTGGACTGACATCACCCTTGAGAGTCAGTCCAATCCGGTAGCGACAAGTTACGTTTGCCAGGGTGAAGGTCCACCGCTGGTCTTGCTCCACGGGTTCGACAGTTCGTTGTTTGAATTTCGGCGGTTGGTGCCGCTATTGGCGAAGCAATATAAGGTGTATGCCGTCGATTTGCTGGGGTTTGGTTTTTGCGATCGCGCTGCCACTGAAGATGTAAACCCTGCCCTAATACAGCAGCATTTGCTAGGCTTTTGTCAGCAGATTGTCGGCCAGCCAGTGACCCTCGTCGGGGCCTCCATGGGCGGTGGCGTTGCGATCGATTTTGCGGTGAGCCATCCTACACAGGTAACACAACTGGTGCTACTCGATGCGGTGGGATATGCGACAGCTTCTGGACCCGGCAAGCTGATGTTTCCACCGTTGGATCGATGGGTAACGAACTTTTTGCGCAGCCCCTGGGTCCGCCGAAAAATTAGCGAAAATGCCTACTACGACAAATCCTTCGTAACCCCTGATGCCGAGCTATGTGCCGCACTACATCTGTTGATGCCCCGCTGGTCAGAAGCCCTAATTGCTTTTACCAAAAGCGGGGGCTATAACTTTTTATCCAATAGAATTGCACAAATTTCTGCGCCCACGCTCGTCCTGTGGGGACGGCAGGACAAAATTTTAGGGATAAAAGATGCGGCCCGCTTCGCGGCGGATATTAATCAGTGCAAGCTGATATGGATTGAAGATTGCGGCCATGTGCCCCATTTGGAACAGGCTAAAATAACGACTGAACACATCATCAATTTTCTCTAAGGATCAAGCATTCGAGAAAAGCACCGTTAAATCCGGTGGGTTGTGGCTTCGACTACGCTCAGCCAGCGGTATTTTCTGGCAGCTAGCGGCAGTTCCTGAAACCGCGCCCTGAGCGCAGTCGAAGGGCAGCTGGTAAAGTTGGGCAGCTTATTCAATCCTCGTTCCTTAGCGTTTCTGTAGCCAGGTTTTCCGTTATGGTTTCTCCTCTCACAGCTCGACGATCAGCGAGTAGATGCTGGACTGGAATTCTGGGAATGGGCCTGCTATTAGCGGGTTGCCAACCGCCGCT
The DNA here is from genome assembly GCA_039186165.1 of Cyanobacteria bacterium P01_F01_bin.53. GTDB lineage: Bacteria > Cyanobacteriota > Cyanobacteriia > Phormidesmidales > Phormidesmidaceae > Phormidesmis. The sequence continues at coordinate 2,971 of JBCDAG010000377.1, forward strand.
ATCTGAGGCAGATGCCTCAAAAATAGTGCTAGCGCCTGATGTGGTGACCATTGAGACTGCGCCGTTAGTCCCTGAACCTATCCAAATTTCCTTAGACGACCTGCCAGAACCCTACGCCTCAGAGAGTGCCCGCAAGTCTCCAGTTGTGGTAGCGCCCCCTGAAAATCCCGTTCTGAACGTTCCAGAAGGCTTTACGGTCAATGTGTTTGCAGACAATTTGGACAAACCTCGGTGGCTCGCCTTAACGCCCGATGGCGATGTCTTAGTGACAGAAACCCGCCAAAACCGGATTCGGCGATTAGTCGATGCGGATGCCGATGGCACAGCAGAGGAATATAGTCCGTTTGCGACGGCCCGCAATGGGCTCGATATTCCTTTCGGCATGGCCTTTGCACCCGGCTTCTTTTTCCTGGGCAATACCGACGAAGTCCGGCGGTTTCCTTTTGAGCCAGGACAGTCGGCCCTCGAAGACCGGGGCGAGCAGATTGCCACCCTTCCCGGTGGTGGCTACAACCAGCACTGGACCCGCAATGTGGTCGTTTCACCAACGGGCAATCAGCTTTACGTGTCCATCGGCTCTAAGTCGAATGCAGATGAGGAGGCCTTACCCCGCGCCTCGGTGCAAACGATGGGCCTAGATGGCAGCAATGTGCAAACCTTTGCCAGCGGCCTCCGGAATCCCGTGGGGTTGGATTTTCACCCTGAGACTGGAGAGCTATATACCAACGTGAATGAACGCGATGGGCTGGGGGATGATTTGGTGCCGGATTATTTTACGCGGGTTCAATCCGGTGAGTTTTTTGGTTGGCCCTATGCCTACCTGACGCCGGATAAGTTGGACCCGCGTCAGCTGGTGAATGGGGGCAGCAGGGCACCGGATTTGGTTGCCCAAACCAAAACGCCCGATGTGCTGTTTCAGTCACATTCAGCGGCTTTAGGCCTACAGTTTTACGACGGTGAAACCTTTCCAGAGCGCTATCGAAACGGTGCCTTCACAGCCTTTCGTGGCTCTTGGAATCGCAGTGAGGGCACGGGCTACAAGATAGTGTTCATTCCGTTTGACGCGGCGGGCCGACCTACGGGGGCGTACGAAGATTTTTTGACGGGTTTTTTAATCGATCCCAGCGGGCCTACTACCTGGGGCCGTCCGGTGGGATTATTGGTGATGCCTGATGGTGCACTGCTGCTGACCGATGAGGCGAATAACAGAATTTATCGGGTGCAGTACGGTGGGTAATTTTTAGGCCTACCGATGACCTACCGATTGATTACCATGCCTTCGTATGCGATATGCGTGTTGGCGAAGCGATCGCGCATATCGTGCTGTAGCTGGTCTAAGCATTCATCGCTTTGAACCGGGCTATGGTGCAGCAGCGCCAGCTCTTTAATATTGGCTTTTTTAACAATATCGAGACCGGCATCCCAGGGATTGAGTGCTTCGTTGTGAACATCCCGCAGATAGCCCAAGTCGGAGTAGGTGCCATCGTAAAGCAAGATATCAGCCTGGTCTACGAACTGAAGAAAGTCCAGATCCACGCAATTAATCGGGGTGTCGGTGGCATATACTACGGTGTAATCTTCCCAGGTCAAACGATAGCCTAGGGCCTGTGTGGCAGGGTTAATTTGAAGCGTTTCGACCAACACATCGCCAATCTGAAAGTTGGATTCTGCGGCTAGATGGTGGAACGCTAGCTCAGCCCGCATATTTTGCAAGGGCATCGAAAAATGTGGCTTCAGCATTTGATCGGTGAGGCAATGCTTGATGGATGCGCCATTGGGCGCGGTCCCGCCGTAGATCGAAAAGCGGTTGCCCGTGGTGAAAGCAGGCTGAAAAAAGGGAAATCCTTGGATTCGATCCCACTGAGTATGGGTAAAAAAGAGGTGCGCATCAATGGGGGCATCTTGGCTCTGGAGCTGATGACCTAGCTCTACTAATCCAGTGCCCCCGTCAAAAATAATGTGTTGTCCCCCTATGTGCACTTCCACACAGGCTGTGTTGCCGCCATAGCGCTGGTTGGCCGCGATTGGCGTTGGCACACTCCCTCGCACACCCCAAAATTTTACAGATAACTGGGCTTGAACCGTTGTTTCTGATGAGTGGGCAGTGGCTTTGCGAGCTGTGTGAATCATGGCGAGTGAGAAAAGGTGCTAATAGCGTAACCGGCTCGTCTATATCCCTGGTCACTAGCAGTGTGGTTCAGGCTGAGTGGCCATAGGCGTGTGACCATTAGTGAGCCCAGGGGAAAGGGGGGGTGATCTCAGTGTTTACATTGATTTTGGCGAGTTATGGCAAAACCTTGCTGGCGGTCGCATTGAGGCGCTATCACACCACGACGATTTATGCTCGCTTAATAGTGTCGTCATCGGCTTGATAATGACTTCACAGAACGACAAAACCCTGAAGTAATCCAGTGCTTCCAAGGCTCTAGCGGCCAAGGCTTTAGCGGCCAATACTTCAGGGCTTTTGTATTGAGGGCGATCGCAGCTATTAGCTAGCTGCTTTGACGCACTCATCAATCAGGGGTTGAACCTGATCGAGATTTTTCCAGCCAAGGACTTCACACTCCTTCTTCTCTAGGTTTTTGTAGGTTTTGAAGAATTCAGCGATTTCAGCTAGGCGATGAGCGTCAATATCATCGATGGTTTTAACGTTGACATAGCGAGGATCGTCAGCAGGGACACAGAGAATTTTCTCGTCTCTGTCACCACCGTCAATCATTTCCATCATGCCGATGGGGCGCGCAGGGATAACGCAGCCAGGGAATGTGGGCTCGTCCATGATGACCATGCCGTCGAGCGGATCGCCATCGTCTGCAAGGGTGTTAGGGATGAAGCCGTAGTCGTAGGGGTACTGCACGGAGGAGTACAAAACGCGATCTAGGGCGAATGCGTTGATGTCCTTGTCAAATTCGTACTTGTTTTTGCTGCCGCCGGGAATCTCAATGAGAACGTTAACGATACCGGGTTTGGGCTGAGCGGGAATGCGGGATAGGTCCACAATTTCTCCTGTTTAAAGATGACTGCGCTGGAGGGCATTGCAGGCCATAGCGTAGGCATAACTGCCAATTTTGCCTAAACCTACAGCAACCCTCCGAATGCATTTTACGGGAGCATGGGGCGCATTCAGCATAGATACGCAAAAAGCGGCCCAGTCTTCACTAGGCCGCTTTTTGACTTTAAAGTTTGAAACTTTGAAGTTTGCAGCGGGTTAATCGAGCCAATGCACGCTAATGCTTTGTCATAGTGCAGACGGCTGCTACGGAAATAGATGTATCGGAAATAGCTTTAACTAGCTTTCTTTGGGGGTATGTCCTATTCTTTTGCCCTCAGTGATAAGGGGGATGGCTGCTGTGTAACCGTGGCCTCGGCGGTACTGAAAGTTGATATTGCGTACAGCGGCAGGGTGAGCGTCATTGTGGCGATCACAATACCGACAAAATTAGCAATATGGCCGGGAGGTTGTTCTGGTTGGTGTTCGGGACTCGCAGATTCCATAACGGAGAACAGGGACGATAGACGCCCGGATATTAAATCGTGGGTAGAGGACATATGGCAAGCGACGACGCTGCCTATAGAAAATATTGAAAGGTACATAAAGGCACGAGCCAGACTGGAATCACTCCCAGAAACCTAAGTAATGATACCTAGAGTGTGTCTCGATTTTTATGAGAGCTACCTTACAATCTTCATCTTAATGTTACCTAAGACCCCAATGTTCGGCACGCATGTGCTTACATTTGTCACAGAGTCTTTACTTTTTTGCGTGTTTACCACAGGGTAAGTGTTATATAAACGACTCTTTATACCGAGAGCGTAACATTCTTGCTTGAGGTTCAGATACAGCAGATTTTCGGGTTCTTAGGTTTTAAGTGGTCTCTGATTCAGTGATTTCTGGTGATTCCTTTCGTGCCTCTAGTAACTTCCTCACGGCTTGCAGCT
>JBCDAG010000378.1:0-6904 GCA_039186165.1 Cyanobacteria bacterium P01_F01_bin.53
CATCGAAAGTATTTGGCAGGCCGTAATGCCACTGACGAAATCAAGCGAAATCTAAAAATCGTTGCCGATGAGTTCTTACCCAAATGGAACTACAAGGCTATTCCGCAAAATCCGACAGTTGTTTATTGAGCGTTCCTAAGCACACCGTTTGGTTTTCGCGGATCAACTTAGTGCTGGTCTTGTGCAGGAAATCCTGGCGGATGTTGCGTATCTTCAGGTGTAGCTTGGCTATTTTTTGCTTAGTGACAGTGCGACGGTTGGAGCCCTTTTCCTGCCGTGCTAGGCGTTTTTGTAAGCGTCGGATACGACGGTCCAACCGGCTATAATCGGGCGCTATAATCGGCTCACCAACACTAGGGAAGGCGAACGTCTTAATACCCAAATCCAGCCCGATAGACTCACGCACTGGCTCCACACTCTTCTGATGAACATCTACAACAAAGCTGGCGTAATATTGTCCCGCGTTGTTTTTAATCACAGTCACGGAGCTAGGTCCAGCGGGCAGTGGCCGCGACCACCCCACTTTGAACAGACCGAGCTTTGCCAAAAACAGCTTCCCCCTCTTAAGAGAGAAACCGCCTTTGCGGAACCGAGCCGTCTGTTTACCATGACGGCTCTTGAACCGAGGAAATCGAGCACAGCCCTTGCCTTTAAGCGCCGCGAACCAGTTCTTAAAAGCAACGCCTAAATCCGCAACCGATTGTTGCAAGGCGATATTAGAGACCTCAGCCAGCCAGCTACGCTCTATAGTCTTTTTCGCTTGAGTGATACACAGCTTCTGCAATTCGTTGTTGCTTGGCCACTGCTCTCCCACTGGCGTTGCCCGTACCAACGCTAGCGCATCGTAGAAGAGTCGAGGAGCATGTTGCCATGACTCCCCTCTCGTCCGAAACCGTGCGTAAAAGTTTCCCTTTACACGGCTACTCAAAAGTGCTGCTATTTGTCTCATACAGGCTTCTTGGCTGTGTTAATCAACATGATATCTTCCGCAGTCTTTTTGTCATGGCAATGTCCGTGAAGTAGTTGGAGGTTTGGGTACACGTTCTTACCACCTAACGCTCTGGCTAGGATATGGTCAGCTTCGTACACATCTTCATCACGAATGTAGAGTCCGCAATGAGCGCATTTGCCCTTCTGTTTCTTCAGCAAGCTTGCTCTTAGGGTATCCAATTCAGGGTGTTTGCCCATCCGTGTTGCCCAATAGCTGAGGTTGCCATCGTAGGGGCTTGCGTTACCTTTTACTTTCACGTATTTAGTGCTACAGGATGTATCGGTGTGGTGAGTGAGGTAGACCCCATTGGCATTCCGGCTGGAGAACCGTTTAACCTTTCGGTGTCTGCCTTTGACTTCCACGTAGTGCCAATACTTCTTGTACGCTCTCTTCCAGTTCGCATTACATCGTCTCCTGCTCCAACTCCTGAGCTTGTGAAATAGGTTGTTATCCTGCTTCTGATGCCCGCCTGCGGTACTGATGTCAGAGGTTCTGTAATAGTTCATCCATCCCCGTATGATAGGGTTTAGCTGCTCTATCAGTTCGGCTTGTCCTTCAATCTTTTTGTTTTTGATTGTTTCTCTAAGCCTCCTCTGATGTTTCCTATAGGCTTCTTTCGTTGGCGTGATGAGTGTTCTGATACCAGGTCTATGGCCTGTGTTTAATCTAATACTTGAGTGGTATCCGACTTTGAAGGAACGGATATGGAACCCAAGGAAATCAAACCCAGCTTTACCGCCTTCGCTTTCTTCTGCAAGCAGTGTATGAGCGATTCTGGTTTTAGATGGCTTCAGTTCTAACCCTATGTCTGTTAGCCACTCTTCTACAACTTTCCTTCCCTCTAGGACGACCTTTTTGTCCTTATGCATTAGTACGAAATCATCTGCATATCTGACAAAGTTCAGAGATTTGACTTTATCTTGCCATCCTTGTTGACGACGACCATCCGGCCTTCTCAGGTCAATGGTTTTGGCATATTCATTCAGATGATTTTCTAATCCGTGAAGGGCTACGTTGGCGAGTAAAGGGCTGATTACGCCACCTTGGGGCGTTCCTTCCTCAGTCTCTAAAAAGGTGTCGTTGTCGATTACACCTGACTTAAGCCAAGCTTTAATCTGTTGTCTGACTTTACCTTTATACCCAAGTTTTTCGAGTAGTGCGGCGTGGTCAATCTTATCAAACGAACCCATTAGTTGAAGCCCCTTTCAAGCACCCATCGGACAGCTCGCTGACTGAAATTGAAGTTACAGATCCGATGCACCCGCTGTTCGGTCGCCGGTTTCGGGTGCTTTATATCGGCAAGCCAAGCCCTGGCAGAGCATCCGTCGCAGTGTCTTATCGCGATGGCATGCGCTTACGAATTCCCTTGTCAGCCACACAAGCTATCCCTACCCAACCGATATTGGAGACAAAGCTCACGCTGGCAAGTGTGAGCGAGTTTGTCACCCTAATCGAAAATTGGGAGGTCTTATGTCCATTGCCCCCAAAGCGGTCTGGCACCGACTCAATCCAGAGCTGCAAGCCGCCATCCGAAACGACCTCATCGTCATCTGCCAGGAGGTAATCCATGCTTACATCCGAACTGGTAACCCCAGCGCACTTAGCACGAAAAGCCCTGATCTACATTCGTCAATCGAGCCCTCATCAGCCGATCAACAATCAAGAGAGTCTCCGACTACAGTATGCGCTCCAGCAACGGGCAGAGGCCCTGGGCTGGGCGAGCGAGCGCATTGAAGTGATCGATAGTGATTTAGGCACAACGGCCTCAACCGCTGACCATCGCAGCGGTTTCAAAGATTTGATTGCGCAGGTCACCCTCGGTCAAGTCGGCATCATCCTGTCCTATGATGTGACGCGTCTTTCTCGTAACTGTTCAGATTGGTATCCGCTGCTGGATTTGTGTGGTTATAAAAGTTGTTTGATTGCAGATCACGATAGTGTTTATGACCCGAGCAGTGCCAACGGACGGCTGTTGTTGGGTTTGAAAGGACAAATTTCTGAAGTTGAGCTGTATACCATTCGGGCGCGGCTCACCGCAGGGCTGCTCAACAAAGCAAAGCGCGGTGAATTAGCCTTGACGCTGCCAGTCGGCCTGGTGCGCGATGAAGCCGGTGTGGTCCACAAAGACCCTAACCGAGAAGTCCAAGACCGCATTAGTCTAGTGTTCTCAACGTTTTTACAGGTAAAAGCAGCGGCTCAAGTCTTGCTCTACTTAAACCGTCAGCAGCTCACCCTGCCTCGGCGCGATCGTTTTGGGACGATTGTCTGGCGTCAACCAAGCCTAGCCGCTGTGATTTCGATGCTGAAAAATCCTGCCTATGCCGGTGCCTTTGTCTATGGCCGCACCCGTACCATTAGAGACCCGGCTAATCCTAGCAAAATCCACATTAAAACCTTGCCCATGGAGGAGTGGAAAATCCGAGTCAATAATCAGTATCCTGCTTATATCGATTGGCCCACCTACGAGCGGATTCAGGCACAGCTCATGGATAATTACCTGGAATACGACCGGAACAAATCGAGAGGCATTCCTCGCAATGGTGCAGCGCTGTTGCATGGCATCGTCTACTGTGGCGAATGTGGTCATAAGATGGTGGTGCAATACAAACATGCCACCCGATATATCTGCAACTATCTGCGGCAACAGTATAGGGTCCCCGTTTGTCAGTACATCCCAGCAGACACCATCGACAACTACGTCGTTAATGCCTTCTTTGAAGCGCTTTCACCCATAGAGCTTGATGCCTATGAACAGGCTGTAAAAGTTCAACAAAAAACAGAAGAGAGACTTGAGAATGCCCACAAACAACAGTTGGAACGGTTACAATACGAAGTAGCTTTGGCAGAGCGACGATTCAATCAGGTTGACCCTGACAATCGGCTCGTCGCCGCTGAGTTAGAACAACGCTGGGAAACAGCCTTGGGTGAACTTCACAAAGCTGAGAATAGCAACAGACCACAACCCACTTCCCCTGCGCCTAGCACCTTACCAGCAGCCCTTAAAACAGCATTCTCTGAGATTGGCATAAAGCTGCCTGAAATCTGGTCCATGGACGTTCTGACTCAAGCTCAGAAAAAGGCACTGTTACGGTGTTTGATTGATAAAGTTGTCGTCCATCGCGTGGGTCGTGATACGGTGCATACTCGCATCATTTGGAAAGGTGGAGAGACCACAACGGCCGATTTACCCATTCCCGTCGGGTCATGGGCTGAGCTGGCCAATAAAGATGAGTTAGAAGCCAAAATCGTGGACCTTTCTCAGCAGGGCATAGATGACCAAGTGATTGCAGAATGTCTCACCCACCAAGGCTTTCGCTCTCCCTCATCACGAGATACGCTGTTGCCGAGTACGGTCAAACGAATCCGGCTCCAGCACGGCATTATGGTGAAACCTCATCAATCTCATCCTCGGCACATTCAAGGGTACCTGACGGTTACCCAAGTTGCGCAAAAACTACACCTATCCGTATCTTGGATCTACGACCGCATTCACAATGGAACGATTCAGATAAATCGTCGAAACGACAACAAGCTATATCTATTTCCAGATGACCCGGAAACGCTTGCTCAGTTTGAGCGGCTCGCAGCCGGAAAACTACAAACGTTACGTTTTTGATAGGAGTATCAAGATGCCTAATCGAAGCATTTTGAGATGTCGGCATCAAGTACAAACTTGGGCTTCTTCTCGACACATACTCTGATTTGTTGAATAGCATCCTGACAGGCTCGTCCTGGTCGAAAACCATAGCTGTTTGGCTCAAAACGAGCTTCCCATTCTGGCTCAATGGCGCTTTTTACCACGCCTTGTAAAGCTCTATCGTGCATCGTGGGTATCCCAAGCGGTCTTTTTTCAGACTTTCCGGGTTTAGGTATCCATACTCTTCGAGTAGCTTTACTTTTCCCTCTGATTCTGAGCTGTTTTGCGAGATAGATTCGTTCAGGAGGCTTGAGGGACTTAACTCCATCTATGCCTGCTGTTTTCTTCCCGCGATTATCCTGGGTTACTCTGCGCACGGCTAGAAGCCTGTTTGACCAAGACCTCATCAGGGTCTTTTGTAGTTGACGAACTTTCTTTTCATCACCTTGACTAGAAGCTTTGAAGATTTGTTTTTGCAGCTTGAAGACGTATCGCTCAGCTTTGCGCCAGTCGATGTTCTCCCATACCTCTATATTCCTTACAGAATTAGAATTAGCCATTTGAACTGTGTACTCACAACCCTTCAATCAGCTACTTTTGCGAAGTACGTCTGCATATCCTAGGCATTACCCCATCTCTTTTCCAGCGTTACTCGTCTATTCGAGTTAGGCATTTGCTTCTTACTCCATCTCTCCTTCCTGTCGCCTAGTTACCTAGAAGTTTTGTCTTGACTGACTTCCCAATAGATTGGGTGCTTCAGGAAGGTTACTTCGTTCCGAGTCTCCGTTTTGAGTTCTTTAGAGGGTATCTATCTACCTGTGTGCCAGAAAATGCGGTACTCGCGTATGGAAAGGCGGTACTTCTTATGGCTTCCCTATATTCAGGGTCGCGGGGTGTGGCCTGACCCACTAGCTTATATCCCCCGTTCGTGTTTGAAGATAGTTACGATACTTTGTTTGTTCTCCTCCACGATGTCCGCTTCCTCAGCTTTCGCCTTAGTCCTGGGTCGAGTATAGAACTCCTGCTACGAGTTGGCGTTTTCAGCAATTATCGCCAGTCCATGTTGCCATGTACCCTCGCTTTACTCCCGCTTCAACCTCTGAGTTGTCAGTTCAGACGTTGGGGAACTTCACACCACTCTCACGAGTGAGGACGCTGTATGCTTTTCAACCCCGCATTAGGGCGGTGGGACTCACACCCACATCGGATTCTCAGTTATCTATCGGTGAGTTTGACTTCATTTCCGATAGCTATCTATCCCCCCTTTTATTACAAAGGTTTCAGATAAACGAATCGCACTCCACACGACCCGGCAGCAGCCAAACAATCGAGAAAGCCCCCTTACTTGATGCTCATTCGGATAGATGCGATATCGATAGCGAAGTTTCATAGTACGATTATACTATAAATATGAAGTAAGCCGCCCTGGAAGGACGGGGCTTGTATCCCATTGATTTTGGTCATTTGGCAAGAGCGCGAGCAGTCCAAGGGGTATTTATTGCAAGGCGTGCTGCTGATTGAGGCCAAGCAGTTTCAGAAAGAACGAGCCGATACCTTCCCGCTCTCTGATGCGGCAAGAGCGTATATTCAAAAGAGTGTATGGCATCAGCGCTATAGTCTTCTGAAGATGGCCAGTTGGCTGATTATTCCGGACTTATTGATAGTGGGGATAGTCGAATATAACATCCGTGAGAACAGCATCAAAGCTGACATAAGTCGGCTAGATAGTGAGAGCGAATACGAAGAAAAAAAAGCCGTTGAAGCTTTAGTGTCTGGTTGTTCAGCACATAGAAGAAATTCGAGTGTTCCTAAATATATGGCAGAGCGGCTATGGGGAAATTGTGAATCCCTGAGCCAAGCTCCGCTAGCTAACGCGAACCTCCGCGCTGCGAACCTCAGCGGTGCTGACCTCCGCGCTGCCTCCCTCTTCTCTGCGTCCCTTGGCGGTGCGTCCCTTAGCGGTGCGTCCCTCAGTGGTGCGTCCCTCAGTGATGCGTCTCTCACTGCTGCTGATCTCAGCGGTGCTGATCTCCGCTCTGCGAACCTCAGCGGTGCGTCCCTCAGTGGTGCGTCCCTCCGCTCTGCTGACCTTCGCTCTGCCGACCTCAGCGGTGCTGATCTCCGCTCTGCGAACCTCAGCGATGCCATTTTGCTTTCTACAGATTTACGTGATTCTAAAAACCTGACAGTAGAGCAACTAAATAGACCTCTTGCATAATAGACTTCATGGTAAGTTAAGGGATTTTAGTTCACTGTATTCAAGCCCAGCAGATGAA
>JBCDAG010000379.1:0-6898 GCA_039186165.1 Cyanobacteria bacterium P01_F01_bin.53
AGGCCAACACTCTGAGGCCAACACTCTGGAGTCAACACTCTGGGACCAACAAATTACCTATCCTTCATTTACGAAGGTTGAAACCAAACCCCCACGTCTAAGACTTATCTTAGGTATAATTTCGGCAAGTGTGGCGGTAATGTATTAAATGTAATAAATGTAATATTCCTACCAGGCAATACCAGGCCGGAAGGCGGCTATAAGAAATGTTACCTATTAATATTCTGCTGGTAGAAGATAATCCCGGTGATGTCTTCCTCATCTCTGACTTTTTACAGCATTCAAGCAAGCCACCGTTTCAGGTGACCCAGGTTGACTCTTTGCAAGCTGCTTTTGAGCATTTAGAGCACACCGCTTTTGACTTGGCTCTGCTGGATTTAGATCTGCCCGATAGCCAAGGCCTCAATACCTTGTTAAAGTTCCAGGACCAAGCCCCCTATCTTCCAATTGTGGTACTCACCGGGCTAAACGATGCCATTTTTGCGGTACAGCTCATACAGCAAGGGGCACAAGATTATTTAATCAAAAATGAACTCGACCAAAACTGGCTTAGGAACACCATCACATACACGGTGGCCCGCTCACGATGGATGAGCCTTCAATACCAACAGGGCAAAAGTTTGCGACAGTCTAACCAAGCCTTGCAAGCGCAGGTCCATGAGTATAGAGCTGAGCTTGCCCGTATGAACGAGCAACTACAGCTGCGAGAAGCGCGAGCCGCCACTGACACGCTCACCGGCATTACCAATCGCTATGGCTTTGAGCAACGGCTAGAACAAGAGTGGCGCTATGCCCAGGAGGGACAAAGGAGCCTTTCCCTGCTCATGCTCGAAGTCATCATGGATAAGTGTGATGCATCATCATTGGGTGAGCACGATGACCGCCTATGGCAAGAGGAGTGTTTAAGGCAGGTAGCTCGATACCTCAAAACTGTTTTTAAGCGGTCCAGAGATTTGGTAGCCCGCTACGAGGGGAAAGAATTTGGGGTAATTTTGCCTGATACACCCAAGAAAAAAGCCGTCCAAATAGCCACAGAGTTATACAACGGGATTAATGCACTAGCTATTCGTCATCCAAATCCAGAGATGAACAATTGGGTAACAATCCGGTTTGGTGTAGCCTCAGGCATTCCCTGCCTTAACACAACGCCAGCAAACTTCCTCACCTCGGCGTTGCAAGGGCTGTATACGGCAAAAACAGGGCGGGAGCATTGGGCCACTCTTCACACAAAAGGCTTAGAAGCGAACCTAGAGACAGATCTCGCTTTAGTATCTTCTACTAATAGACTGTTGGCATAGCTAAGTCTGAAATCCTAAATCGACAACAGGTCAATCGACAACAGGTCAATAGTGTTTAATTAACCACTCAATTAAACAGTGGGTAATGTAGTGCTGTTTTCGCCAAGATTCAACTCATATTTAACTCACATTTAGCATTAAACAACCAATTGTGACTCAACAATGAGGCCGTATACCACTAATTTTTCCCATATTTATCCCATATTCAGATCATATTTAGCCTCAATCATCAATTTATTAACGATTAACGTCTATTTTCTTAAAAAATCATGATTTAATCTACAATTTCTTCAGAAGGTTTGCAAGGATGTATAACTTTCCCCCGCGAACTTTTGGCGTAGGCCATGAGCCTATGCAACAGCCAGCGGGTGTATTCGTCAAAGTAATTATTATCGTGTAGTAATTCTTACTCTGCTTTTGTCGAGCACCTCCCTAGTCCGTGACTCAATAGCCCACGACTTAGTCATCCTTAAAAAGACCTTCTCTACGCAACCTAACATGGTCGCGACAAGGCGATCGTAGAACCATGGGTCTTACTAAGATTCTGTTAATTGAAGACAATCCAGGCGATGTCTATTTAGTCAAAGAACTCTTGGCAGAAGCTGAAGAGATTCAATATGAGCTAACACACGTAGACTCTTTGAATGCTGGATTAGACCATCTAAATGAAGCGGGCTGCGATCTCGTGTTGTTGGATTTAGGCCTGCCCGATAGTCAAGGGATCAATACCTTACTAAAACTCCAGTCAGCAGCGCCTGATTTGCCCACGGTGGTATTGACTGACTTTAATGATGGTCTTTTTGCCACTGATTTGGTGAAGCAAGGGGCACAAGATTATTTGGTTAAAAAAGAAATTACAACCACTTGGCTAAACAACACAATTACGCACACCGTCGCCCGCGCACAATGGACCAAACGACGGCGGCAGCGCGAACAATGGTTACAAAGCTCAAACCAGGCACTGCAATGTCAACTTCGTGATTATAGAGCTGAACTCATTCACATGAGTGAGCAGCTGCAGTTGCTAGAGGTCCGAGCCAAAACCGATGCACTCACGGGCATTGCCAATCGCTATGGCTTTGAAAAATACTTCAAACGAGAATGGGATTATTCGCGTAAGACCCTCAACCATCTCTCCCTAATCATGGTGGAAGTCATGATGGATGCGGCTGATTTTCAGGTATTCGGCAGTACCGACGGTAGCCTATGGAAAGATGAGTGTTTGAGGCAGGTAGCTCGTTATCTGAAAAGTACTTTTAAGCGTCCGAGAGACTTGGTCGCACGATATGACGGAAACAGATTTGCAGCAGTACTACCCGATACCCCTAAGCAAAGGGCCACTCAATTAGCAATGGAATTGTATGAGGGGGTTCATCACCTCCCCATTCGCCATCCATCTGCACCAGTCAGCGGCTGGGTTACCATCCAATTCGGGATAGCCTCAGAGATCCCAACACAAAATGGCACCCCAGCAGATTTTGTAGAAGAGGCCGGTTCGGCCCTGCATTTAGCAAAAACAGGTCGCGATCGCACCGCATAATAACCGATTTCCAAGAAATGATCGCCTACGTAAAAAGCCTCCCCAGCCGGACTCAAAAAGTCCTTGCTTGGGAGGCTTTTTCGCAATACCTATCAAGTTAATCTAACTTGATATTTGCTGGCTTGATATTTTCACTAGCCATGCTTAGAAGCCAGAGCCATGCTTAGAAGCCAGCGTCCTTGAAGGTCTGGTAAGCATTCTCAGGATGGTACAGGTGACAGCCTGAGGCAATTGACTTCATCAAGGCCCAGTTAAACTTACGTTCGATGATGTGCTCGCCCCAGTTTGCCTTGAGGTTGGCATGGGCCTTACGCAGGTTGTACGAAGGAATCCCTGTAGAAACGTGGTGTGGCACGTGGACGTTGATGTCGTGGCAGAGGATTTCGACCCAGCGAGGATACACACAGTGAACGGTCCCTGCGAGCTGTGCTTCACCTGCATTCCACTCACTAGCAGGACGGAATTGAACCTCAGGGATGGTGTGGTGCACAATCGTGAAAGTGCTCATCCAGAAATGGTACCCCATCCAAGGCATGAGCCAGAACTTAACCAAGCCCCAAAGGCCTACAGTCGCCAGCATCGTCGGGAAAAAGACGACTGAGAACGCAACCACGACGCCAATAGAAAGCGCAGCTTTAGAGCGATCGCGCTCCCTAAAGTTATTCAGGTCAAAGTGCAATAGCGCCCAGTGACCGATAGAGCCAACCCACCAGAACCAGCTCCGAATACCGCGCTGAAGCGCTCTCATCACAGGGCCGCATTCCTCATACTCCTCAGCCATCAGAGGACGCCATGCGTTGTCTTCCTCCATTTTGTTGGTATGGCGATGGTGATGGTCGTGGAGAATCCGCCAGCAGTGGAATGGATAAATCAGTGGTAAAAAGGCAAGATGGCCCACCAAATCATTCACCCAGCGTCGCTTGGCAAATGACCGATGCCCAGCATCATGGCCAATGACAAAAAAGCCGGTAAGGGCAGTTCCTGTGAAAAACCATGTGAATGGCAGTAAGTACGCGGGCAAAAATGCGATCGCGCAATACCCTACAATCGTCGCCGAAATGCTAATAGCAACGTGCTTCCACGCCTTGACAGCATCTTTTTTGAAGTACGCCCTAGGAATGCTCCTAATAATATCCCTCAGCTGCAAAGGTGCCTCGGTAGACATCTTCTGAGCAGCAGAAACCCTTTCCATCGTTGCAGTCAAAAGTCAAAGCTCCGTTAAAGAATGAGAAACAAGCACTTCCGTCAAGGAATGTAACTCTCAACGGAAATTCTTTAAAAGTCTTTACACTTATACCATTTTGCGGACGCCGAAGTGTGAAGTTTATTGGCTAAATCCCCTTTATTTCCGTGGGATCCACTAGAAAAATCAAATGTGTTACCCTAGGCCTTTCTTTATGGGCTAGCCCCCTCCACAGGCTGATTTTCGAGCCATCATCACAGGGATTGAGCAGGGATTAATTTTTTGGCGGCTCATTTTGGCGGCTAGTTCTGATAGCTAGTGTGAGGGCTTCCACGTTTTAACCCAGCGCTGGACTCCTTTGGCATTTACGCCCCCAGAAACAAGCTTTTGCCATAGGATGAAGAGCAGAGTTAAGTTTCGTCCTATTTGCGCACACTGCCCATGAGTCTGATCACCTTTCAATCTGTCAGTAAGGACTTCGGCATTAAGGAAGTGCTTCGCGAGGGGTCTTTCAGCATTGAGCCCGACGATAAAGTCGGCGTCATCGGCGTAAACGGCTCTGGCAAGTCCACTCTGCTCAAAATGATGGGCGGCATGGAGCCGATTGATAAGGGCCAGCGCCTGACCAAATCTGGGGCGCGGTTGGTGTATCTGCCTCAGCAGCCCGACATTGACGAAGAGCTGACGGTGCTCGATCAGGTATTTGCCGACTGCGGCCCGCAAATGAAGCTGGTGCGCGAGTACGAAGAACTCACCCACAAAATGTCCCACTCGTCTGGCAAAGACCTGGATAAGCTGATGAATCGGCTAGCCGTGGTGGGCGAAAAAATGGAGACCGAAGGCGCGTGGGATTTGGAAACCAACGCCAAAATTATTTTAAGCAAGCTCGGCATTGAAGATTTTGAGGCGCGGGTGGGCGATCTTTCGGGGGGCTACCGCAAGCGAATTGCCCTAGCCACAGCGCTGATGAGCGATCCAGATTTGTTGTTGATGGATGAGCCGACAAACCACTTAGATGCCGAATCGGTGGAATGGCTGCAAGATTATTTGAGTCGCTTTCGCGGTGCGATCGTGCTGATTACCCACGATCGCTACTTTTTGGATAATGTGACCAACCGCATTATCGAAATTGACCGGGCTGACCTGTACACCTATCAGGGCAACTACGCCTATTACCTGGAGAAAAAGGCTGAACAGGAGGCCTCAGCCGCTAGCTCTCAGCAAAAGTTTAAGGGGATGCTGCGGCGCGAGCTGGCTTGGCTGCGTCAGGGACCGAAGGCGCGGAGCACAAAGCAAAATGCGCGGATTCAGCGCATTGATGAAATGAAGGAGAAAACCTTCAAAGAGGTCCAAGGCAAGGTGGAGATTGACACCGCTGGCAGGCGAATTGGGAAAAAGGTAATTGAGGTAGCGGGGGTGACGAAGGCCTTTGGTGGCCGCACCCTGATTAAGGACTTTACCTATGAGTTTACGGCGAGCGATCGCATTGGCATTATCGGTGGCAATGGTGCGGGTAAGTCCACACTGATGAACATCATCACCGGCAAGCTAGAGCCTGATGAGGGCACGGTAGATATTGGGCAAACCATCCACATCGGCTACTTTAACCAGCACTCAGAAGAACTCCTGGACGCGGTGAATAAAGAACAGCGGGTGATGGACTACCTAAAAGAAGAAGGTGCCTTTGTCACCACCGCTGACGGTAGCCAAATCAGCGTTTCCCAAATGCTGGAGCGTTTCCTTTTCACCAACAATCAGCAATATACGCCGATCAACAAACTCTCCGGTGGAGAGAAGCGGCGGTTGTTTCTCTTACGTGTGCTGCTCAGTGCCCCGAACCTTCTTATCCTCGACGAGCCGACCAACGACCTAGATGTCCAAACGCTCACCGTTTTAGAAGATTACCTAGAAAGCTTTAATGGCTGCGTTATCACCGTTTCCCACGATCGCTACTTTTTAGATCGCACAGTGCAGAACATTTTCGCCTTGGAGCCTGGCGGTAATATTCGCCGCTATCCTGGCAGCTACTCGGTGTATTTGGAAACGAAAAAGAAAGAAGAGTCTGCCCAGAAGGCGGATCAGAGGTCCGCGCAACAATCTAGCAAGGCTAGCAACAATAAAACGAAGCGGGCAAATAAGCCTTCTACAACGAATTCTAAAAGGGTTTCTAGCAAGGAAAAGAGAGAATATGCCTCACTGGAGAGCAAGATTCCTAAGTTAGAGGCGAAGAAGGCAGAGCTGGAAAAGTTGTTGTATCCTACACCGCCTAGCGATTATGAGGAGTTGCAGAAGCTATCTGAGCAGATTGCAGAAATCGCTGAAGAGATTGACACGGCTACTGAACGCTGGATGGAACTGGCTGAGCTAATTTCTTGAGGCATCCTGTAAAAGCTACATTTAACGAGAGGGATTCTCGTCTGGCCTATGAGTAATCTAAAAGAAATCGAACAAGCTGTCAGCCAACTACCTGTAGAAGAGCTAGCCGCCTTTAGGGATTGGTTTGCTAAGTTTGATGCGGAACAATGGGACAAACAGTTCGAGAATGATGTAGCTGAAGGCAGGCTAGATGCCCTGGCGAAAAAAGCGCTACGATACTCAAAGGAAGGTCGCTGCACTGAGCTATGAAGCTGAAGCAATTGAACTATAGGCTATGGAGCCTCAAACAACGTGCGAGGTAACCCCGATTGCCGAATAATGGACTGCAAAGTTCCAATACGCAGCTCTTTGTAGTTTGGGATTGGAACGGTAATTGTTGAGTCCTCAGTACGCTTTTGCATAATAGACCTCTTGCAAAAATGATTATGTGTTAGCCTGAGAGACTTTTCTCTTCTCTCTCTCAGGCCAGGCTGAGTTCATAATTGTAGAGGGCCGCAATTA
>JBCDAG010000380.1:0-6867 GCA_039186165.1 Cyanobacteria bacterium P01_F01_bin.53
AGGAGGACGAGCGCTTGGAGCAGCTCAACCTGCCGGTAACATAGGGTTGAGTAATGGTCCCCCTTTGGGGGCTCACCGTCTTGCCCCTTTGAGGGGCTAACAGAATATAAGCCTCCGGCTTTGCCGGAGGTCGCTTAACTTTGCCTTGGGCACTCCTGAGAATCGGTTTTCTAGATTTCTATAGCTTAAGTTTTCCTCTGTTTTTAGGCGGTGCTCTGATGGCTGGTCGCCGCCATTTTTAGTGTGCTTCATCTGGAAAATGGCCTTGCCATATTGTTTATGATTCCGCTAAATACGTATAGCAATCCATGCCAGCTTTGTAATTTGCCATTAGCTTACGCGCTTCTTCGATGGTGATTTGTCCCGCTTGCAGGGCTTGTTCTGAGCGCCGACGAATCTGTTCAATCATCACCTCGGAATCATATTGAACTTGTTCTAAAACTTCATCGGTCGTGTTCCCTCGAACAACATGCTCAATGGTGTAGCCCTGTTGTGCTTGCGCCTTAGAAGCCAGATGAATATGAACCGTGTTGGTGTTGCCAAAGAGATTGTGTAGGTTGCCTAGCGTTTCTTGATAAGCGCCCATTAAAAACATGCAAAGGTAGTAAGGCTCTCCACCCTTAAGCGGATGAAGTTCTAGCACTTCTTTTTGTCCTTTTGCGCCAATGAAGCGAGCGATTTTTCCGTCACTGTCGCAGGTGAGATCGGCTAGGGTCGCCCGTTGTGTAGGAGGCTCATTCAGCCGATGGATGGGCATGATCGGGAAGAGTTGTTCAATGGCCCAACTATCTAGGGCCGATTGGAATAGAGAAATATTGGCGTAGTAAATGGACGCCATACTTTGTTCAAGGTGCTCTAGCTCTTCAGGCACATTCTCTTGATCACGCAACAGCGTGACAATCTTCTGGCAGCAGGCCCAATACAGCCGCTCCACACGGGCACGTTCCGCCAGGCGAAGGTAGCCAAGGGTAAACAAGCTCCCCCCTTCTTTTTTAAACTGTACGGCGTCGTTAAAGGCCTCTTGGTAGTTTTCACCGTTTACGGAGGTGTACACGTCCCAAAGTTCTCTGACGAGGTTATGTTCCCCTTCTGTAAAGGGTTCAGGGATGGCATGACTGGCTTCGCTGGTGCCTAGCACGTCGAAAATGAGGACGGATTGGTGAGAGGCGATCGCACGGCCACTCTCACTCACCAGTGTCGGCATGGGCAAGTCCCCAGCCACGCAGGCATCCTTCACATGGGCTACCACGTCATTGGCATAGTTTTGAACGCTGTAGTTCTTCGAGCCTTGTGAGCTGGTTTTAGAGCCGTCGTAATCCACACCGAGGCCACCACCCACATCTAAGTAGCCCATGGGAGCGCCAAGCTTGGCTAGCTCTACATAAATTTGGCAGGCTTCGCGCATGGCCTCTTTAATCACGCTAATAGCGGAGACCTGGGAACCGATGTGGAAGTGCAGTAGCTGCAAACTCTCCAGCATATCTACGGCTTTGAGCCGATCGACCACGGTGATAATTTCTGGGATGCTAAGGCCAAACTTGGCCCGGTCGCCCGCACTGGTTCCCCAACGGCCAGATCCTTTGGCCGCTAGCTTGGCACGGATGCCGAGGATGGGTTGGATTCCCAGACGCTTGGCTGTGGCGATCGCCACCTCGACCTCCTCCACCTGCTCCAGCACAATAATCACCTTTTGCCCCAGACGCTGACCTAGCATGGCCGTTTCAATATAGGACTCATCCTTATAGCCATTGCAAATGATCAGGGCTCCAGGGGTGGTGAGAGAGGCCAGGGTAATCATCAGCTCGGGCTTGGTGCCTGCTTCTAGTCCGAATTGATAGGACTGGCCAAATCGGACAAGATCTTCAACAATGTGGCGCTGTTGATTGCATTTGACCGGGAATACGCCTTGGTAAACGCCCTCGTAGCTATATCGCGCGATCGCCTTAGCAAAGCACGCATTAATGCGGCCTAGGCGGTCTTCTAAGATTTCTGAAAAGCGCACCAGTATAGGGAGCTGAAAGTCACGCTGTTTGAGCCCTTCTACCAGCTTAAGGAGATCTAGGGAGCCGCCGCGATCACCTTGGGGCGAAACGGTAATATTGCCCGCTGCATTAATTGAAAAGTAAGGCTCGCCCCAACCTTTGATCCGATACAGCTCTTCGCTCGCCTCAATGCTCCAATTGGCCTGTGTTTCAGGTGATTCACCTGCCTCGGTGCCCACGTTAGGACCTTGTCCATTTTGTTGGTTACTTGCCCCATTATTTGTCCCGTTATTTGTCCCGTTATTTGGACCATTAACGGTGGCACTAGCGGCTTCACTGGTTACCTCTAAGTCAAGCGATGCATTCGTTGGCATGGTTGGGCTCACGGGGATTGGGCTCACGGGAATTGGACTCTCCAAAACGAGAGGAGGGCAGTGTTGTGTGGTGACAACGCTTCTTCATAATGTCATTGCATAGCTGACTTCGCTAGCGCTGTTCGTAACTTGCTTCCGTATAAACACGTCCGCATGGGTACGGGCAATGATACAAAATGTACTCAGTAATATCCGCAAAAAGACGAAGATCACCGACACGTTTACGCAGAAAGCATATATTCTTTATGAACTTGCGATTTCATCCTGACAAATCCACTCAGGGCTTGCTATCTGTAAGATAATCGCAGCAATCGATTGCTTCCATATTGGTTGAGACTTGAGTTGATACGTGTTCATTGATGCTCAAGGTTGACCAACTGGAAAGTATAGGGTTTCGCTGCGGTGGTTATTGGGGTCCGTCTGTCTGCCTTCACTCATGTTGTTTAAGCGCATTTTGTTCAAAAGCCTGTTTGCTTAAGGGCAAGCGTTGTTGCAATTTCATGCCTTAGCGCGTAGTTATGCCTTAACCCATAGTGGTGTCCGTTGCATCTTTGATTTATTTAAGACTAGCCGTCATGGTCATTCGCACATGTTGTTTGTGATGACCTAACTCCTTGCAATATTTTGCATTTGTCATGAGATATTCTTCCCCACACACAGTAGACATATCCGCTGAACCCGTTACCCCCTTCCCTCCGTCTATTGCCCGCCAGCGGCAATATGGGTCTGCGGTTCGGCAGTCTCTTGGCGTTGATGTCTTCTTGATCTTTATCGCTCTGCTCATGGGCGTGCTGTTCAGTACTGCTGTGAGTGTGGCGATTGGCACCACTGAGCTAGGCGATCTCCTGAGGATGCCACCCAGGGGATTCGCGTTTGTAAGTTGTTCTGTGCCGGCAGTGGGGTTTTTGCTATGGGACACGGTGAGTGCCCTGTCTAATCCAGGTGCGCTTCCTTTCGCCAAAAATAAAGGCCAGATGAAAGCCGCTTATTCAAAGCGCATCCATTTGATGCTGTTAGCGTGCTATTTTACGGCGATTCTTGTTGCGCTTTGCTGGTCAGCGCCATCTATGCTCCTGTTTTCGAAGGTATTTGTCTCTTCTGTCTTTTCTATTGCGCTTTACGCCTTGGGACAGAGTATTCCTTCTCGGAGAACAAGCTTTATAGTCTCTGGAATTTTGTTTCTGGTGGTATTAGTTGCTACTCAGTCCTTTATCGTGCTGACACTGGAAGCAGATTCTGCGAGGGAAAAGCAAGAGGTGCTCAATGGTGTGACACCCCCTAAGCCAGGTATTGATGAGACGCCACAGGAAGGGGTTACTCAACGGCGGATTGTGGATACTGAAGGCTTTTTTGTTAATCCGTAGGGTGTTTTTTGTCGTCGGTTAGGTGAGCTGGACAACGACTTCGTTGTCCATGAGCGTCTCTGAGGTGAGCAAATCCTCTACAGTCATCCTCAGAAAACGTTTTTCGTCAATGCTAAATGCGATGCGAACGCGATCGCTCCCTGGAAAACCGGGCGGGGTCAGCTGAGCAATAGTGCGTGCCCCCTCACGGTCGTTAAGGGGTTGGACCTGTGGCATTTCACCCGTGCCATTGGTCTGGCGCGTTAATAGTAGGCCGTTTTCAAAATACACTTCAGTGCTGATTTTGGCTTCACCTAGCTCGCCCAAAATTAGTTCAATACTGGG
This sequence comes from Cyanobacteria bacterium P01_F01_bin.53, assembly GCA_039186165.1. GTDB lineage: Bacteria > Cyanobacteriota > Cyanobacteriia > Phormidesmidales > Phormidesmidaceae > Phormidesmis. The sequence goes on from JBCDAG010000380.1 coordinate 4,045, forward strand.
TTGCTTTTCACTGGAGGCACCCAAGAACAATTCAATCGGTTCTGTGGTCGGGTACGACTGGCCTTGTTGGATAATGGGGTGCCAGCCATGGGCATTGTTGCGGCGGTCCCAGTAGCGAATGCCGTAGCTATGGTAGAGAAAATCCTGTAGTTGTGTCGATTGCAGGTTCAAGGCACCTTGGGAAACGGCTTCGAAGGGGCGATCGCTTTTAATTTTGCTGGCTTCAAAGTGTTTGCCTATCCAGGTCTTAACCGCTGGAATTTGGGCACTGCCACCGACAAGGAGCACCGCGTCAATGTCGGTGGTCACAATACCTTGCCGCTGGGCTTGTTGTAGGACCTGGTCTAATCGATTGTCGAGCCGTCCAAAAAAGCCTTCCGCCGTCAAAATTTGTTCAAACTGGTCACGATTGAGCGATAGCTCATAGCTATCGAGTGTCTCTTCATCAAAATAGGCTTCTGTTGTTGATTGTTCGTTTGAGAGCGCAATTTTGAGCTTTTCGACCAGTCGTAGGGTGAGGGGCGTAATGGGGAGACTCTGACTTTTCGCAAAGTGTTCAGCAAGCCAACGGTCGATATCTGCGCCACCCAAGTTTTCACCGGCTTTGGCGATGACTTTGACGGTTTTTGCCCGTTTGCCTCCGCCCGCCTGTTGTGTGGACAGTGATGTTTGGCCCCATTTGAGTAAAAATCCCACGGGCTTATCGGCTGAAACCGTTGGTTGTACCAGTGAAAAATCGAGGGTGCCGCCGCCAAAATCGACCACTAAAAGCGTGCGCTGTTCAGAGTTGAGCTGATACCCCAAGGCTGCCGCAGTTGGCTCATCGATCAGACGAATTTTGTCGATATCTAGGGTTTTGCAAAGGTCTCCTAGCCACAGCCGGTAGGCTTCGAAGCTGTCTACCGGAACTGTAAACACAAGAGAGTCAAAGTCAGGATCCTGTGCTTTGAGTTCTCCAATGACTTGGCGCAAAAAGCAGCTACCCGCTTGTTCAAACGAGAGCATGTGACCATCTAGCTCAGGCATAAAGCCCTGTACAGATGTGCCAATGCCCCGCTTAAAGTTTCGGAAAAAACGTGGGTCGCTAGCCAAGTCCAAACCGCGATCGCGGACTGATTGCCCTGTGATCGCTTGAGTCTGTTCGGCAACCGCTGCTGCTTTTTCGATGTACAGCAAGCTGGGTACAAGCGGTGGATTGCCCTTTACCTGGGTAGAGAGTGATGGGAGTGTAAGCGTTTCCGGGGTTTGGGTGGCGGGATTCCAGCGGGTGACCACCGTATTGCTGGTCCCAAAATCAATAGCGTACATAAGCCTACGGGGGCAGCAGGGTGTATAGCAGTCGAGGGGGTGTGATTTGGAGAGCCTTGTGATACTGGTATGCCTAGCGCCTGGCTTCAGGTGGCTGACACAACCAAGGTTGAGAAGCCGATAAGGGCACCCAAGCCAAGGCCAAAAATACAGATGCTCACAATGATGCTTAATCTACGTCCGTAGTCCATCGATTGCATCAGCTGGTCACCGATGAGGGCACCGATAATGGCCGCCGCCGCCGTAAGGAGTACGGCCAGCAGGGTGAATCCCACCAATCCAACTACAGCAACGTTAAAGCTAACGCCATCCAGACTTTCCCCACCGATATAGTTTGCGCCAACGGCTAAGGCAATAACCAATAGCAATCCACCGAGGTAGGTTAATAGCCCCACCGGATCGAATCTTTTGGCTGCTGCACTGGCAGGGCGATTGAGCCCAACAATGAGAAATAGGCTTCCGAGGCTGGCTGGAATCCAGACCCAGTAAGGCGGCAACGGCAAAGACAACAGCAACCCCATGCCCAAGTAAATCACAAAGAGTAAGCCAATTAGGGGCCACGGCATCAGGGGTTGCCCGGCTCGGCGGCGTTGGGTGGGCCGAGTTAGCTTGGGTCTTGGTGGTGTGGGGCTAGATCCTGTCATTGAGTCCTGTCAGTTTGAGACTATTAGAATATAGATATAGACGAAAATCATAGAAAGTTAATAGCAAGCATGTTACATTCCTTTCCACATTTTTTTTGCTGCATGCAAGTCCCTGCACGTGCAATGGCGTCCAAATAGGCAGGCGTAAGATACAGGCTTTACATTTGCTGAGAGCAGCATAACCGGGAACCTGGTTGCTACTGCCGTGCTGTTTTGGCCTGCACTGTTTTGGCCTTGCGACCTACTGATCTTGTGGCCTACTGATCAGTGCTTAAGCCAAATTCTTGAACAGCTGGTAAAAAATTATTGTTTTCATGGCTAGAGCGACTGAGCTTAATCAAGGCAAATCTTTGGAGCTCGGTGAGGCTGCTCCACTGCTGAAGTGATAGCGGAATCTCTTTCTCTGAGAACTTAGCTTGAACAGCCGCTGGAAGGACTGATGCATCTTGCCAGGGAGGCGCTGGTGAAATGTCCAGTGTTTTAGCGGGGGAGCCCATGTGCCCAACTATTAGGGCTTGTAGTCGTTCTCGATAGCTCTGGGCGGCCTCTGATGTATCGCAGGGCCAGTCCACCAGTGCTTGGCGCTCTGTGGTTGAAAAGCGATTCCAATGCTCTAGCTTGAGTTTGACACCACAGGTATCTAAGCGGTGACGGACAACCATGGGAATACAGCGTAGCGAACCCACAAAGTCTTGCTCAAACTCAAAAAAAGGTGATGCCATCGGAGGTGCCTAATGCCATAGATAGTGATCGCTAGCAGTATAGCCACTGTCTATGGCGTTTGCTTAAGGATTTGTTCAAAGGAGTGTCGGCTCTGATGATGAGGGGTTGAGGCTGGAAGTTAGGCTGGTTCTGAGGATCTGCCGATTAT
>JBCDAG010000381.1:0-6840 GCA_039186165.1 Cyanobacteria bacterium P01_F01_bin.53
GATACGAGTGATAGAAGCGGCCGATTCTAGGCAGCGCAGTCACTTTATGATTCCTAGTCAGAGACTTTCGGTAGGGCATCCGCCTTTGAGGCGGTCACACTCATCAAGCCACCGGCTTTGCCGGAGGTGTCTGACTCCCCAGATCTTAGCGAACGTTGGGTTTCATAGCCGTTGCTGCAGTGCTGAAAATTTCAGCATTACGTGGTGCAAACTTATACCACGATCGCCTCACTGCCTCATCAATTCTTGAATCGATGAGACCAACTGTTTGAGCTTGACCGGCTTACTTAAATACTTGTCAGCTCCAGCGGCCAGACATCGCTCTTGATCGCCCTCCATGGCAAAAGCGGTCAGTGCAATAATCGGCGTTTGTGCAAGGGCAGGTAGCTGACGAATACGCTGGATAGCCGTCAATCCATCCATACCCGGCATCTTAATATCCATCAGAATGACATTGGGCACCTCAGACTGAGCCAGATCAATAGCCGCCTGCCCATTTTTGGCTACCTGAATGCGATAGCCTTTGGCTTGTAGATAACTAGAAGGGGCAATGATATTGGCCTCATTGTCTTCTGCCAGCAGAATGAGGGGAGCTTCAGTGGGCGGGGTATCCTCATCTGAACTAGGGACTGTTTTACTCTGAGGTATTTGCAAAGTGGCCGCCGTGGTGTCATAGGGCAGCTCGATAGCGAAGCAATTACCCACATTGGCATCATTGCTGATAGCCACTTGCCCGCCATGAAGTTCAACAATCCGCTTTACCAATGACAGACCAAGCCCCGTGCCCTCATACTGGCCCTTGAGAGCATCCTCAGTATCAACAAACGGTTGGAACAACGGTTTTATGCCATCTGCCCCCAGCCCAATACCACTATCGGCAACAACAAAGCGTAAATAGTGTTGGATTTGGTTCTCATCGAGCAACGATGGCATGACTTCGAGGGTAACGTTGCCCCCCGTCAGGGTAAAGTTTACCGCGTTGTTTAAAAGGTGAACTAACACTTGCCGAATGCGGTGTTCATCAACCCTAATATCCGGCAAGTTCCAGGGAATATTCAGATGAAGCTGGATACCTTTTTCCAAAGACTGTTGCTTAACGGCAGCCAAACTAGACTGGCAGAGGTGTGTCACCGAAACAGCCGAATAGGCTAGCTCAAGATTCCCGGATTCAATTTTGGCCAAATCGAGAATTTCATTGATCAGCGCCAGTTGGTGTGACCCACTCTGCTCAATGGTCTGGAGCGTTTTGAGCTGTTGCGGGTTAATTTGCCCAAACACCCCATCTTGCAAGCCCTCAGTCATGCCCAAAATCGCATTCAGCGGCGTCCGCAGCTCGTGACTCATATTTGCCAGGAATTCGTCTTTTAAACGGGTGGCACGATCCAGTTCTTGGCTGGTCCGCTTGAGTTCGGCTTTGGCTTGCTTGCGATCGCCAATATCTAGGACAACCCCATCCCAAATCACATCTCCATTCTCTACCTGTTCTGGATGAGCGATCATTTTCACCCAGCGCAGTCCCTTTTCAGGCAAACTCAAGCGATGCTCACTCCTAAAAGGTTGTAGTGTTCTAGCAGATACCTGGATCTCAGTATGCAACCAATCGAGATCATCTGGATGGATCCTCCCCCAAAAGTTATTAATATTTTGCAGCATCGTTTTGGGATCAACTTCAAACATTTCCTCCACTTGTGAGCTGACGTAAGTCAACTCATAATCGCCATCAAAATGCCTGACCAAGCGATAAATCATCCCAGGTATATTTTCAGCCAGGTGTTGGAATTGTTTTTGAGAGTCCTGTAGAGCCATTTCAGTTCTGGCTATCTCAGCACGGCTGGTCTGAGTATGGGTTGCCTGAGTATGGGCCGTCTTAGCAGTCGTCGTTAAGGTATGGCGCAATACCCGATGGAGACTTTCGGAGCTAATAACCCCGACTAACCGATGAGCGTTATCCAAAACGGGCAAGTGACTGAGCCGGTGTTGCTGAAACAGATTCAGCACAGCCACAAGATCAGATAATTCAGAGAGTGCTGACGCCTTGATCGTAACCGGGGGACGCCTTAACGTTTGCCGTATCGTTAACTGCCCTAAAGGCACCTGCTGCACAGCAAGACGCCCGATATCTTGCTCCGTCAACAGACCCACTACCTGGTCATGTTCAACAATGACCACATAGCTCGCCATGGGGGGCTCCTCAGGAGAACTGCGAGCAACGCCTTCATCATCAGGCTCTACAGTATCCCAGTTAAAGTCATCGTCAGCTTTCACATTGACAGATTGACTGCTTAAGCCAGTGCTTATTGTGTCAGACCTTGGACCAGACTGGCCCCGCATGGCAACCATGGCATCGAGAACCTTAGCATCCAATGAAACCACCACTGGATTACGCGCGATCGCAATTTCTAACTGTTCCCAAGCATCGATCATGACAAAACAATATGGAGAAGTAGGACGATTTGGATGGAGAAGTAGATATAGAAGATTAAATACAGAAAAGGTAGGCTACTAAAAAATTAGGGGTTCACCAATACGCCGCGTCTAAACTCAACAAATGAGCCCGGACTAAATGATCCCGACGAAAAGCAACGCCTACTCAAACTAGCCCAAGACTCAACACAGCCAAACCGTAAACAAGAATTCAATGTACGAAATTGTACCAAAGCTTGCCTCACCTAAAGTGAGCGTGAACTTATCGTATTGTTCCGGCCTCTAACCATGGGCAGAAGGCGATATTTAGATAGATTCGAAAACTTTTAGGCTCTGGTTTCATGCGCCTAAAGCAAATGCTTAAAGAGTATTAGGATCCCATAGATTTCTATGCCGTTTGTGTAGGAAGGCTCAAAGCATCTCATAAACTATGAAATCGTGGCTATCCGAAATTAGGGCTCAACGTGAAAGCAAAATTCTATAAGTTTTTACCCACTGCGATTTTCATTGCTACAGCGAACCTGTTTTCCATTGCACCATTACCGGCTCAAGCTTTGGACTGTAGTGCTGGAGGGCATCCTGAGCAGGAGAACCCTTCGTGCAACCGCCCAAGCATTGGAGGCCCAAGCATTGAAGACAATGACGCCGAGCTGACGACAATTCCAGGCACCAGCGTATCGCTATCACCGCCACCGGGCTTTGTTCTCTCCGATCGGTTTTCAGGGTTCATCAACCCAGAGACCCTTTCAAGCATTGTGCTGGTTGAAATGCCGCCAGAAGCCTATCCAGAACTAGCCTCCATGCTCTCCTCTACCCCCCAGGCTGTCACTGAAGCATTTTCTGATCGAGGCATTGTGCTGGTCGTTGAAAAAATCTCTAGCATCTCATTGGGCACAGACACAACGCCCTTTGTACAAGGGGTTCAAGTAGCCGATGGGATGCGCGTCACCAAATACTTCGCACTATTAAAAGGCGATCGCACCATCTTGCTCACCTTTAATGTGATAGAGCCCGATGATTTGAGCGAAGAAACCATTATTGAAACCATCCAGTCGGTCAGCCTTTCCCCAGCGCCCTCTATTGAACAAAAGATTGCAGAACTCCCTTTTACACTCGAGGCCATTGCACCTTTTCAGGTTTTAGATGTCATTGTCGGCTCAAGCGTAGTGCTAAATCTGAGCGGCGAGAGAGCCCCGCTTGAAGAAGAACCGCTGATCATCATCGCCAACTCGACCAGTCCCATTACAAGCAACCCTTCCGAAACAGACCTCGCAGACTACTCAAGCCAGCTACTGCAAAACACCAGCGGCTTCAGCCACGCCGATATCACTGAACAATCAACCGTTGACTTTGCTGGTGGGGAAGGTTATTTAATCCAAGCGCTGCTACCAGAGGCCAATCAGCAAGAGGCCAGCCAGCAAGAGGGCACAAAAGTGCTTCAATACCTGCGTATTCTTCCGAATGGATTCCATCTCAGAATGATAGTTTTAGGCGATTCGGAAACCTTAGAAGAACTCACGCCCGCGATTCAAGCGATTCAACGCTCAGTAGAACCGAAGCCATAGCAAAAGTTGCCAAAACATTGGGCACAAAAAAGACAGGCTCAGAAAGTCTCATATTGAGACTCAATTAAACTTAAAAGAGACTCACTGTAAGATTAAGTGTTTTCTTTTGAGACTTCGGCAGGCGATCTCTGAGGTTAGTCCGCGGTGTCAAACACAGGGATATAGATAGCTTCACCGCATAACGGTGAAGTCTGTTCTAAAGTGTTAACTATTGTTAGGACTCAACTTTACAAAAGGAAGCTTAATTTAATGCCATTGAAAAGTCCATCTCGCCCGCCGCATCTACCCGAAGGGCAAGCCCAACGTCAGTCCTTTGGCGAGCAGGCAGGCGCATCCATAGGCAAAACCTCCAGCAATCACGAGAAACAAAAATTTTCCACGCTGGTATTAGCCGGTTACTGGATGGGCCCCGTGCTCATCATCACCTGCCATTTGGCTTCTGTTTCGGCACTCTTTACAGGGCTTAGCCTGGGGGCATGGTTGTGGATTGGCTTACTGTACTGGGTCAGAATGCTTGCCATTACCGGCATTTATCACCGCCTACTCACCCACAAGTCCTACACAGCACCGGCACCGGTGAAATGGATTGGGTGCTATATCGCCTCTTCCGCCGGTCAAATGGGTCCCAGCTGGTGGAAAGGTCACCACGATGAACACCACCTATTTTCTGATCAACCCCGTGATCCCCATGCATCTGTGAATGGATTCTGGTGGTCTCACTATCAATGGCTTCTTTCCAGGAACTTCTTACCGACTAAACTGCCTGCCGATGTCGAGCGAGACAAGGTCCTCAAGGTCATGGATCGGTTTCACTTCGTCCCCACCCTATCCTTGGCGTGGCTATCCTATGCCATTGGAGGCGTTGAGTACCTTGCGGCGTTCTTCGTCAGCACGACGCTCTTATTCCACGGCGTCGCCACCGTGAACTCCCTCGCCCACAAGTTCGGCTCCCAGCCCTTTAATTCCAACGATCACAGCCGCAATAACTGGTTTGTGGCGCTGATTACCCACGGTGAAGGCTGGCATAACCTCCACCACGCCTTCCCATGGTCCGCACGCCAAGGCATCACCATGGACAAAGGCCAGGTCAAATATCTACCCGATGTTACTTTCGCCTTTATTCAATGCCTTCAGGCCGTCGGCTTAGCCTCTAAGCTCAAGCTACCGTCCGAAAGAGCTTTGCACATATCAGCGGCTAAAAAAACAGCCTATCGAGTGCCAAAGCCCCTGTCTTAGAAAGCAGCCATCTGCACGACCAAAAGCCATGCTGGGCATATACCTGGCGTGGCTTTTATGGTGTTTGAGCTGAAAAAGATTGAGATTAACAAGCTTGGGATTAAAAAATCCACTGTATTAAAGAAATCGAGCGGTTATTTGCTGTCATTCAACCGCAACAGCCCAAACCGTCGCATAAGAACATGCTCCAACAGCGATCGCGGCAAAACTCGTTTGAGCAAGGGCAGCCAAAGACTTTTCTTTCCCCTCCGCAGCACTGCAGGCGGATTAGAGCGCATCACTTGCTCCACGATCTGCACTGCAAAGTCGTCCGTCGGCGTTGCATCCACCTGAGAAGCATTGCTCCTGGCTTGAATATCGTCTGCCAGCTCGGCATACCAAGACGTTTTTGAAACCACACCGTCCAGGGCCTTTTTTGCCGATTCCCCAAGGCTAGAGGCAATGGCCCCAGGCTGGATCGTAATCACTCGAATACCAAACGGCGCAAGCTCCATCCGCAAGGCCTCAGAAAGACTGTGTAACGCCGCTTTTGAAGCACAATAAGCCCCGGCAAAGGGTGTGGTAACCACCCCTGAGATACTGCCCACATTCACAATACGTCCAGAGCCTTGCGATTTCATCATAGGCGCCACCTGTTGGGCTACTGCCAAGGGTGCAAAAACATTGGTCTGAAACTGGGCTTGCAAGCGGCCCCTATCAATATCCATCAGTGGCCCAAACTGACCAAACCCGGCATTATTCACTACAACGTCTAACCGGCCCTCTGTCGATACAACCGTATCCACAACTTGCGTGATCGCCTCAGCATTTGTCACATCAAGCGCCAAGGTACACATTCCAACCCGACTCAACGCCTCAAGGGCTTCCACATCCCTAGCCGTCGCGACCACGCGATCGCCCCGACGATGGAAAGCCCAGCAAAGAGCACGGCCAATACCTGAAGAGCAACCTGTAATCAAAACAACGGAAGGTGCCATGGATTGCAGAGGTAATTGATTACGCCAATCAAAAGTCTTATCGTGAGACCAATCACAATCTTTCAGGACTCACATAATCGCCATTGAGACTCATGTAAGACTGTGTATTTTGTCTTATTGCGAGACTCAACCGAGTCAAATAGAGTCTTATGTCCACCCATTGGGCTTTGGGGTGAGCTAAGTTCATTCGAGCATACGGGTAGCAAAAAAATAAGCTAAGACTCACTTGTGCAATTTGTAGACCTAGGGTAGGTTAATCCAGTCTTAGCTTGGTATGGGATAAAAATGACTCAATCCAAAGACGGCGCTGCTGTGAATATCTCCACCGACAGCATTACCATCGACTCCGCTGAACAGCTCATCCCAATTGAATCCGTTCAAAAAATCCTGAATCGATCGCGGGCATCGGTTTATCGCTACGCCAACACCGACCCCAATGTGCTCAATCCGCCCTTTGAGCCCAAGTGCCTAAACCCTGAAATTCGCAATGACAAAGAAGCCCCATTGATGTTTCATCCGAATGAAGTCGCCCGTTTTGCCCAAGATGTCCTTGGCATTAAGCAGGTGACCATTGAGGTGACCCCACCAGCTGAAATCGAGACCAATCGCCTACTCCAATCGATTTTGACCGAGCTGCA
>JBCDAG010000382.1:0-6812 GCA_039186165.1 Cyanobacteria bacterium P01_F01_bin.53
CAACAGCAATCCAGATACCATTGTAGAGTTTCCCATCGAAGGCTCAGGAGACTCTTCTGAGATTGTTGATGATGCTTATTTGCTGATTCAGGCCCGTGGCGTTTCCTCGAATTCTCATCAAATTTTTGTAAACAACAAACTCTTGCCAGGGATTGACCTGCCTGAGCGCAGTGGTTGGCAAACGTGGATGGACAGAATTCCGCCGGGGCTGCTCCGCTTTGGAACGAACTCGATTAGAATCACGCGCGCTATTCCATCGAGCGATGAGTTTTATATCAATGGTGTAGTGGTTAACTGGCGAGAAACGCAATCGATTATTAGTAATTCTGCCAGGTCGGATTTTAACTGGGTGCCTATCAATGTGTCGTTTAATGACAATCGCCCTACAACGACTGTAGAGTTTCCGATTGAAGGTTTGGATGATTTTGGTGGAGAGCCAATTGATGATGCTTATCTGATTATCAAGGCATCTGGGGTTTCGTCGAATGCCCATAGAATTTTTATCAACAATCAGCCGCTGCCCGGAATTGATCTGCCAATTTCTCAGACCACTACTCCGGTAGGAACGTGGATGGACAGAATTCCGCCGGGACTGCTTAAAGAAGGAACAAACACCATCCGAATAGACCGTATTGGAGAAGATAATTTTTTCGTTAGCGGCGTAGCGATTAACTGGCGGGAGAGAGGGTCGGCGGCTCAAATACCTAGAAATATCGTGAAGTCTGATTTTAACTGGGTTACTATTAACCAAACTTTCGATGACGCGAATCCAACAGTGACAGTCAGTTTTCCGATTGAAGGCACAGATGATGTGATTGACGATGGTTACCTATTGATTCAAGCACGCGATGTTGATGATTCTAATCACGATATCTACATCAATAATCGTCGTTTGCCCGGTGAAGACATACTGCCCTACGGTCCAGGCTACGGTGTGAGTATCCATCCCATTCCACCGACGTTTTTAGACAAGGGAACAAACACAATCAGAATCGATCGGATAGGTGGCTCTGATGATTTTTATGTTTCCGCAGTGGCCGTAAATTGGAGAGAAGAGCCAATTCCCATTGACCCGTTTGGATAATTACTTGCCTAGGAACGAGGATTAAATAACATCCAGAATCATATTGTTTGAGGACGAGCGACATAATTCCATTGAGGTAAATCGTCGTCAAAGAGAATAGTCATGTTCTCAATAAAATCATCGGTGTCTTTTCTGCCCGTTTCATAGACGGCATCAATAATCGAGGTGAAGACAGTCAATCCAGTTTTGGTCTCAGTCTTAGCCATGGGGTTAAATGAGTAATCGCACACAGAAACTCCCGCTAAGGCTGTATCCCTCTTACCTCAAGGTTTATAGACCTTCGGTTCAATAGAAGTCGAAAGTCTGATTCATCAGCTGAGTGTATAGCCTAAAATCGGTGAAATCAGCCGATTGGACTGGGGGTTGGACTATTTTTCCCAACAAGTCACGCTGATAAAATCCTCTGGTAAAAAATCTAGGGTTCAAACCCCAAACTGGCCTTGAAAGTTGCCGCTGAGCGCAACTAATCAACGGCAGCACAAGGGTTAGAGGCGTTGACGCCGCCACCGAAAGGACGCCCTTGGGTGGCAGTAGCTTCGGCGCTAGGGGAAAAGTCTTCGCAAGTGTTGCCCTCTGGCCCAGAAGGATTTACGCCGCAAACCATATACGGGCTATTCACAAAGTATTGGCAACTGTCGCACTCAGGAATCTTGGGCATTGGGGTAGAAGATTTTTCAGAGAGCTTAGCAGACATCCGCTATTAGGCTAGGTGATTGTCAGCAATAAGTTGTGCCCATAGATCATTGGCTTGCTGCTTCGCCTCACCTGCTGCTTGCTTTATAGGGCCAACGTTAGAGCAGGTGCCTATCGTTGGCTCACGTGCTTTCGCCATTCCTCTGGTTAGCATTGGAGAGTTCAAGTGGGGTTCTCTAGGGCTTCAGACGAATGTATGAAGGCTTCGGACATCATGTGAGGGCTACTGTACTTGTATTGCGGAGGCGATCGCGTGCTTGAGTTTCCAGGGGATGGTCCTTGCCTAGTTCTCTTTCCGTTCTAGCTGATACACCCGAAGGTTCGGATACTCCGACATTAGCCTCCAGTAGTGGCCTTCTGGCGGTGTCATCGGGCGGTCGCCGCATCGGTACAGAAAGGTCGGCTCATGGTGTCTCAAACAATCTTTGAATACTGTTTTGTGGTCCAACTCAGCTTCTGGGCTATCCCAGATAATATGAGCCTTGGCCTGATAGCCAGCGCCCATGAGGCTCAACCCTAACCACTTCATCACTTCCTGTATTTTCTCCAGAGGGATACCATAGTCCTTCTGACCGTAGCTGCTGATCGTTAGCTGTTCTGACTTTGAGGGAGATAGCACTGCCTGAAGTCGCTTCCACATAAGAGTGTATCCTTGCTGTATTGCTCAAGGGTACCCGGCGTGGGCTGGCCGTTTTCTCATCTATCTATCCACAACGGTTAGACTGTAAATCAACAGTGTGCTCTAGTAGTTTTGGGTGATCTCTGTTGCTTTGATGCTTGAAAATTATTGACGATGAGTAATTCGGCCTCTAACCGTAACCTCAATATCGAAGGCAGTGCCGATGGCAGCGTGGTTGTTATTGGCGATGGCAATATCATCAATAGCCCTTCGAGTATGCCTGCAAGTGCCCCCAAACCGTTTGGGGTTCCCTATCAGCGCAATCGATACTTCACTGGGCGAGAGGCTGTATTGACCCAGTTGCATGAGCAGCTCACCCAATCCACCGCTACGGCTATTACTCAGGTTCAGGCTATCAGTGGTCTAGGTGGCATCGGTAAAACTCAAACTGCTGTGGAGTACGCCTATCGCTACCATTACGATGAACGGGTTTACGATACGGTCTTTTGGGTGAAGGCTGATACAGAGGTCAACCTCGCGGCGGACTTTGCTGGGATTGCGAACCAATTGGCGTTACCGATGGGGCTTAACAGTTCTGGGGTGACTCAGATGGAAAAAATACCTGCCGTGCAAGCTTGGCTTGCGACCCATCACAACTGGCTATTGATTTTCGATAATGCAGATACCCCTGACTGGCTCACCAGCTTTATGCCAACGAATCCTCAAGGGAAGGTGTTGATTACGTCACGGGTGAGTGTATTTGACCAGCTGGGCATTCGAGTGCCATTGGTATTGGATGTTTTGTCCTCTCCAGAGGCCATTGACCTTATATTTGAGCGAACTAGGTATCCGAGAACAAAAGACAACGTAGTGTTAGCCACCGAGCTCAATCAAGAGTTAGGCGGTTTACCATTGGCGTTGGAGCAGGCTAGTGCTTTTATTGTTCGTAAAAAGATAGGCTTTCAGCCGTACTTGAACACCTATCGAAAACGAGGTCTATCTCAACTAGAAAAAGAAAACGCAAAAACGGGTCAATATTTCTCTTCTGTCCAGGAGACCTGGAAGATTAACTTTGAGGCGGTGACCTTAGAAAATCCTGCGGCCTCTGCACTGTTAGAATTCAGTGCCTTTCTCTCGCCCGATGAAATTCCTTATCGCGTTCTATTCGCCGGTGCCCCCCATTTAGATGCTCCGCTGGGGAACTATCTCTATCACGACAATACTGTTGACGACGATGAAATGCTCATCGCTCTGAGTGAACTACTTGCAGCGTTGAATCAGTACTCCTTAGTGAAGTGGGAGCCCGAACGGGAGGTCTACAGCGTTCATCGTCTTGTCCAGGCTACTGTATACGATGGTATTGTCCCCGCAGCAGCGCATCAATGGATAGAACAGGCAATCGTCGCAATCACTGAAGCCTATCCAGGCGGTGACTTTAAGTGCTGGGGATTATGTGCTCAGTTACTGTCCCATTGGTTAATGATAATCAGGCAAGCTAAGCAATCTGGCCACTGTTCTGAGTCTTTAGGCCTATTACTGTACCAAGCTGGTGTCTATTTGCATGAACAAGGACGCTACATCGAAGCAGAACCTCTCTATGAAGAATCCTTATCTTTACGCCAACAATTATTGGGTGACCATCATCTCGATGTGGCCTCTAGTCTGACTAGCTTAGCGGGTCTTTACTATCGACAAGAGCGCTACAGTGAAGCAGAACCTTTGTATGAAGAGGCCTTATCTTTACGCCAACAATTATTGGGTGACCATCATCTTGATGTGGCCTCTAGTCTAAACAATCTTTCAGGTATATATTCTAAGCAAGGTCGCTATAGTGAGGCAGAGTCGCTTGCTAAACAAGCGTTAGAGTTGACTCATCAGCTATTAGGTGACGACCATCTACAGGTAGCCACTAGCTTGAACAGCCTTGCCTGGGTCTATACTGCGCAAGGCCGATACAGTGAAGCGGAACCTCTGTATCAAAAGGCTTTATCTATCCGCCAGCAACTATTCTGTGATGACCACCCTAAGATAGCCACTAGCCTAAATGGTTTGGCAGGGCTGTACTCTAGGCAAGAACGATATAGCGAAGCAGAAGTGCTCTACCAACAGGCTCTAGCGATGCGGCGGCGGCTGTTGGGAAATCACCACCCTAAAGTGATTTATAGCTTGAATGGGTTGGCCAGAGTATACGCTAAGCAAGGACGCTACAGTGAAGCGGAATCATTGTATGAACAAGCCTTATTCATGCGCCAGCAGCTATGTGGAGCAGAGCATCCGGCTGTCGCCAAGTGTTTCAATCGACTGGCATGGCTTTACGAGATTCAAGGCGACTATGGCAAGGCAACATCTTTCTATGAAAAATCTCTAAATTTATATCAGCGAAAACTAGGCAATGAGCATCCGTCCACGCAGAGTGCTCGAAAGAGTCTTCAATCAATACAAGACAAGCCTCAAGGCAAATGATGCTCCCATTTGGCTATTGTGATGAGATTACGCAATACTGAAAAACTTCTTTGCTCCAATCTTATTTAACTGAGTGGTCTTTTCTCCTGTAGCTGGTTTCCATAAGACAACTTTTCACTATGGCTTCTCAGCGAGACAGACTCTATAAGCAATTACAGCGCCTGTCGTTTGAAAAGAAGCAGACGCTGCGAGAGTGGCTAGAAGAGCAGATTGCGCAGGCGCAAAGCCCACCCGAGGTTAAACCGAAGACAGGCAGAGAAGTTATTGAGACGAAACAGGAGGGGCGGGTGACCTACCAGGCAGAGCTGGTGAAGTGAGGGAAGGAGAACTGTCGCTGTGCCACGGATGGGCAACTGCATGGGCCTTACTGGTATGCCTACCGCAGGCAAGGGCAGAAGCTCAAGAGCTGGTACGTGGGGAAGGAGCTGAAGTTGCTGAATGAGAAGGTGCGACAGCACCGTTTGCATCGAAACATGTCGTAGCCCAGACTGGTTTTGCGTTTCAGACTCGAAACGCGGTTTGACTGGCAGTAAGGGCAGTCCATAGTGAGGTAGGCAGCAGGGATTAATGGCAGTCCTAAGCCTACCAGCAGGATAGATCTCACTCGCTTTTGGCTACTGAATCCTGACAGTTAAGCAAGAGTGCCTCGCGATTCTCTGCCTCAGGCAAGCTGTAGTAACCACAATGATTTTGAATCGCTTGAACAGCCTCAAAATATTCGTCTTCTAATTTTTGTATTCTCAGCTGTTTGAGCTTAGATAAAGCTAACGGGGATCCTATTCTCCCTAGCCATACAGCCGCTTGGATAGACACTTCACGTTCGATATCTTCAAGGCAAGTGATCAAGATGCGAGTAGCCGTTTGAATGAAACGGTTGGAATCGCCTTGTGACTCAGTCTTGAAGAGAGTCTCAACTGACTTTCTATCTTGGAATCCACCTAGAAGCCATATTGCTCTTAACCGAATAGCCTTATCTGAATGTTTAGCTTGTTCTCTCAATTTGTCAATGTATAAGGCAAAATCCAGTTTCTCTGTCTCAATGTCTTCGGCTTCAGTTTCGTGATCTCCAACGTGCTCAGCGTCGCCTTTTGATGCTGCGGTTAATGTCTGCGCTTTTGTGTAGTGGCTAGACTTCTCTTGCAAATACCTGATGTGATTATTGAGCAATAGCTGATACGCATACGCATCTTCTGTATTGGCAAGGGTTTCTTCAAACAGCTCAAGCGCTGAATCTGAATTAGCACAAGCGATGAGCTTTAAAATGTCTACTTTTGCAATCTCATTAGGATGATTTTTTAAGATGTCTGTTATCTTAGGCAATAGAGTTTCTATCACCGCTGGATCTAATCGGTTAAGTGCTTTAATTGAAGCTTCGCAAGCATATGAATAGTGGTCTCCTTCGATTTTGCCTACTTCTTGAACTAGTGCTGAAGTAAGCTTGCCGAAAACAACTGAGCTGAGCGTATCTAAATCAGGAAATGCTCCTATAGCATATCCTGCCTGCTCTCGGACCTCTGAATTCGGGTCATTAAAAGCCTCGATCAAAGGTTCTATAACTCTCACGCCTCCGATAGACGATAGAGCCCCCACTACGCTAAATCGCACTGAACTATTAGAGTCCTTTAGCTTTTCACTGAGTTGACCGATAGCCTGCGCTGCTCGGATGCTACCTAAGCAATCAATTGCCGCAGCACGTACCACATGGTGAGCATCTTCTACTAGCATCATCAAAATCCGAATAGCAGATTCAGAAGCAATTTTCTCTAGGGACTTTGCAACTTTCACTCTTACCCATTTCTCTGGAGACCGCGCAATCTTTTCTAGAAAAGGAACAGCTTTGTCTGATAGAGTCAGTCCGAGAAAGGCTGCAATTGCTTTGTCGCCCCCCTTTGTCGCCGTAATTCTTTGACATAGGAGAGCAATTGCCTCTATTCAACTAGAATTTCAAACAGA
>JBCDAG010000383.1:0-6755 GCA_039186165.1 Cyanobacteria bacterium P01_F01_bin.53
CCCTGTCCGTTATGCCGCGACTTATCAAACTGCGGCAGCATGAGCCGAGTGCCGGGTTGTGCATTTTTGACCTTGTCCAAGGTCTCTAAACCCATCTGAATATCATGGGTCCCAGGGGGGCCTCGCCAAATTAGCCGGGGATCTTGCTGCTTGAGTGCTAGCCGCTGCTCGTACGTAAGGTATAGATCGTCAATCGATAGACAGGCCGTGGGCTGTTGGAGATGCCCTAAAAGCAGCTGTAAAATTTTTGTGAGCGTTGTTTTGCCAGTGCCTTGCCCCCCTAAAATGCCTTGAATGAAAGGGGCAGATAGCTCACGCTGCTTGTGGTCTAATTGCTGGGCCAGGGGTAGCCAAAATGTCCATAGCGGCGCTATCCAATCTGTCCAAGGTCCCGGTAACGGAAAAGTACCGCTGTTTTGGCCGTTGTTCTGGTCTTTGTTCTGACCGCTGTTTTCGATAGTGCGTTGTAAGAGGTTTCCTCGGCGCTCAAGTGCTGTGTCTATCTTGTCTGTAGCTATTTTCTCGGTCGTTTGTGGGGAGGGACGATGCCACAGTCTGTTTGGCCCGTCAAGTTCCCATGCCAAAAGCTTTTGTTGATCTTGCTGGGATGGCTGTTCGCCCTTGCCCCACGCAATAATAATCGGCCAAATTTCTGGGTTAGCGCACATTAGCGGCGAGACCTTTGTTGTGAGACGTTCTGTGGTGAGATGTTTCGAGTATATGGTGAGCCTGTTCGTTGAGCCGTGGGCCGTGTGAGCTGGACAGATAAGCTTGCTGTGTCACCTGTTTGCGTGGCGGCGATCGTGCTGATGTGAGCCATCAGGGGGCGTAGGTTGGTTTCTAGGATCTTCAGGATTGGTAGGCTTTGTCTGAGCGTAGGGGCGATCGCAGACCAATCGGCATAGAAATAGCCTTTGTTAGGGGTCTTTAAGGCATCTACTGCCTGGGTGAATCGCTTATCGGTCAATAATGACTTTTGGGTTGTGGCTTTGCTGCTGCCTAAGGCACTTTCTAGGGCGGAGAATGAACTCGCAAAAATTTCGTAGTCGGTTTGTTGGCTCGTTTGTTGTAGGTGCAACGCTAAAATTTCAGTCTCTAATCCGCGGGCACTCTGGGTGCCTCTACTGCGCCCATTGCTCTGCCGATTTCCCTGGATACTCAATCGAGTCCAGGCAACGGCTTCAGGGTTATCATTCGCCTCGCCATTTGCTTCCTCATTCAACGCTTCCTCATCCAACGCTTCTGAAAGTGTTACAGGGACCGTGCTGTAGCCTTGTGCGCGAGCAGCGTCATCTAGCTGCTGAATACCTTTCTCAGTACGCTCAACAGCCAGGATCCAGTCATCATCATTACCTACGTGTGCTTGACCAAGAGCGTAGTCGCCGGAAGCCCATTGCCAGAGTTCTGAGCCTAAGGCCGTTAATGGATCGGGATCGGATGTCCTGGTCTTGCGTTTGTTAAAGCTGAATCCTTTTGTTTGAGGGGTAATGTCGAGGAAATCCGGTAGCATACTGCCTGACATGCCCGTGCTCCTGAGCGTAGGGGCTAGTTGACTAAGGTTACGGCTGGCAAGGGCGACTGCGCTGTTTGCGGGGATAAACTTTAAGGCGTCTATAGAGGGCTCTTGCGGCGTAGCGGATCTGTTCGCTTTTTGATTAGCTGTGTTTGAGAGGTGGGCATTCGCGATTAATCCTGTGTCTGTGATACCTAATCCAATGGCGGCAAAATTTGGCGATACCGTAGTTTCTGCACTTCTATCCCTGCTTTTAGGCTGGCTGACGTTGCTGCCCACGGTGCCCAGGGCTGTGGTATTGACATAGGCTAATCCTAAGCGCGGCTCATTCAGTTGGTCGGCGGCTTGGCGAAAGGCCTTATTTTGGGCCAAGTTTGTGGCGGTTTGGGCCGATTGAATGCTGCGCTTAAGGGCTCGCAGGTCATTGGCAAAGATCACAAATTGATTTCCGACAAGGGCGCTGGCATTGGTTAGTTGAGCCGATGGATTCCCTGTGCTGTTACGGGCTGTGTCGCTGTGGAGTACGCGAACGCCCCTAATTTGCTCGCTTATGGGTGCATTACCTGCCAGGCTCTGTCGTTGCCAAAATACCTGTAAAAATTCGCGGGCTTGCTGGGTGCGATCTCCTGCAATTTCAATGGCCAGTAAGTAGCCTGGTTGAGCGCCATTGGAACTATCTAAATCGAGATCTGGCTCGGTAAAGGCAAAGGTAATCTCATGGCCAATCCAGGGCTGAATATCACGGTCATAGTCGAGGCCAGTACTGCTGGCTAAGTTTTGCTTGATTTCCTCGACTTCTTCAAGGGCCTGCTGTTGTTTCTCAGGGCTAATCAGCGCTTGTTGAAGCGAAATCAGTTTTTCTGGCTTGGTCAGTAATGAAACGGTAAAGGGTGACCTGTCGGGAATAAAAGCTGTGGCGGCAGCGATAGAGCGATCTCCTCCGGTTGCCAATAGCGTTAACGGGCTATTGGTGGTGAGGTACCAGAACCCGCCTGCGCCTGCGGTGAGTAAGACCAAGATAATGGCAATGAGTCCTAGAAAAAACTTACTTGAAAAGAACCCGCCTTGGTTACTCTCTCCTGAACGACTGTTGTTTCTAGCGGTGCCCTTTTGCGCATCAGCAGTCATATCGGTAGCCATGTTCAGCGTCAAATCCATCCACTGATTTCAGTTTATAACGCGGCTTGTGCGCTTCTATCGCTTTGGTTACTAGAGTTATGAATCTATTGCGCTAGAACTGGTTTTATAACTGGGTTCGCAGCATGGCTGCCTGCACACAACAAAATGACGCTCAAGTACCGAATCTTTCCATCGGTTTGCTTGAACGTCATTTCGTTGGGATTGAGGTATTTGTTGAGATTGAGCTATGTAGGCTGCGGCATCAGCCATCTGCTCAATCTGGAGCCCTGAACCTAATTGAGGGCCTGATCTCGCCACACGGCGACTAATCGACCATCAATATGAACCTGCTCTGCCGGGTACTCCATGGGTTCGTAGCGGGGGTTGGCAGGCTTAAGGACGACGGTGCCTTTATCCTGATGGTAGTACTTGAGTGTGGTGGTTGATTCAACGCGGGCGGCCACAATGGTGCCGTTACGAATGCGAGAAGGATCGGGCACCTGTCGCATGATAACGATATCGCCATCGTCGATGAGGGCCTCGATCATAGAGTCACCTCGGACCTTAAGGGCAAAATCACCGCCTTTAAAGGCGAGGGTTCCAGGGTCGAAGTGTTCTTCGGTGTCGGGGAAAACCTCAAGCATGGAGCCCGCTGCGATCGCGCCTAAAATCGGCAAGCCTTGGGACTCATTCAAAATTCGAATAGTACGGGCTTTTCCCTCGGTCCAGTCGATATAGTTTTTATTTCTAAGATGCTCTAAACGACTCTGAATTGGTGCTGGGGACTTCAATTTCATTGCCCGCATCATCTGCCGGATAGACGGAGAATGGCGATTTTCTCGAATGTACTGTACTAGCCAGTCGTATAGCTCTTGTTGAGCTGTTGTTAAAGATTCCATCGCAACTTGCTGGGCAACCAGCTACATACCAATAAGAACAAGCGTACCAATTTTTTCTGTGTTTGTCCACAATGTGTCCTGATAGCCGTCCTCCTCTTTTTTTATGGGCTATCTATCGCTTCAATGACCCATAAAAAAAGTGGAAGCTTGTTTATAGACAAGCTTCCTACTAAGAAATCAGGGGTCTAATTTTAAGTCCAAGACTAATGCACTAGCGAATGTATTCTTTGAGGACGCTGTTGCGGTTGGGGTGGCGTAGCTTGCGCAGCGCCTTGGCCTCAATTTGGCGGATGCGCTCACGAGTAACATTGAAGATCTGGCCGATTTCTTCCAGAGTCTTCATGCGGCCATCGTCTAGGCCATAACGCAAGCGCAATACGTCGCGCTCGCGAGGGCTTAGCGTGCTGAGTACGCTCTCTAGATCTTCGCGGAGAAGGCTCTTAGAAACCTCATCTTCAGGGGTTTCACCGTCAGACTCGATGAAGTCGCCTAGGCGGGAATCTTCCTCTTTCCCAATGGGCGTTTCCAAGGAAATGGGTAGCTGTGCAGACTTCGCAATAAAGCGGAGCTTCTCGATGGTCATTTCCATGCGAGTTGCGATTTCTTCTTCTGTCGGCTTGCGGCCTAGCTCTTGGGAAAGTAGCTTGGTGGTCTTCTTAATACGAGAGATGGTCTCGTACAGGTGAACTGGGAGGCGGATAGTACGAGACTGGTCAGCGATCGCACGGGTGATGGCCTGACGAATCCACCAAGTAGCGTAGGTGGAGAACTTATAGCCTTTCTCATGGTCAAACTTTTCAGCGGCACGAATGAGACCCAAGCTACCTTCCTGGATAAGATCCTGGAAAGATAGGCCGCGGTTCATGTACTTTTTGGCAATGGATACAACCAAGCGGAGGTTGGACTGCACCATTTTATCCTTGGCACGACGACCTAAGTGAAGGCGACGTTGGAACGCGGGTAGCGGCATGTCTACAGCGTTTGCCCAGTCAGCATCGGTGGGCTCATGCTCTAGCTGATCGTCAATTTCATCGCGGATACGCTCTAGCTCTAGCAAATCTGCAATTTTACGAGCCAGTTCAATCTCTTCTTCGGCGCGGAGCAAGCGAATGCGGCCAATCTCTTGCAAATACAGCCGAATAGAGTCTTCTGTATAGTGCTTTTTCTTGGTTTGAGCAGTACGACGACGCGTGGTCTTCTTTGTCGTGTCTTTCTTCGCAGCGTCTTTCTTAGCTGTTGCTTTTTTGGTAGTTGCCTTTTTAGTCGACTTCTTTGCGGTGGCCTTCTTAGCTTTCTTAGCAGTCCCTTTTTTGGCTTTGGTTTCAGTCGTTTCCTCACTCTTGCCGGTCAAGTCTATGGTTGCCGTAGCTCGTCCCTTTTCTGCTGCTGCTACAGTTGCTGCTGCGGTTACAGTCGCTGCGGTTACAGTCGCTGTTGCAGCTGCTGCAGTGCTGGGTTCTAGAGTTTCAACTGTGTCGTTCGCCTGGGTCATGCCGCGTTCTTGCTCCTTCTTATATGTGATAAGTCAGGTTTGGTCTGTGAAATCGATCTGTGAAAGGCCATGAACTCCGAATTCGTTCATGGGGCCGCTTATTGGCCCTGACGTGCCGTTGACGTTAACACACTCTCAAGTCATTACTTATAAAGCAGCGCTCTAAGCATGGGTCTAAACAGTCTAGCAATCGCAATATTTTTGGACCGAGGGGTTTTATGCCTAAAGGTACATGAGCCAAATGGCTGATTCGATCAGACTGATGAGTGCAGAGAGTAACGCTTTAGAGGCGTTTATAAAAAATTGCTTCAGGGGATTTACGTTAATCAGGGTCAATAGCTTGTAGGCCACTGATGAGGTAATAGGTACCTATTGGTGCGATGAAAAGAGGCTACCCACTTATCAAGTAAAGTTTATCCATTCTTTCCAGATCCCAGTAGATTGTAGCTTTTCAGACAAGAATTCACCACCTATAGTTCCACCGAACAGAATCTTTGTGAGGGTTCTGTATCCCTACAGTGGTAACACGGACTACTAAAAAACGCCCACAGTGAACTCGTTTTTTTGGATGTATTCCCTACGTTTTTTTGTCAGTAACTCCGTGAAGATAACTTCAGTACAATCGCTGAGTGGTTGATATACCGGCATTAAATCTATGTATTGCTGGGATGAGAGCCTATACATAACACTAAAAATATTTGAGAAAACTTTATGTTTGCGTCTGTGCCAGTGAGCCGGGTTCACAGGCCTCGGTGACTTTGCCCTTTCAAACTATTAGATAAACTTATGAAACCGATTTTAATTTCTGTTCATTAGTGAAAAATATCGGCTAGCAAATACTTTTGCAGGCTTTTTACGGACGATGTTCCCTGCAAAGGCCATTTTTTAAAGGCCATTGTCGAGTGACAGCTATTTTGTAGGGAACATCGTCCTATGGGCAATCCATTCGCTTCCAGGATTAACCGATTGAATGGGTGTAATTTAGACACCGTTTCTTGGCGATCGCAGATTCATTCAGTGAGCTGAGGACATCAGCGCTGAGGGGTTTTACGAAAACGCCATCGATTTCGCTGCTCTCTGTCGTGTTTGACCAGCTGAGGTCGCTCGATTCTGTGAGGGCAACGATGACCACTCCCTCTGGCTGAACACTTTGCCTAATTTGGCGAGCGACTTGCGGTGACCAATCTTGATGGGGATCTCCTGAAATAATCACTAGGTGAGGGTGCTCGGCTTGTGCTTTTGCAATAGCTTGCTCGGGAGAGGTGGCCGTGACGACGGGGGTATAGAGGTTTTCTGTAGATGGGCTTTTGGGCAAGTGCCTCAAAGGCTGCCCGATGACGAGAATATAACCGGATGATTGTTTCATAACGTTGATGTCATAGCACTGGTGGGCCGAGGTTCTCAACTGAGGGCAGATGTGGCAAACAGTCTACAAAAACAGCCTATGTAGCTAGTGGAACTAGCGCGTTTGAGTGTTGATGCAGCGTTGCCTATCACCAGTGGAGCCAAGTTTTGACCTCAAACCATTGGAGGTTAAATGGAAGTCAAAATCAATGGAGCAAACCACATAGCTATTGCAACTTAGGCTTCTAATATGGCTTGCATTGTTGAATGCTGTCCTTGAAAGCAAGCCTTCTTATTGAGTGTTATCAAAAGTAAGTAGTTTGAAGGGGAAGCCTCCTTAAGAAAAGAAAATTTTCTTAATCTAAACGAGCCTGTCGGCAAAACTAGG
>JBCDAG010000384.1:0-6734 GCA_039186165.1 Cyanobacteria bacterium P01_F01_bin.53
CCCAATACAGCATCGTAAGTTTTGTCGGGGACGCTCAGGTCGTCAATACCAGCTTGCTCAAAGGTGATATTTTGGATGTCCTGGGCGTCGGCTTTCGCTCGGGCAATCTCAATCATGTTTGATGAGAAATCGATGGCTTGAATATGGTGCACGTAAGGAGCATGAGCAATTGCCGTCGATCCGGTGCCACAACCAAACTCCAGCACTTTCATACTGGGTTGAAAATACTCCCGCGTGACCTGTAGTTTCTTCTGATAGGCGGCTTCATCCGCGATCGGTTGTCTTGAATAATCTGCGGCGACTTTGTTCCAAAATTTAGCTGAAGTGTTCATTGCATCCTCGTTGATTTAATTAAACGGTATCTTCATTTCTCGCACGCGCTATGCTTCCTGGCTGGTTGGGTAGCCGGGTATCCGCCACCGCCATGCCGACCACATTATGAATAACAAAGCGGCGATTTCTATGACCATGTGAAAGGTATCGTCCAGATCGGTGGTGCCATTGTTGAACTCAAACGCGAGGGTAATCACAGCGGCAATGATATTTGTCCAACGATTTGTGCCATAGGGCAATAGTCGAGAGAGGAGAACCATGGAAATCGGTACTTCAGCGACAAAGCCACCAAACAGCAACAGCGGTTCTGTTATTTGAATGCCATTAAATTTCCCGGTCATTACTTGCTCAATAAATCCAGGCTCAATAAATTCGTGGATATCGCGAAATATCGTATTGAAGAGATAAAACATCCACAGGGTGGATAGCTTGGCCTTCATCGCCATTGTTAGCATTTGTTTCTGTAAGTTCATGGTTGTTCTCCTTTGTCCACATTTTCTGTTTGGATCGGCATGACCGAGATCAGCGATAGTCCCAAATCACGCACCTTAATCAGCACGCCATAGAGCGCAGCTTGGTCAATCACCGGGCCAGACAACAGCGTTTCACCGTTGTCTTTGAGCGCGATCGCAAATCCCTCAAACCAATTACTCCAATGGGGACCCAGATGTCCCTTGATACAGATTTCATACTGGGGACGATTTTCGGCGGGACTGTGTGGTTGACCCATAGGAGTGCGATCGCGTTGACCCTCTGTGCTAACAACTCAAAAATACAAACGGATGTGGGGAGTCGTTGTCCCCAGATGTGGGGATTAGACGTGGGGATTTATAGATGAGCCTGTAGGGATTGAACTGATGATCGCTGAGTTGTTCTCCAGGCTGCCCTGATTTTCAATCCGATGACAGTGATAATTTGCGGTAGTTGGCAAGGGATGAAATTATCGGCCTGGCAATGATTTGGACGATAGTAGGACGATTTTGATACGCTCCCTTTTTAACCTGTAATCACGGTTGAAATGAACCTAGGCAGCATTTGCTGAGTGGAGTCATTTCACGTTGCTTGAATTTATACAGAAAACTGGTGTAGGCTGAGTGAAGTCGACTGTCTGAGCGACCGGGTTTCGACTCCGCTCAACCCTCACTAACAGCAGCAATATAGCGTTCCCACACAAATGAGGTGTAAGCAAGCAGCAAAATGTTTCCGAAGGTGCTGATTCAAGCTAGCGAAGGCTTACACATCGCAGCTACCATTTAACACCTTAAGTTGGCACTATTCTGCTTATTTATTTACGCCATATTGCCTATTGTCATATTTCTTCTGTGCATAAACCAGTGCCGCTAAGGCTATCGACTGAAATTGAGTTTTCGAGCTTTGGTAACTCTTCAAGTTCGATATGTGATTTTTTTACGGCAACTTAATAAATGCGCGTAATCTCACTGTTAGCATCAACATGACTCTGTGAATAGCTAAGGGTCAATCCATTGGGGGATTTTCGTGGGATTCACACGAAATGAATGTCAGTCCACTTACAGATTCAGCTAGGACACTCTTTAGGGCTCAAAAGAGTATGCGATATCAACCTGAAAGATGGTACGAATACTCCTTATCTATGTGTCCTAAAAGTCAAAGCTGAAACACTAAGATTTTGATTCTCTTGGAGATACATCATGAGTAGCACAGTAAACGCTAATAATCAAACTTTCAATGGTGAAGATGGACGTGTTGATGAAAACCTGACGCTAGACGGTAATCGCAACACAGTCAACGCAGGCGGTGGTGACGATACGGTTGAGCTCGATGGTAACCGTAACGAAGTTAACGGTGGTGATGGTGACGATACGGTTGGGGTCGATGGTGACCGTAACAAAGTTAACGGTGGTAATGGTGACGATACGGTTGGGGTCGATGGTGACCGCAATACCGTGGACACTGGCAATGGTTCCGATGATGTTGGGATCTATGGTGATCGCAATACCGTGGACACCGGTGGTGGCAGTGATTTCATTGGTGTAGGTGGTAACCGCAACGACATTGATGCCGGCAGCGGTGATGATCTCCTTTTTGTAGGTGGTAACCGCAACGACATTGATGCCGGCAGCGGTGATGATCTCCTTTTTGTAGGTGGTAACCGCAACGACATTGATGCCGGTCGTGGTGATGATCTCATTTTTGTAGGTCCTGGTTCCGGGAATACTGTAGATGCAGGAGCTGGTGATGATATCGTGAATGCTACTCTATCTCGCCAGGTGACTGTTGATGGTGGGAATGGCGACTACTATATCACTGGCGGTTTCTCCAGTGATACCCTGACTGGTGGTGCAGGCGACGATGATATTAATGGTCGTAAAGGTGACGACCTTATTGAAGGGGGCAAGGGCGCTGATACCCTGAAAGGAGGTCTTGGAGCAGATATCTTCCGCTTTGGAAAAGATGCTGCGGATGGTAGCGTTGACCTGATCCTCGACTTTACTCAAGGAGTGGACCAGCTTGCTATTGATAGATTGGGTAGTTATAGCACCAGTGATGGTGGTTTCACCTATGATTTCTCCATTGGCCGTAATACTTTAACCATTGCTTTTACGACTGCTGTGGACTTGCAGGCATCTGACTTTACGGACTACGGCAGCACTTTTGTTTAAAGTAGTTTGCCATTGTATGTCATATCTAAGAGATGATGTGATGTAGCAGCATCGTACGTTGCTGACCCTGGTAATAATCACGCCAGGTAATTACCCCAAAGGCTGAAGCAGAATTGTTATCTAACTGCTTCAGCCTTTCATCATTTAGATTTCGTTCAGCAAATTCAAATTGTCAAGTTTCACGCTCAAAGCTCAACTAGAATTTGGCTGACAAGCGCAATGATAACAATCTTTAAGATGCTTTAAAGTGCACAAGTTGCTGTCGTTAATGCAAACCCTTAAGTAAGTCAGCTTGATTGTCTATAGATATGGAGTATAGCCAAACTCTTTAATAAAGAGGGCTCTAGTTTTTTAATATTCAACTTAAATTGCTTTGATTAAGTCTTCGTTAGCATTAAACGTCTTTTTTAGACCCCACTTCAAGTGCTTCGACAGGCGAATAATATTGGTCAATTACTCCCATAGGTGAAACATCTAGGTCAGAACACTTTTGATGACACTGGGTCAGGATTTTATCGATGGGCTCGACAGCCATAGGGATATCGTGGCGACATTCTCGATGAGCAGAACCCTAACTATGTTTGGGTTCTGGCGATTAATGATGACTGCCCTCGGTTGACATTTTATTTCAGACGAGCTAGTCTGAAATTATTCCAGACGAGTTAGTTTGAAATATGGCGCGTCCCCGTGAATTTGATCCACAAGTTGCTCTCCAGGCTGCCATTCAGGTGTTCTGGGAAAAGGGCTACTACGACACCTCTGTCGATGAAGTGGTTAAGCGATCGGGGGTGGCAAAATACGGTATTTACAATACCTTTGGCCCCAAGCGAGAGTTATTCAAAAAAGTCCTCAAGCAGTACGCAACCGATCGCCATCAGGATATCCAAAGCCCAATCCGCCGATCCGGCGCGTCCTTGCCAGAGATTCACGAGTTCTTTGAGAAGGTTCCTCACCAGATTACCCAGTCGGATCATTCCCATGGGTGGTTGGTATGTAGTACGGGTGTCGAAGTAGGCCAGAGAGATCCGGAAATCAATACCTTTGTCAAAGACTTTTTTGCGGATATTGCTAAGGTTCTCAAAGGCTGTCTAAGTCGGGCCGTAAAAAAGGGGGAACTCACAACCCAGGAGAAAATCGATGATTTAGCCAATTACCTCGTCACTGAATTTCGTTGTGCCCTAATGCTGGCCCGCAGTGGTCACACTGCTCAGGAAATCCAGCAGCATCTGAAACTTGCGCTGCGGGTTCTAGAGTAATTTTTTTGCCTTATTTCAGACTATTCATTCTGGAATTGTTGTTATTGAGAGGTTGATATGCAGAAGCCAAGGATTTTAGTCACTGCCGCTACGGGACGGACAGGGTTCCCTGTAGCATGGCAACTGTTAGCAAGGGGATTTCCTGTTCGTGCCTTTGTGCGTCGGCAAGGCGAGCGCACCCGGCAACTCAAACAAGCAGGAGCCGAACTATTTATCGGTAATCTCTTAGATTTTCGAGATTTACATCAAGCCTTACAGGGAGTGCAACGTGCCTACTATTGTCCACCGTTTGCACCAAATCTTCTGCATGGTTCCATGCTGTTTGCCCTGGCTGCTGAGGACGCCAACCTTGAAGTTGTTGCTTTGATGAGCCAATGGAATCCCCATGCTACCCACCCGTCCTTTGTCAGTCGTGAGCATTGGGTTGCCAATCAGCTCTATCGTTGGATGCCGTCTGTGGATGTTATCCATATCAACCCTGGCATTTTTGCCTTTGTTTATTTGCTAGGGCTGCCTATGATCACCAACTTTGGTATGCTCATGGCTCCCTTTGGCGAAGGCCGTAATGCACCGCCTGCTAATGAAGATATCGCCCGCGTTGTGGTCGGAGTATTGACCGAGCCGACTCCCCATATCGGGAAAAGCTATCGTCCTACGGGACCAGAGTTGTTGTCCACTGAGGATATGGCAGTGATTCTCAGCAACATTTTACAGCGTCCCGTCCGGTATCAAGATACGTCGATCACGATGTTTGCTAAGGCTGCCAAAGCAATGGGATTTCCTGACTTTGAAATGTCCCAAATGCGTTACTACGCAGATGATATTCGGCAGGATGCCTTTGCCATTGGTGGTACTACAAATCATGTGGAGCGGGTAACCGGACAACCACCAGAATCCTTTGAACACACTGCACGGCGCTATCTCCAGAATCCTGCCCTGATCCATCCGAAACTTTCTCGTGTGGGTAAGCTGGGTGCGATTCTCCAAGGGAGAGGCTCTGCCATCGCATTGCTTGTGCAGACTCTTTTTAGCCAAGTGCCAGATTGGGAGACATGGGAGCAAGCGCATAACCACCCACTTCTCAATCAACCTCAACTTGCCAGCCATAACCCAGACTGGGTCGCCAGTGCCCAACAACAACAGCTGAATTTGCTTCAGCTCAAAAATTTAGACTGTGCCCCTCTAGTGTAAGGAAAACACCATGACCGTACCCAAAATTCTGATTACCAACGCCAATGGCAAAACAGGTTTTGCCGCCGCATTACAGTTATTGGCCAAAGGCTATCCTGTCCGTGCCTTCGTCCGCACCCGGCGAGCCAGCACCACTCAGCTGGAACAAGCAGGAGCCGACATCTTTGTTGGCAATATGGCCGATATGGCCACACTGACCCAGGCCATGCAAGGCATTGAGCGAGCATATCTGTGCTTACCCGGCCTGCCTAATCCCTTATTTTCCGGCGTTAGTTTTGCCGTGGCCGCACAGGCTGCCAAGCTGGAAGTTGTGGTAATGATGGGACAATGGCTCTCTCATCCGCAACATCCTTCCTTTGCCACCCGTGTGATCAACCTGATGGACTCAATTTTGTCGTGGATGCCGGATGTCGGTGTCGTCAACATCAACCCAGGTTGGTTTGCGGACAATTATATGGCCATCCTGGAACCGATCGCTCAACTGGGACTGATGCCCATGCCCCTCGGACAAGGGCTAAATCCACCGCCGTCCAATGAAGATATTGCCAGAGTGGTTGTGGGTGCCCTCATTAACCCCGCTCCTCACATCGGTAAAACCTATCGCCCAACGGGGCCTAAACTGCTATCGCCGGAAGAGATAGCGAATACCTTTGCACAGGTGCTAAATCGCCCGGTTAAATACATCGATATTTCTGAAAAGATGTTTCTCAAAGCGCTAAGAGTTCAGGGGTTTTCTACCTTTTTACAAGCACAAATGCGTCACTATGCTGAGGAATATCGCCGAAATGCCTTTGGTGTCGGTGGGCCTACCAAGGCTGTTCTAGAGGTAGGCGGTCAGCCTCCAGAAGCGTTTGAAACCATCGTACAACGCTATGTGGACAACAGCTCTGTTGTGCAACGTTCTCTTCCCCATCAATTCCAAGCCGTTAAAAATTTGGTGCAGATCCTGCTCACCCCTGTAACAGATATCGATGGCTATGAACGCAGGCATCATTTTCCCAGGATCGGTCAGCCCACATACGCCCTTGATGACAACGATTGGTTGACCAAGCATGGTCTAGCGGGTGATTTTAGGTTTACCAATGCAAACGCTTGTTAGCCATTGACGGTGAATGAGCGGATTTGCTCTTCTGAGCGAGGCCATATATAGGCTGAGCACTGTTTATGCCAACCTAGTTTTTCATAAAAGCCGCTTTTCCCTGGTGCGGCTGTCAACATTGTTGTAAGAAAAGGCTTGAGGTCGTTTTCAAGCTCACTAAGGATTTTAGAGCCAATCCCATTGCTTTGATATTTAGGCAACACAGCCAAATCA
>JBCDAG010000385.1:0-6729 GCA_039186165.1 Cyanobacteria bacterium P01_F01_bin.53
AGCTGGCTGATTGAATTCGCAGTATTTGTACTTCGCGTTCGCGGTTTTTCATCAGAGGCCATTCCTGAAGGGCTTTCCTTCTGGCTTATACCTCAGTTGCCTGTATGAAAAGGTGGCGAAAACTTACAGACACCAACGAACACTAAAAACCCGTACATTCCAATTAGATAATGTACGGGTTTTAGAAGCCTTTTGCTTCTTAGTGATTAGCTTTTGCCAGGACCCATGCCAATGGTGCCAGCATACACAGCCTGCGTACCGAGTTCGTCTTCAATGCGGAGGAGCTGGTTGTATTTGGCAACCCGCTCACTGCGGCAAAGGGAACCGGTTTTGATTTGTCCGGCGCGGGTGGCTACTGCCAAGTCAGCAATCGTGGTGTCTTCGGTTTCACCGGAGCGGTGGCTGATCACACAGGTGAACTGGTTACGTTTAGCCAAATCAATCGCTTGCAGGGTCTCTGTGAGCGTCCCGATTTGGTTGAGCTTTACGAGCAGGGAATTGGCAGATCCTTGTTCAATACCCTTTTGCAAACGGCTTGGGTTGGTGACAAACAGGTCATCACCGACCAGCTGCACCTTGTTGCCAATGCGATCGGTGAGCTTTTTCCAGCTGTCCCAGTCATCTTCATGCAAGCCATCTTCAATGGAGACGATGGGGTAGTTGGTGGCCAAGTTGGCGAGGTAGTCGATCATCTCGTCAGGGGAGTGAGCGGCACCGTCGTAGGTGTACTGCCCATCGGCGTACATTTCGCTAGCGGCTACGTCTAGGGCGAGGGCCACTTGCTCACCGGGCTTGTAGCCTGCTTCAGAAATGGCAGACATCAGCAGGTCTAGGGCTTCTTGGTTGGAGCCTAGGTTAGGGGCAAAGCCGCCTTCGTCACCCACGCCAGTCAGCAGTCCCTTGGCATCAAGCACCTTGCTCAGCTGAGCAAAAATTTCGGCACCCCAGCGCAGCGCTTCCCGGAAGCTGCCTGCGCCCACGGGCATAATCATGAATTCTTGAATGTCAACGTTATTGCTAGCGTGCTCACCCCCGTTGATGACGTTCATCATCGGGACGGGCAGGACATTTGCCAGCGGTCCGCCGAGGTAGCGATATAGCGGCATGTCAGAAGCTTGGGCTGCGGCCTTTGCAGTGGCCAGGGAAACGGCCAAAATAGCGTTGGCACCGAGGTTTTTCTTATTGGGGGTGCCGTCGAGGGCGATCATCGCGCCGTCGATTTCGATTTGGTTGAAGGCATCTGCGCCGACGAGTTCACGGGCGATCGCATCATTTACGTTTTCTACGGCTTTGATTACACCTTTGCCGCCGTAACGGGCCGCATCACCATCGCGCAGTTCATGGGCTTCAAAGCTGCCGGTAGATGCGCCGCTGGGAACCTGCGCTAAGCCTGCTGCACCGCCCGTGAGATACACTTCAGCTTCAATCGTAGGTCTTCCTCGGGAGTCTAGGATCTCTCTCGCCTGAATATCTTCAATGGCCGTGTCGAGGGAATCAATCATGCTCTGCGCCTATTACTCCTAAAATGTTCACCAGGGAATATTCACTGGAATGTTCCCGTACTGTCAAAATAGACAATATCAAGAATAGGGCACAACGAGAGGATCAGCACAATGCGTATGCTACACACCATGCTCCGAGTGGGTGACTTGGAGAAGTCTATCGCCTTTTACTGTGAGGTTTTGGGCATGCAGTTGCTCCGACAAAAGGACTACCCCGGTGGTAAATTTACCAATGCTTTTGTCGGTTATGGCGACGAGGCGGATCACACCGTGCTGGAGCTAACTTACAACTGGGATACGAGCAGCTATGACCTGGGTACAGGGTATGGTCACGTTGCGTTAGGGGTTGATGATATTTACAGCACCTGTGAGGAAATTAGGAAGCAGGGCGGCAAAATTTCCCGTGAGCCGGGGCCGATGAAGCACAGCACCACGGTGATTGCTTTCGTAGAAGACCCGGATGGTTACAAGATTGAGCTGATTGAGGGGCGCAATCGGGTTGACTAAAGGGCGCAGCTAGCGTGAGCTAGGCTTGCAGCAAATTGAATAGCTCTTCGATGGTATAAGGCAGCTCATTCATAAAATCTGGCATGGGTAGAACGGTACTGGGTTCGTCAATGAGGACGACTTGGACCTCTTGTTGGGGTCTGTGAATCAACACAGCTCTATCGTTCGGGTCGATTAGCCAGCCCATGCCAGTACCATGCTGTAAGCAGCATTGAATTTTCTTAATCACCTTTGGATAGCGTTGCCCTGGCGATAAGATTTCAATCATCCAGTCGGGCGCTATGGAAAATACGTCTGCAATTTCGCCGTTGTCGTCAATAGGAAGGCGCTTCTGAGTAAAAACAGCAATATCTGGGACGACGGCGTTACTACCACAAATGCATCGCAGCTCAGGGAATGCTCTGGCGATTTTATTTTGTTTAACCACTGCATTGATAACGTTCGCAAATTCTAGCTGAAGCGTACTGTGCTTTCCCTGTGGCATCGGCTTTTGAATGATTTGACCATCGATAAAGTCGCTAGCAGGTTCCGTTTCTGGCATTGCCAGAAACGCTTCTAACGTCATCGGTCTTGACTGAGTTTGAACCATCCTTAAGCCACCTTTGACCGCCGCACTTTTATATCTTAAACGTGCAGCATGATTGTTGCTGTGCATATTACTATTCTCACAGATAGCCCATTGTTGTAGAGTTTTGGATTTAGGCCGCCCATGGATTTCCTGATCGATGTTGCGAATGCCGTATTGGACGCGTCTGGCCTGAAAGAAAAGGCGGGACGCAGTGAGCTGGTGATTCGGCTGAAGCAGCGGTTTGGCATAGCGGATATTGAATCGCTGACCACAAGTTTGAGGATGTATATGCCTATGCGCTGGTGGAGTATGCCTTTGATGAGGAAGGGCTGTGCAAGCATCGGGCACTGGTGGCGTTTTTTAAGCTGAAGGCGGTGCGGGATGTGTTTCGGGTGGCTTACCGGGACAGTGACCCGGCGGGATGGTTGGGCAAAGGGCAGGCGATCGCGCAATATGAACTAGGTGGCAAACTGCCGATAGGCATTGATCCCCAGCGGGAACTGGGTGTGTTTGCGGCGGTGTTTTTGGAGGTGGTGAGGGGGACGAGGTCACCTAAAGAAAACCTTCAGGCGCAGGAGTTGGAGAAGTTGAGGGGGGAGGTGGGGCGATCTCTTCAGGCCATCCAAACCCAACTTCAGCAGCTCCCGACATTAGAGGCTATCAATCAACAGCTCAGCCAGATCTCGGGGCAGCTTTCCGGTGCATCGTCAGCAGCTCAAACTTTGGCGCTACCTGCTGCTGCACAAAATAGCAATGCGGTGGACTTGGCCCATCGCTTGGGGGAATGGTTTGAGGTTTTGGACTATGACCGTGACCCGGACTATGAGGAATGGACGACTGATTATTTTGAATGGGTGATTAATTTTCCGCTGACGCGGCGCAAGTTTTCTCGTACTTTGGTGCGTGGGGTGGCGGGCGTGGTGGAAATGGCGGATCTGCAAGATTTTGCGCGGGCGGTGGAGAGAACGGGGGCAGACGAGGGCTGGCTGGTGGGAAACCGGCGGGTGAGTCAGGCGACACGGAAGGCGGTGCAGGCAGATGCTGCGTATGAGGATATTAGCTGTTACACCTTTGATGAGCTGTTGGATGAGGATGCGGACTTTAGCAAGTATTTGGATTGGTTAGAGTCGGAGATTAAGGCGAAGGGGGTGGATACGGAGTATTTGCCGTTGGCTTGTCGGAAGGATGAGCTAGATCCGACGAGCCAGCGCAAAATCGGCGTGAGTGTGTATGGGGAAGAGGATGGGTGGATTGATGGCTATGTTGATATGTGGCTGGATGATCCGGCGAAGGAGCATCTTTCGGTGTTGGGGGAGTTTGGCACGGGGAAGACGTGGTTTGTGTTGCACTATGCGTGGGAAGCGTTGCAGCGGTATCGGGAGGCAAAGCGACGAGGGACGGAGCGGCCTCGGATTCCGGTGGTTGTTCCGTTGAGAGATTATGCAAAGGCAGTATCGGTAGAGTCTCTATTCTCGGAATTCTTTTTTCGTAAGCACGAGGTGCTGAAAAACTATTCGGTGTTTGAGAAACTGAACCGGATGGGGAAGCTGTTGCTGATTTTCGATGGCTTTGATGAGATGGCGGATCGGGTGAACCGTCAGGCAATGATTGATAATTTTTGGGAACTGGCGAAGGTGGTGGTGCCAGGAGCAAAGGCAATTTTGACCTGCCGGACAGAGCATTTCCCGAATGCGATGGAGGGACGACAGTTGTTGAGTGCGGAGTTGGAATCTTCTACGGCGATTTTGACGGGGGAGACTCCACAGTTCGAAGTGTTGGAGCTGAATAAGTTCGAAGATAAACAGATTTCGCAGTTGTTGAATCGGAAGGCACAAGCTTCGATTGTGGAAAAGGTCATGGAGAATGAACAGCTTTTGGATTTGGCACGTCGCCCAGTGATGGTGGACTTGATTTTGGAGGCGTTGCCGGAAATTGAAGCGGGGAGACCCGTAGATATGGCCCGGGTGTATTTGTATGCGGTGACGCGCAAGATGGAGAATGATATTAAGAGTGAGCGAACGTTTACGTCGCTGGCGGATAAGCTTTACTTTTTGTGTGAGCTGTCTTGGGAAATGTTCTCTACCGATCGGATGAGCTTGAATTTTCGAGACTTTCCTGAGCGGTTGAAACAGATGTTCGCAGGTCGAGTAAAGGAAGGGAAAGACCTGGACCATTGGCGCTACGACATGATGGGGCAGACGATGTTGATTCGTAATTCGGAAGGAGATTATAGCCCGGCGCATCGGTCGCTATTAGAGTTTTTTGTGGCGTACAAAATTGTTGCTTCTTTGGGGGCAATGACAGAAGACTTTACAGCGATAGCTCAGTCTCAGTCATCATTAAACGAGTCTCTACCAAGTCAAAGCTGTACCTGGAATAGCTATTTCCAAAGAGAATTTAGTAATGATGGCGCTCTTGTATCAATGGCAAAGTTGGACCAATTTGTCGGATTAACATTTGAAGAGCTATTGCCATTGTTGGGACAGGCGAAATTGACAAAGGCAGTGTTGGACCTAGCTTACCCGATGCTTTTGGAAGGAGAGGCTATGCAACAAATGCTTTTACCCTTAGTATGGGTGACAAGACGCCAGTGCCAGCAAGAGGCAAAATACTTCGCTGGTAATTTGCTCCAACTAATGCTGGCCCGCAATCCTTATGCGTTAGAAGGGAAAGACCTTAGTGATCTAGAGATAAAGGGTACAGACTTTACCAAAGCCTTTCTAAAGCAAACAAACTTTCAAAGAGTCACATTTGACGATGTAGTCTTCTCCAAAAAAATAGGTTATATCAATTCGGTGACCTTTAGCCCTAATGGGGCTTTTTTGGCTATTGGAGAAGATAGAGGCACAATACAGATTTGGGACCTAAGCACGTATCAAGTTGTCAAGTTGTTTGTTGGCCATTCAGTTGGAGTAAGATCAGTAGTATTTAGCCCAGATAGCACTAATCTAGCTTCAAGTGGCAATGACCACACAGTAAAGATTTGGGATTGGTCCACTGGAATCTGTTTGCAAACCCTGAAAGGTCATTCAAATGGTGTGTGGTCAGTAGCCTTCAGCCCAGACGGCACCACTCTGGCTTCTAGTAGTACGGACCATACTGTAAAGGTATGGGATTGGCCTACAGGCAGCTGTTTGCAAACCCTAACGAACCATTCAGATGTCGTTTTTTCATTAGCATTTAGTTCAGATGGAACAATGCTGGCCTCTGGCAGTTATGATCAGACCATAAAAATATGGGATTGGCCCACGAGTAAATGTTTGCAAACTTTGACAGGGCATTCAAATTCAGTATGGTCAGTGGCGTTTAGTCCAGATGGAACAATGCTGGCCTCTGGTAGTCATGATCGAACGCTAAAGATCTGGAATGTTTCCACAGGTGCCTGTTTGCAAACCTTAACCGGACATTCGGATTTAGTATGGTCAGTGGCGTTTAACCCGAATGGTAATACTCTGGCTTCTGGCAGTACTGACCGGACGGTGAAAATATGGCATTTGGATTCGGGAACATGTATACACACCTTGATGGGCTACTCAAACTTAGTGAAGTCAGTGGCGTTTAGCCCAGACGGCACTATTTTGGCCTCTGGTAGTAGTGACGGGACGGTGAAAATATGGAATTGGTCTAAATGCATTTGTTTGAAGACCCTGGAAGGTCATTCAAATGGCATATGGTCATTAGCATTTAGTCCGGATGGCAATACCTTGGCCTCTGGCAGTAGTGACGGAAGTTTGAGGGTGCAGAATTACTTGGAGGGCACATATTTACAATCTCTCTCTCTACATTTCAGCGGAATTAGAGCAGTCGCGTTTAGCTCAGATGGCAAGATTTTGGCATCTGGACATGCAGATTCAACAGTAAATTTATGGGATGTGGCCACAGGTGTTCATTTACACACCCTGGTAGGGCATTCAGATGGGGTTTTGTCAGTAGCCTTTAGTTCAGATGATACAACCCTAGCCTCTAGCAGCGTTGACCGAGTTATCAAAATTTGGAAGGTAGCCACAAGAGAATAGACCTTATCGGAAATTAGAACGCTAGAATCAAAAGCGAGGTTACACCGTCGGCAGCCACCTATGAAAATGCACTACGCGGAGCTCCAGAATAGATCTCGGTTGTTACAAAGCCTGACTGGTTTTAATACGACAGAAT
>JBCDAG010000386.1:0-6720 GCA_039186165.1 Cyanobacteria bacterium P01_F01_bin.53
GCCTGCGGCTATAGGCGGAGTACTAGCGGACACTTGATAGGCCTATCAATGCCCGTTACATCTGAGAAATAAACCCTTGAGGATAAAAATGTAATGGCGATTTGGAGACCAAAAGCCTGGTTCTTGGCCGTGACGCTTGTCCTAAGCGTTCTCCCCATACACGCCTTGGCCGAGCGACCCGACAGCCAGTTGGATGGCATCAAGGTGTTGCTCAATCCAGGACATGGCGGGTCAGAAACTGGAGCGGTAGGGCCTACGGGAGTATGGGCAAAGGATGTGAGCTTGACTGTGTCCCTGCTTCTCCAGGATGAGTTGCTCAGCCGGGGCGCGGTGGTTGTGATGACGCGGGAGACCGATCTGGATATCTCGTTAACCGAGCGACAGCAGCTGATCGCACAGACAGAACCTGCCCTCGCTCTCACGATTCACTATACGAGCGTGGAGGAGGACGGGGATGCAGAAGGGATTGACATGCTCCTCGGCCTGAAGGCGCGAGGATTCCCCGGCTAGATGCACAGACTCAGCTGCACACCACACGGTTGGCTGAGCGCTTCAACGGGCATTGCTACTGAAACAGCAGGCTTATGCGCCCTCGACGCTCCTTTTGAGTCGGACATGCGCCTGCCCGACTGTTCTATGTTTTTGGCAGCATTTTGATCCCTATCGTGCTGGGTGCCGCATGAAATACAGCACACCGCCCGCACAGAAAGAGACAGTTTGCCCCACCGAAAACCACAGCAAGAGCAAGTCTGAGAGGTTGGCTCCCATCGACTCACAATAGACACACGACGGTTGATGTACTGAGCGGCCTTGCTCTCTAGCATGGTCCTGAATTCACGCCATCCTTGCTGTGAAATAGCCCGTGCTAAACGCCGATTACGCACCATTCCTGACACATTCAGATCTTCAAGACTGATGGATTGGTTTTCTCTAATCAGTCTTGTCGATTGTTTATGCAGAAAGTCCTTGCGGATGTTGCGTATCTTCAGGTGTAGCTTGGCTATTTTTTGCTGAGTGATAGCTCTGCGGTTAGAGCCTTTTTGTTGTCTCGCCAGGCGCTTTTGCAAGCGCCGTATACGACGGTCTAAACGACTGTAGTCGGGTGATTCAATCGGTTCACCCACGCTAGGAAAGGCAAACGTCTTGATGCCCAAGTCCAAGCCGATCAACTCACGTACTGGCTCAACACTTTTAGATTGAACCTCCACAACAAAGCTGACATAATATTGGCCTGCTTTATTTTTTATCACCGTTACTGAACTTGGCTCAGCAGGCAGTGGACGAGACCACTTCACCTTGAACAGACCAAGCTTTGCTAAGAACAGCTTGTTGCCTTTGAGGGAAAAGCCACCTTTGCGGAAGCGTGCTGACTGCTTCCGCAAAGGTGGCTTTTGAACCGTGGGAACTTTGCACGACCTTTGCCCTTGAGCGATGCAAACCAATTCTTGAACGCGACACCTAGATCAGCGACAGATTGCTGCAATGGAATATTGCTAACTTCCGATAGCCACGCACGTTCTACGGTACGCTTTGCCTGGGTGATGCATCGCTTTTGTAATTCGGCATTGCTCGGCCACTTTTCACCATCAGGCACAGCTTGAACTAACGCCAATGAATCATTCCAGACAACGCGACAACAACCGAACACCTTAGCTAGGTCTCGGCGTTGTTGTTCATTAGGGTAGAGTCTGTATTGGTATCGCGCTTTCATAGAACTATTGTACCATCCATCCATGAGGCGGGTATCAAATGACACGGAAAGACTACGACTCGAAAAAGCCGTCCTAGAAGGACTGGGCTTGTATCCCATTGTTTCTGGTCAGGGAGTGCGCTCCTACTGGTACCATCCCCAGTCCCATGGCGCTGCGATGTTTCTCCATAACCATTTGGTGGAGCATTTGGGACGAGTCGATGGGGGCGTTTTTTGGAACAACCTGGCTCTAACCCGTCCGTCAGAGGCTCCGGCGGTGGTGCTAGAGCTGGGCTTCATGTCGAATCCTGAGGAGTTTGAATGGATCACTGATGAGGATGAGCAACGAGCCCTAGCGCGGATCTTAGCTGATGGCATTGTGACGTGGTTGCAAGGTGAACTTTAAACGTTCGCCCTCTCAACGGGGCTCTGTTGCAATAACTTATCGGCGGTAGTCCCTTAGGGATATTGAGAGGAGGGAATCTATTGTGCTCCGCTTCTCCAATTCGAAACCCCAATAAAAAAGACCCAGACTCTGACGACTCCTTACTGGGTGAGTCATGCAAAGCCTGGTCCTTTGTCTGTGGATGCGAAAAGAAAGGGATGCCCCAGCTAATGAAGCATAGAACCCTTATGGAGTATGAAAATGGGCATCCAAACCTAATCAGTTACTCACCGGGCCTAATCATTGGCTTCATACGAGTGACTCACAGCCCCAGGCTCAGCAGATGTCCTGCCAAAGCCTAGGGTTGAATGCTTACTTGTTGCGACGAGCCCTTTCCGCTAGGCGAGTCTCGTGCACATTCTCAATCGCCTTGGATTGGCTATCGAGAAACTCAAGACGCGCCTCTTGGATATCCTCAACAGCCTTGGACTGGTTGCTGAGAAATTCAAGGCGTGTTTTTTGAATGTCATCAATGCTCTTGGACTGATTGTCGAGAAATTCTAAGCGAGTGGCCTGTACATTCTCAATGGCTTTGGATTGAGTGCTCAGGTGCTCAAGGCGAACCTTCTGGATATTATCGACGGCTTTGGTCTGGTTATTGAGAAACTCTAGGCGAGTGGACTGAATATCCTGGATGGACTTGGACTGGTTATTCAGTTGCTCTAGGCGAGTGGCTTGGATGTTGTCTACGGCTTTCGTCTCGGCGGCTTTGGCGCTAGGGGCAAGGGCCAAGGTTGCAGCGGTCAACAGTAGGGCAGTGAAGAGTTGGTTTTTCATGTGTCTGGCTCCTTGGAAATTCAATGTGTTTGCTTCATTGATTCAAGAATGCCATTGAAGACGAGCTGTCTTCTGAAGGTGAATTAAGGGCTTGCTGAGAGTTGCTGAGACCTCACCATGAAGCTGTCACAGACTACACTCAGCATCTTCCCATGAAGACGGAAGCTCGATTGGATAGAAGAAACGTATGTATATTTTAGGCCATTTACTTGTTCGGTCGCTATTTGGATGGTGCTGTGAATGTAGCGAGCTGGTCTAGGAGGGGCTGATTTTTGTTGGCAGTTGCGATGTCTAATGCCGTTTTGCCATCGTTGGTTGTAATGGAAGCGTCTGCTCCGGCGGAATGGAGTTGTTCTAACACGCTGACGGCATCGTCTGTTGAAAAGCTATTGGCTCGGTAGGTGGTGGCAACAATTAAGGCCGTGCGGCCTAGGTTGTCTTGTGCGTTGGCGTTGGCACCTTGATCAAGCAGGAAGGTGATCGCTTCTTTTTCCCAATGGAACACACTCGACAACAGTAGCGGAGATGCAAATTCGTCATCATCAATATAATCCACATCAGCCCCTGCGGTGACCAGGGCCTGCGCCATGTCATAGTTTGACTGCTTCAGGGCAAAATACAACGGTTCGTTGAGTTCATCTGGGCGATAGGTGTTGGTTGTCAACAGCTTTTCTAGCTGTTGGGTATTGCCCATTTCTACCGCGCGTTGCACGGGGCCGCCCATGGCGAAGGTGAGTCCGTAGTTCCCGAAAATGACTAGCGCGGCGATGAGGGGGGCGGTAATCGCTATCGACTTCACCGGGTGTTTGCCCATCCCTTTAAAAAGACGACCCAGATTCCCAAATAGCCAAAACAATCCGCCCACCACCAGCAGCGCCCCGCACATCATGGCCAGCTCGCCAAAATCGTAGGGCAGGGCAATATCTTCTACCGCCAGATCCAGTTCGAAGAGAATATTCACAATGCCCACCACAAAGATGAATACGGCATTGGCTGCGATGATCAGGCCGAACCATTCCATTATTTTTTTCATCTTGCTTTCTTACCACCTGTGGGCTTAACCTGCTGAATGCAGGATTCCCACTGACATCAGCGGCCCGTTCAGTATATTTCAAGGCGACTGATGTTACTTTCAATACAGGCTGGAGGTAAGTCTTCGCGTCAGCTGTGCTTGGGACGGCTCTTCATAGTGCCCTCGCTCAGCTCTATCAGGACTGGAATTACCAGGAGCCACTACCTTCTAAAGCCTGGCTTAGGCATTGTTGGGAAACGAAGAGCAGCGGTATGAGAAATCGCTCAAGCGGATGAGTCTGCTGTATTTGCGCACGGGCGAGCGGGCCAGTTATGAAGCAAGCGAAGACCACAAGCGGCAGGTACTTTCAGTCGTTAGTGAGCTAGCACAACGGCTACAGGAGGAGGGCGAATGGCAGCCGAGGTGCGGGTAGCAGTGAGCCAGTGTCAATACGCTCGTTACTGTCCAGCGGTTACGCCACAGCCGGAAGCCAGTGCACGGAAGCCACGGAAGCTACAGCTTTGCTTGAGTCTGTAGTTGAGCGTGGGGATTGGGCGGTGGCGGTGCTGTCTTATGTAACTTTGTCCTTTGAAATCGTACAAAAGTTACATAAGACATTCATAGAGAACAAACCAGAGCCCTGCAACCCAAAAGGTTCAAAGCTCCTCGACTAGCCCGTCATCCAAGGCCGCTTGGCAGATCGCCTCACGTAACCAAGCGGCCTTCAGTGTTCCTAGCGCTCGGAGTGCCTGGTCTACGTCCGTCGGTAGCTTAACTGCGATCGCTTTCTGTGCCAACGGGACATCTGCTGGCACATCTTTGCTCTGTATTTGTAGTAGCGCCCCTAACGTGGTGATACCTGCTCCAGTTAGAATCGCTGGGCAATTGTCTCAGGTTGGATGGCTGAGAGAGCAACGTGCCCGGAGTTAGTGATAATGACGGCGCGTGTTCGACGCCCATAGGTTGCATCGATTAGCTGACCGCGTTCTCTCGCTTCTGAAATTAGGCGTTTAATGGGTGCAGACTCAGGACTGACGATAGAGATAATTCGCTCTGCCGTCACACTGTTACCAAATCCAATATTAATGAGCATTTGCGTATGGCTATAAAAGGGGACTATCTAGCCGTACCCAAAAGGGAGGATCAGTATGATCCCTTCGTTCAAGGTATCAAAAAGCTCACAATACTGTGAGTTTTTTACATAGTTGTGACGGTGGGGCTGCTTCATCCCCTATCAAAAAGGCCCAGACTTTACCGACTCCTTATTGGGTGAGTCATGCAAAGCCTGGGCTTTTTGTCTGTGTATGCGAAGAGAAAGGGATGCCCCAGCTAATGAAGCATAGAACCCTCATGGAGTATGAAAATGGGCATCCAAACCTAATCAGTCACTTACTTAGCCGAATCCTTGACTTCATAGAAGTGACTCACAGCCCCAGGCTTAGCAGATGTCCTGCCAAAGCCTAGGGTTGAATGCTTATTTGTTGCGACGAGCCCTTTCCGCTAGGCGAGTCTCGTG
Organism: Cyanobacteria bacterium P01_F01_bin.53; assembly: GCA_039186165.1. GTDB lineage: Bacteria > Cyanobacteriota > Cyanobacteriia > Phormidesmidales > Phormidesmidaceae > Phormidesmis. The sequence goes on from JBCDAG010000386.1 coordinate 5,441, forward strand.
TACATTCTCAACGGCCTTGGATTGGCTATCGAGAAACTCAAGACGTGCCTCTTGGATATCCTCAACGGCCTTGGATTGGTTGCTGAGAAATTCAAGGCGTGTCTTTTGAATGTCATCAATGCTCTTAGTCTGATTGTCGAGGAATTCCAATCGAGTGGCCTGTACATTCTCAATGGCTTTGGATTGGTTATTCAGATGCTCAAGGCGAACCTTCTGGATATCATCGACGGCTTTACTTTGGTTGTTGAGAAACTCTAGGCGAGTGGACTGAATGTCCTGGATTGACTTGGACTGGTTATTCAGTTGCTCTAGGCGAGTGGATTGGATATTGTCTACGGCTTTCGACTCGGCGGCATTGGCGCTAGGTGCAAAGGCAACTGTGGCAGCGGTCAACAGTAGGGCAGTGAAAGCCTGTGTGATTGTGGAATTTTTCATTTGTCTGGCTCCTTGGAAGTTCAATGTGTTTGCTTCATTGATTCAAGAATGCCATCGGAGAAGAGCTACCTTCTGAAGGTGAATTAAGGGCTTGCTGAGAGTTGCTGAGACCTCACCATGAATCTGGCACAGATTAAACTCAGGTTCTTCTCATCAAAGCGGAAGATAGACTGAGAGGCCTGTTGTATAGCGGTTTTCCTGGGAATTAGGATGACCGCAGAGAGAGGTGTCGTTGCCCAAAGGACCCGTCAAGTGCTTGCTGTAGCTTATTTGCCTTGCCGATGTGTACTGACGGCTGAGCTGATGCTTCTCTGCTAAGTAGCTGGTGGGCTGAGGGTGAGAAGACACTTGAATGCAGATGGCTTAGCTAACTGTGGGCAATCAGTTAGTGGCGACGGAAAGTCTAGAGGGCATGTAGGCGATCACTAAAGCGACTGGCGGCAAGCATCGAGCTTACGCGATCACCCAACTGAAACGCCGAATCGAATGAAAAGTGTTACCACGATATGAACCACATCGCGTTTTCTGAAGGGTATTGAGAAATTAGGGGTATTGTTCTTGGCCGATAAACTTAAAATAACGGGAAGAGAGATTTTATGAACGGCAGTGCAACATAATTTGGCTACTCAATCTTAACATTTTTGAATTTTCTACAATTTGCATTTAGGTTTGAGCTACTGATACTAGCAGATGTATCTTCTATACAATAGACCTTATCGGAAATTAGAACGCTAGAATCAAAAGCGAGGTTACACCGTCGGCAGCCACCTATGAAAATGCACTACGCGGAGCTCCAGAATAGATCTCGGTTGTTACAAAGCCTGACTGGTTTTAATACGACAGAA
>JBCDAG010000387.1:0-6716 GCA_039186165.1 Cyanobacteria bacterium P01_F01_bin.53
CCGACTATTTCCAGCCCGAAGATATTTTGCCGGTGCCTTGCCATCCTGACTGCTTGGCGATGGCTTATGCGCTCAAGGCAGAGGGTCAGGTTATTCCACTGACGAGTTTGATTTCGCCGGAAGCCTATGTGGAAACGGTGTCGAACAGCATTTTGTATGAACAAAGTGAAGGGCTGAAGAAAAAGATATTCGATTTGTTCTCCACTCGTCATTCTCCGGCGTCGGCGACAACGTCTTTAAAGCAGTTGCTGTGTTGTTTGCCTTTGTTGCCTACGCCCGCAGGCATTACCTATGAAAATGTTTTTCGGATTACGATTGTTCAATTCCTGGATGCTTACAACTTTGATGTGCGCTCGGTGAAGTGTTCGTGCATTCATATTGTTCATCCGGATGGGCGGATTATTCCGTTTGATACGTTCAATATGTTTTATCGAGAGGGGAGTGCGGGCCATCATTTGGTGACGAATCGAAACTGATGTAGGGGTGTTTTAGTGAAGGCAATGACTCAGAATAGTTCGCGAAAAGAGATGTTGATTGGCTTGGGTAGCCTGTTTTTTGCCCATGTTGTGTTTGTTGTCAGCCTGGTTTCTCTGCTCTGGATAACGGATTGGTTAAGCCTGTATATGCTTCAGCCCATTATAAGTCTTGCGGTTTTTGGGATTGGTTTGTCGCAGTTGATTTATGCTGTGCCGTTGGGGCTACGGTTTAGACGGAAAAGGCGCTTCAGTGCGATGAAGGGTGTGATTATTGGTGCGGTGATTACGGCGTTGTTGTGTGGCGGATGTTTTGTCTTTTTCTTATGGATGCTCTCTAGCATGTACGGATGAGGATTATTTCGTGATTAGTAGGGGACGGGATGTCCTGGAGTAAACGACTGTATAAGTAAATTTTCCTTTAAAGAGTTTGGTGTAAAAAGCGCTCTACGAAATGTAGGGCGAGCTGGTTGCTAACCCCGTTGAATACTTTGTCAAAGGCGTGATCTGCCCAAGGGATTTTGACCCAAACCGATTTATTTTGACTTTGGGCCATGATCTCGTGCAGGTATTGGCCAAATCTAGCTTCTACAATATGGTCGCGTCCGCCATAAATTAGCAGAACTGGCGGTAGCGTATTGGGTTTAGCTGCTTTGACATAGGTGCTGGGCGAGGCTTGTACATAGGCGCTGGGGAGTTCGCTGGGCGAGCCACCAATAAAGGCGCGCAGGGTTTGTTGAACGTCAATGGGATCAGGTGACGGTAGGTCGGTATAGCCCTCGGTGAGATCTACCGGGCTGTAGTAATTGATGATGCTGCGGATGGGTTCTGTTGATTGGAAGCCTGCTAGCAGGGCGAGGTGTGCACCGGCGGACCAGCCGACAAGACTGATGCGGGCTGGGTCTATTTCGTAGGCTTTGGCGTGCTCGCGTACAAAGGCGATCGCATTTTGCACATCTTCTAACTGTGTGGGAAAACGATACGCAGGCGCGTGGCGATAGTCGATAGCGGTGACCACATAGCCCCTAGCGGCCAGATACCGACCGAACTGGGCACTAGCTTGTGGACTGCCCGAGCTCCAGCTACCGCCATAGATGGTTATGACAGCAGGATACTCACCAGACTGCTTACCAGATTGGGCAGGCTGATAGACATCCAGGGTGAGGGAGACACCGTCGGGGGCCGCGAAGGGAATGCCCGTTTGAACGCGGACGTTGGGTGAGGAGAATCCTTTTACAAAATTGATGAGGCTGAAGGTTGGATTAGTCGCTGGCTTGCCTTGATTTGGGAAAACCGTTGAGAATGAGGCTTCTGCTTTGGCAACGGCGTTGGGCTGCTGTAGTAAGGGCAAGCTGCTTAATGCTAATGAAATTAGGAGTAGTGCGATGAGGGCTTGAGGCAGCTGCTTGGGATATAACCAACGTATGGAGAGGAGGGCGATTGCACTGATTGCGACCAGTAGCGGACTCACTTCGGGTGCGCCTATGGATAATCTTAGCAACCATAAATTAGGTGCTGGCAGTACAATCCATAGACTCAGAAAGCATAAGCTGCCAGCGATTAACCCAATGATTGCTTGTCCCATGAGCGTCCTAAATTTGATGGTGATTATCGAGTTTAGCCTTTCTCGTAGTGGGTACGTTGATTTTGTTATGGGTGTTATCGGTTTGTTCCGGTTAATGATTACGTAGCATTAGCTGTTTTATTATTGTTGTTGCTTTCTAGCGTGTATGGATCAGGGGCTTTCTTCGCGACTCAATCTCCCCACCGCTCCCAATAGGAGACAATAGAAAATCTTTACTGGCTGTGTATTTAAGGCTGAGTGAGCGGTCTTTATCGTCTTCTCCCGAAGCATATCCCCTCCTTGGAGCGGTGCGACCCCGCGTCGCTTTGCGGCGCTAGGGAACGCGCACCAAGACAGGGGTGGCCCGCAGGGACGGGGCGGGTCTGTAACTTGAGCGACTCCGTCAAGTGTTTTCTCTAATGTTTATAGATCTCCTTGTTGCACTTGTTGTTCTCAATTTATAACTGTTCCAACATTGCCTGAGCTTCATCGTAGGCGACTTTATAGGTGTAGTCGCCGCCATCGCAGGTGGCGAGCCGGAGGGCTTCGCTAGCATGCTCCTTAGCTTTGGCCCTATCGCCTTCGGCGAGGGCATGCTCCGCCAAAAAGAGGTGAATATCCGCACTCTGGAGAACGTAGCCGCAGCGCTCGGCAATGGTGCGGGCTTCGGTGGTGAGGCGGAGGGCTTCGGTGGGGTTGCCCTGGTCGCGGCGGAGACGGGCTAGGTCGAGGAGGATGTTAGCTTCAAATTCGACGAGGTTGATGGCTCGGCAGCGGCGGAGGGCTTCGGTGAGGTGATGGTCGCTGTCGGTGAGGTTTGGCTGGAGGCGGTGGGCGGTGCCGAGGAGCCAGTGGGCTTGGACGTAGTCTCGTTGTAATGGGTAGTAAGTGCGGCCATATTCCTCTGCGAGTTCGAGTGATCGCGCTGCTGCTGTCAAAGCTGTTTTGATGCGATCATGCTGCATTTCCTTCACGTCCTCAGCCCGCGCAGTCATCAAGGACTGTAAAGCACGATAGGCCCAGACCTTCTGTTGTTCCTGAATTCTGTTGTCTTTCTCAAACAGTGTAAGTGATCTATCTAATGCCACTGTTGCCCCTGCCCATTCGCCTCTGTGGATCAGCAGTCGCCCTAAATGCACATAGCTCACTGTCTCGTGGAACTCTTTTTCCCTTTCCTGACAGAGCGCAATTGATTGACGTAGGTTAGTCTCGGCTGCTTGCAAGGCACCGATATAGATTTGTGCCATGTTAGCCAGATTGTCTAAACCGATCGCCAATTCTTTTTTATCACCTGTTCCGCCGCTAATTGCATTGTGCTCTATTGCGTTGTGCTGCTCAAATAGGCGAATAGCCTTCGCGGGCTGACCGCTGACGCTGTAGCTATTGGCCAGCGATTGCAGTGTCCATGCTTTTGCTCTCTCTCTTTGGAGCTTGGGGGGCTGGGTTTCGCCTTTGGGGAATAGCGCGCGGAGAAGTTCGATGCAGAGCTGGTAGGCTCCGAGCTGGAAGTAGAGGGGGGTGGGAATGAGTTGAGTCCCCAGTAACTCTCTTGCTTCGTCATACTGCCCTGCCCTCACCATATGGTGGTACAGCTCTATTGTCGGTGCGAGGTCATCAATGGTCGTCACCTTTTCTACGGCAGGTACAGCAGCGAAGTAGTCCCGCAGTTGGCCGTGGGTGCTGCTTCTGGTTTGGGCCGTCATGCGGTCGTAGGCATAGCGCCGCACAATTGGGTGCAGGTCAAACCGTGAGCCTTCCCGCTGCACTAACCCACGTGCAATTAAGTCTCGCAAATCTTCCTGTAGCGCTCGTGTAACTTCTGTTGCTCGTGTCGTAGATTGCTGTGAAGACGGTTCGATATTGTCCTCTTGTTCCGATGCTGTTTGCTCTGCTGTCTGTTCAATTTTCTCTATTACTCGGATTGCGACCGGACTGCGAAAACACGCTATCAGACTCAATAGCCGCCGTCGCGATGGTAGCAAATTTAAATACGACTGTTCTAATACGTGATGCTGCCGCTGTACTAAGTTCCCTGTCACATCCAGTGTATTTGTCGCCTGAATATCCCCTGGATTGTAAAAATCTTTCACGACCAAACCTGCCAGTAGCCGCAAACTCAACGGATGAAATCCATAGGCTGAGCAAGCTTGCTCAATTTCATTGCGATTTCCCCGAATGCCCTGTGCCCTAAAGAAATTCACGGCATCGGCAGGCTGCATCTGTGTCAGTTCCTTTTCTGTGCAGCCCGCCAATAACATGCCCCCCGTCACCTCCACCGGGCGAGGCCGCAACCGGGTAGACATCAGCACCCTGCCTCGCAGGTTTGGTAGGCTGCACAGCCCCCGGAAAAAAGCTTCTGCGAAAAGATTCACACAGTCGCGCCCCGCATCAGCGATCTGCGCCTCTCCATCGCCCTGATACGCTGCGCCCATACTGCTGTAGGCTCGCAGCTCCCGCTCAAATCCATCTAGTATCAGCAATACTCCCGGCTGCTGCAAATATTCCAGCAGTTTGTCTACTTGCTCGCGCGGATTTAAGTCTTTCGGCTCTTGCCCCATTAAATATTTCAACGTGACGCGTAAAAAGTTGTCGAACCCGGCCTGTGCCTCATAAAAGCTCCACCACACCACCGCAGGCCAGTCTCGCTCGCTTACATCGTGGGTGAGCCAATGCCAGGTCAGCGCACTTTTTCCAAAGCCACCCAATGCCTTTAGAACAAACAGCGGATGCTGCGAATCGCCCGTGAGCCAGTCGCTGAGCATTTGCCGTTCGGCTACTCGCCCGGTGAAGTTCGGCGGCATCCCATAGGGGTGAGCCAGTAGCCATTGCCGAGGCATGTAGGCTTGGGCTGTTGTGGTTTCAGGTTGTTTTCCCAGTGCCGTGAGCAGCTGCGTCCAGGCAAAAATCGGATCGTCTGGCTCTGCAAAGTCTAGATATGTGAAAATCTTCAGACGGCTAGGTAGCTCGCACTGCTCTTTTAGTAGGGGTAACAACCGCAGTTTTTTGTTGGTTGGGTCAAAGGTTTGCAACAGCAGCCCTTCAAACTCTGTCCAGTTACTTTCTAGATAGGCGGGTGTCAGAATGAGTAGCGTCCGTGCACTGGCCTTTATTGCCCGCTCAATCTCTGTAATGGTTGCTGCACCGGGGCGAAAATTGCGGAAGTCTATGCAGACTTTCAGTCCTGCATTTTGCAATCGCGTCAGCAACTCTCCCCGCACCCAATCCTTATCGGCAGTGCTGTAGGAAATGAAAACGTCGTATTCGTAGGAATCTGGCTGATTGTTGCTCATCAGTGACGCATGGGGGCGAATTCAGGCGGCAAGCTCTTTTGCATTGTATCCGCCGGGGTTCGACTCCGCTCACCCCTCGGTGCCAATATATCCCGCTGCCTGAGCGTAGTCGAAGGCACAACACAACCCACCAGCTGCCCTACTCTGCGAGAAGGCAAAGCCAACGACTACGCTCAGGGCTCGGTCTCCCCTAAACTCACTTAATTCCGCAACGCCTCAATCAACCTCACCGCCGCCACCTCAAACTCATTATCGTCCGTCATATCCAACTGCAACCGCGCCCTCATCCGCAAGCTCGGATCGCAAGCCTCCCGCGTCACTAACAGCAACCGCCGCGCACTCTCCTCCAGCCCCAAATGCTCCGCAATCACATTCTCAAACTCTGTAAAATTGCTCTGCAAATACGTCGGCGTCAGCACCGCCAGCGTATACTTGCTCTCCACCACCGCCCGCTCCATCTCCTTAACCAGCACCGCCCCCAACCGAAAATCACGGTAGTCAATACAGGCCCGCACCCCCGCCGCCTCTAACCTCGGCACCAGCACCTTACGCACCCACCCCTTATCCGGTTCCCGATGCCGATAACTCACAAATACATCGTAAGCAAACGACCCATCACTACTCACGCACAACTCTCCATTGGTTGGCTGCATTGCTCACTATCCTAGCCAATAGGTAAAAGCGCTAAAATTTTATCTATGTTGCGGTGGGTTGAACGATGGCGAAAGTCTTAAAAGTTGCAGAAATAGGCAATCCCATATTGCGATCGCCCACCACCCCAATCGAAAACATCCAAGACCCCACCCTGCAAAAGCTGATCGATAACCTGCTAAAAACCATCAAAAAAGCTAACGGCGTTGGCATCGCCGCCCCCCAAGTCTCCCAAAGCTTACAGCTATTCATCGTCGCCTCGCGCCCTAACCTGCGCTACCTCAATGCACCGACCATGGAGCCCACGCCCATGATTAACCCACAAATTCTGTCCTACTCAGATGAAAAAGAGAAAGGCTGGGAAGGTTGCTTGAGCGTGCCAGGCATGCGCGGGCTGGTAGAGCGATCGCGCGAAATAGAAGTCCTATACACTGACCGTCACGGCGAACAACACCAAAAAGTGTTTACTGATTTTGTTGCTCGCATCATTCAGCATGAACACGACCACATCAACGGCACTCTTTTTTTAGATCGGGTAGAGAGTACGCTCGACTTAATGAGCGATGCTGAGTATCACTCTCGCATTGTTTGTTCCTAGTATGATCTGTTGTTAGGGACTGGAGTCTGGCAAATTTTAGCGCCCAAAGGCACTCCCCAGACTGTTTTGTAGCTGCGAAAAGCAGCTGGAAGCTGTTCTGAGCTGGTTAGTTCAGAACAATCAACTCAGTAACCGATAGA
>JBCDAG010000388.1:0-6707 GCA_039186165.1 Cyanobacteria bacterium P01_F01_bin.53
AGAGTTTCGGCGAAAATCTGATGAGATTGGCGCGTTCCCAAATGAGCAAAGCTGTCTGACGGTCTTCTTCCTCATCGTTCAACGGGATCATGCTAAACACGAGCGCTCAAACATGGCGAAAAACTAAAGACACCAACGATTCTTAAGTGATTGATTCTCCGTCACTGATTTTGCTGTTAGAGACTTTCTGTATGAACACCCTGAACCCCAGTACTTTGAGACGTTCCCTAGGCCTATCGTTAGCCGCTTTGCTGGCGGGCGTGGCCTTGACGCCTCAAGGTACTGTCGTTGCCCAAACCAACAATGATTTGTGTGGGACCCAAGAAACTCGCGATATTTCATCCGGCGGCCTGACCCAGGGCCGTAGTTATGGTGACCCCCACATCAACACCTACGATGGCTTTCACTACGGCTTTCAAACGGTGGGTGAGTTCATTCTGACGCAGTCGCGAGACCGAGCCTTTGAGGTCCAAAGCCGCCAGGCCACAGTGCCCAACCGTGATAACCTTTCCCTCAACACCGCCGTTGCTATGCGTGTGTGCGACCAGCGCGTCGGCATGTACATCCAATATAGCCCAGATGGCAGGTCACTCTTGTGGGTCGATGGTCAGCCCGTCGAATTTACGGATGATGCCTTTATCCTACCTAATGGCGGTGAAATTCAGCGCCAGAACGATCGGAATTACACCGTTATCTGGCCCACAGGTGACCAAGTTGCGCTGAAGGTGATCACCGTGAGTGGCGCCAGGTTTATCAACATTATGCCGTCAGTGTCTAATGCGTACCGCGGCCAAATGGAGGGCATCCTCGGTAATTACAACGGTGATAGCACCGACGACCTCACCAGTCGCGATGGCACCACGATGCCCACCCGTTCCACCTACAGCGTGGCCAGTAACGCGCTTTCCCGAGCCTTGCCTGCCGCTATTCCTGTCCAGGAGCTGGAAACGGCCTACTTCGAGCAGCTCAATCAACAGTTTGGCGATAGCTGGCGTATTACCCAAGCCGAGTCCCTGTTTGACTATCCGGTGGGGATGACGACTGTGAACTTCACCAACCGCAACTTTCCAGAGCAGTTCCTTACGCTCAATGGCGTCAGTGATGAGGACCTAGAGGCTGCTGTAGCTGAATGCGAAGCGGCTGGTGTGGCTGAAGAGATGATGGACGGTTGCGTGTTTGATGTGGCCGCTACGGGAGATGCGGGCTTCGCCAATGCCGCCCTCGGCGCGGTTGCCAATGTTGTTGTTGATCGGGCTACGGATAGGCTCATTAATGAGATTGACAACCGCTCTCCTGTGCCCATTCCCCGTGGATGGGGTCTTCCCTTTTAAGGCGTTTGATTAGGTCCTTGAACTGGGTCCTTGAACTGGGGCGTTAAGCCTAAAGAAATAGCCCTCGAACTTATGCTTGAGTACGAGGGCTGTTTTGTTTGTTAGAAGGAGAGTTCTATAAATGCAGACTTGGCGATTAGATGAAGTTGAAATGCTTCCTAAAGAGGTACATCTCGCCGCGAAAGTCTGGGCAGCTTGAAGACGGAATTGTGATGTTGACTTTCACAAACCCATTGCCTACCGTTTCAAAAGAATTGATGCCGATGACAGAGTCAGTCTTCATCACACACACTTCTTCTGGTCTGAGGTTTGCAAGCTGCTGTGGGCGGCGTCTGAGATGTCCGCCATCCATGCCATTGTCCTTGGCTACCACTTTACGAATCGAATCATTGGGTCGAGCGGCCTCATGATCCAAATTCAACAATCGGCTTTGTTTCACATAGAGCACAATTTTTTCGCCTTCTTTCATCAGCTTATACTCAATATCGATGCCGTATTTCCGGCGATCGTCTAGGTCTCTTTGCTTAGAAACAAAATGATCATAGAGCTGACTGGTGATTTGCTTTAACTGGGAGAGCTGCGTAATGACTTCAGTACGAATGGCTTCGTTATTCTCTTCTAAAAAGACATTGTCAATGTTTGAGCGCGATTGCACGTCCAGATTCTGAATTCTGTTGTCAAAGAAGGTAAAGGATTCAGGAATCTCATCGTCTAGTGGATTAGTAACAGAGGCCTCGCCCTTTTGCGCATTTACCCAGGTCCTAAATCCAGCTTGCTCACTAGAGCCAATCACAACGCCGTTGGCATATTCATCACTAAAGGCCGGGTTCATTAACACTGCCATACCCACTGCACCATGGTCGATGCCGAATAGCTCTCGCTCCCAAAAGGCTCGCTCCAGCCACAGGGAAGCCATGACGCGCAGCAGCTTCTTTCTCAGTTTTTTGTCGCTATCGTCCACATTAAAGCCTGCGGACTCGTATAGCCCTGCGCCATTAAAGGTGGGCAAATCTTCACTGTTGGTTGAGCTGCGTAGTCGGATTCTTTTCACCGTGGGCATTTTGGCGATTACGCTTCGCACGGCACTAAGGGAGGCTGCAACGGTCTCATCAGAGGTCTCTTTGCGAATGCGATCGCGAATCTCTTTGAGCTTGGCATTAATCTCATCCGGTGAGAGCGTGCCCTTGTTGCTAAGCAAAGACTGGATTGACGCTTGCGTTGCAGGCTCAGCAACAATCTTTTGATAGTGAGCAAAGCTCAACCCAAAGCCGGGTTTGACGAATTGGGTCGGGAGTATTTGTTGCAGTGTGGCGTAATTAGAAGCTTTAGAGCCAATGTTGGGCAGGGCGCGATCGCTCTCAGGCGCATTGGCAAATTCCACGGGCAATAGGCTAGTGGCCTGGATAGTTGGTACTTCTAGCTTTGCCTTGGTGCGGCTCTCCCAAAACTTCTCGGCTTCTGCCAGGCTAGCTTCCCGAAAGTCAACGGTGCCATTGCGGTTAGCAACCATTTTCACTAACTTGCCGAGGAGTGCTTGCAAGTTTGGCACCAGCTCGATTCTGGTGGTCGAAATGTTGGGTGTGCCCCGGTTTTTCGCTAGCAGGTTCACATGGGAAAGTGGTGTTTGCGGCTCTAGGGTGACAATGCCACTGACGGGAGGCACGCGCTCGGGGGTGTCCTCTAGGACGGCGATGTGTCTGGGTGTGAGGTTATCGGCTGATTCATCAGCGTTTATCAGCTCTAGAAAACCAATGGCGGTGCCCGGATTGAGTACCGAAACTAACGAACCACCAGCCTCTTCGATCATTTCCTGCTCGGTGATGGTGTCAAAGCCTTCTGCGCGAACTTCAGAGAGCTGATTTACATGGGGACGACGGAAACCGCGTTTTGTATATACAAATAGCAGCGGTTCACCAAAGCCCTTCATTAGGTTTTCAGATAGCAACGTCCTAACGCCCGCTAGCATATTGGCTAGGCCTTGATGGGTATCGGTGTAGTTGTAGCGACGAATATTCAGCACCCATTGGTAGGACTTGCCTTTCCACTGGAGGGGGCGATTACGAAAGTCAAACACCAAAAAAGGCATGTATCGCCGCCTTTCTGGAGACTGCACTTCATTGAAAAAATTAGCTTGGGTATAAGCCGCCCCGCGACCGATGCCCTTTTGCGTATAGCCGTAGTGCCCTTCAAACACCTTGGTATCGATTAAATGCACTCGTGCATCCGGCTTGCCCACATTTTCAACCAGGCCTTCCCACGTCAAAATTTTATCGTGGCTGACAAACTGTAGGCTTTCTGCTTCCTGACTGCTAAGCGATCGCAAAGAGCCCTGCACGGAGCCCATAACGTCGGGTTGAAATATAGTGGCAACGGCAGTACTAGCGGCATTCGTTTGGCTTAGCATATGGGGGGCTCCCTGATGGTGATAGAAAAAGATGTCTCTGGTGATGTCTTTCTTTGGTAGGGGCGGGCAAACCGTAAGTCGATATGCATTGGCAGGCACTTCCCCGCAGGGGGAGCATCTGTTAAATCGCCCGTATGTGTTACTTCTCAGGTGTCTAAATACTTTTTCTGCGTAATTTCTGGTAAAGCTTTACTTTTTTTGTTAATCAATCATGACAAGGGTAGGCATGGTTTGCCTCGACTAGGTGGATGTATTTAATAGTAGTCAGGTGCGAGAAGTCATACCTGGCCGTTCTTACGAAACTTCACAGCGCATCTCTAGAAATAAGGTGAACCTTAGAGGATAAGCACCTTAGATTAGACGATGAGCTCATTTATCTATGAACTCAGATCGGTAGTGTAAGAACAAACTCAGCACCCTGTTTAGGCTCTGACAACACTTTGATCGTGCCGCGATGTTTTTTCATAATCTGATAACAAATTCCTAGCCCCATGCCTGTCCCCTGCCCCACGGGTTTTGTCGTAAAAAACGGATCAAAAATTTTAGGCTGAATGTCAGCGGGAATACCGGAGCCGTTATCATGAATTTTAACTTGCACCTGATCCTCTGCTATCTGTGCAGTTGTGATCGTCAGTTGAGGAGATTGCGACCCTATCTCCTCCATGGCATCTAACGCATTGACTAAAATATTCATAAATACCTGATTGAGCTGAGCCGGATAACAGCGAATCATGGGCAAGTGGCCATAGTTCTTCTGCACACTGACCTTTTTCTTCAGCCGGTGGCTTAAAATCAGCAACGTACTATCTAAGCCCGAGTGCAAATCAGTTTCTTTGAGATCAGCCTCATCTAACCGAGAGAAGTTACGTAGCGACAGGACAATGTTTTTAATACGCTGAGTTCCCGATTTCATCGAGGCAATTACCTGAGGCGCATCTTCTTGAATAAACTCAAAATCAATCTCTGCAATTTTCTGTTGAATCGATGCTTCCAGCATTGAAGACTTTTCATGACAGAGCGTCACAACTTCTAACAGACCTTGTAAGTATTCTTCTGTATGACGGAGATTGCCATCCACAAAATTGACGGGATTATTAATTTCATGGGCAATGCCTGCAACCATTTTCCCTAAGCTCGACATCTTCTCTGTTTGTACGAGCTGAAGTTGAGCCTGCTTAAGATCGTCAAGGGCTAGATTGAGGCTTTCATTTTTACTCTCTAGCGTTGTGTTGTATACCTCTAGCTGTTGCTGGGAACTCAGTAGCTGCTGAGTCATCGTATTAAAGGTTTGAGCCAAAATACCAATTTCATCTTGGGTGACTACCGGCGCCTGTGCAGTCAAATCACCTCCCTCAATTTGCATGGCCGTCTCTGTAATGGCTCGGAGCGGCTGCACTATCCGACGAGAGAGCAGATACACTGTCAGCAACAAAATGCCAGATGAACCTAACCCAATGATCAAAATGCTGCGTGCCAACTGTCGGGCCGGGGCAAATGCTTCTTGCTGACTAATCTCCGCTAGCAAAGCCAAGTTTTGATTGTCCAGCCAGCGATAAACCCCAATGACAGGCACACCCGCATAGTTTATATAAAGGCCTTCTCCTTGTTGACCACTTGTCGCTGCATCAATGCCTAAACTCTCAATTCCGTTAGCATACTGCTTAATATTTTTATCATTTGAGGCAATGAAGGTGTTTTTGCGTTCAAGGCGGCCTACCAGATAGGTTTCGCCTGTACTCCCTAACCCGCTACGGGAACGAATTAATTCATCAATCTCTGTGAGGTCGAGATTAATGGACAGTACCGCAATCCGCTCACCCGCAGTATTTAAAATGGGCGTTGCGTAGGTAATCGCTGTTTGTGCGTTCCCATCTGGCTGGTAAAAGACAGGGGAAACCTGGTCATCTATCGTGAAGTAAGTGGTCGTCGCGCCTAGAGGTTGGTATTTCCCTTCTAATGCAGGGTCTGTGGAAAACACCACAATGCCCCCTGTCGTCAAAAGAGAAATCTCTTGTAAATTGGGTTTAATCCGATTGAGATTTAAGAAATATTGGGATAATGCATCGTAGGCATTTTCACGATTTTGTTCCGCAGCCTGCTTCAGGGTTGAATTAAGTAGAATTTGAGCTTGCGTCTGAATCTCTGGAAGTTGAGCTGAGAGCAATACATCTTGTCGCTGTGTATAAAACCATTGATCAATTTCTTGATCCTTTAAGGAAGACGCAATGGTGAGCTGGTCAAACACGGATTGTTTTAGCTCATCTCGTGCTAAAACATAGGCCATGGTAGCCCCAACCCCTACGCTCACCACCGACAGCAAGGAGAAGTATCCCACCAATTTTGACAGTAAATTTTTCCTGAAAATCTTTGTGAGCATCACCACATAGAAAGGATGTCTTGGAGCTTCTCAAAATCTTGATCTGCGGCTTCTTGGTACTGGTTCCGCCGAATGGGTTGGCTAAAAGCTTTACCAAGAGGGACCTAGAGAGCATATCGCATGGTTAACAACTGTGACAAAGAAAGTCCTGTTGGCAAAATTCCTAACTTCACTGCCGGTACCATTTTCGTCGTGGCATGAACTCGGACGAAGTTATGCATGAGCCATCCGACGTCCAGTGTTCTTTGTAAGTGTTGCCGCCCTTTGGCATAGGTATTGGTCTTACGGCGAAAGGCCGAATTCCGACGTCTGAGAGAGGCATTAAACGCCTCCACATGGTTAGCATGAATACTAGCGTCCGCCACTGGATGCTCGGTATCGGGGTGCTCACGAACCGGTGCCTGGTACTTTTTTCGCCGCCTTCCTGGCCGCTTTTTCGCCCCTTTGTTCTTTAACCTAACTCTGACGCCTTTCGGCAGACGCTTTTTCGGCCGCCCTGGTTTCCCATTGCGAATCACGTCATGACAAATCTCAAACAACAGATTGCCATAGCGACGTTCTCCGTCTGTCAACAGGCTGAGGCTATCGGTTTGCT
>JBCDAG010000389.1:0-6669 GCA_039186165.1 Cyanobacteria bacterium P01_F01_bin.53
ACAAAATGTCCGTATGGCGCTTCAACATTTACAACCCATCGTTTTATCGAAAAGCACGCCCGCTCTACGTCTGCCTAAATTACTCTCGTCTAAGATTAAGCCACCTGACAAGAGGCTGGAGCCGCCTTTGGTTGTTTAGGGAGAACCAAATCTTTCAACAGAAACTTCGCACTGTTCAGTAGACTATCCCGACGCTATTTTTATTCATTTCGCGTCTGCTGCGGGTATCTTTAGTGGGACATTTGGTGGGAGGCTATGCCGCAGTCAACAGCTTTATGGAGAGCTTTAGCGAGTTCCAGAACAGCAAAACAGGATACAGGCGGCATTATTGCTTTGCCTGGAGTGTATGGGATGGGGTGGGCATGAGTCATGGTTATCAACGGACGGCACGCATCCGTGCCTCTGGCTACTACGCGATTTCTCCCGTTCAGGGTATACAGTCATTGATGGCAGGTTTGTCGCATTATCCTGCTCCGCTCTTGATCGGCTTGGATGGCGGTAAACAGCCGATTCGTCGATTGATAGCAGCAGCGGAACCTTTAAACCAACTAACAGCGCATATTCGGATGCGAACGTCAGGCAAGGAGCCTAGCCAGCTTCTCTCCCTTCGACCGCTCGTTGATTGCTTTGGCAATCAGACTTCTTGCCAATTGTTGTATGACTCGGACGAGACCATGAGTCATCCGGTTCGCCTGATGACACAAAGAGAGGAGATCGAACCGAGACATGAGACTGAACGCATATTGGTAGAGCAGTGGCAGAAACAGTTAGGCAAATCTGGCATCAGTATCTACGATAATTATTTCGAATTGGGCGGAACCTCTATCTTGGCTGTACAGCTCATGTATCAACGCCAAGACATCTTTGCGATGGAGTTGCCCATTAATCTTTTACTTAGTAAGCCCACCATTGAACAAATCGCCAAAGTGATTGAAGCGTTGAAACAAGGCGATCGCAGCTCGCTTGACATGCCGACGTCAGAAACAACACCAGATAAAGAAGAAATGAGAAAACAACAGGCAGAAGCAGCTATCCAGAAGGAAGTCAATTGTCTTGACGATGAGGAATTAGAGAAAGCCTTAGCAGCGGAAATTTCTGGATTAGAGGATTTATTGGAGAGTCTTTAGAGTCGAATGGGGTAGAAGTAGCACTCAATATTTGAGAGATGATGATCAGGCAAATGGGGAAAAGTCCTACTCGTATCATAAGACTGCTTGGATTTGCGGTTGTTTTAACAATCTCAGGGATCTTTACGAATCGCGTTGGGTCTCGTATCCGTGCGTCCCAGCCGGATATCACCCCTGTGATCCAGTCGGTAGATGCGATCGCCCTCGAACTCACCGCTAATTACACCCGCCGCGAAAGGTATACCGGCACCATTCAGCCTCGGCGCAGTAGTGAGCTGGGGTTTGAACGTTCCGGACTGGTGGCGCAAGTCATGGTTAATACAGGCGATGTTGTGGAGGCTGGCCAGACGTTGGCTATTCTCAGCACCCAAACGCTTGACGCCCAAGAGCAAGAGCTACTCGCACAACAGGCCAACGCCCAGGCCCAACTGCAAGAGTTGCAGGCTGGCCCTCGCCTTGAGGAAATTGCAGAAGCAGAAGCCACGCTTCGAGACGCTAATGCCCAGCTCGTCTTGGCCCAAGCTCGCAATCAGCGCCGCCAAAACCTGTTGGCAGCAGGGGCCATCTCCCAAGAAGAATACGATGAAACCGCATCTGAAGAAGCGGCGCTGCTGGCAAAGCGTGATGCAGCCGCGCAACGCTTACAGGTATTGGAGAAGGGAACACGCGCTGAACGAATAGCTGCCCAACAAGCCACCACAGCTGAGCTAGAGGCTCGCGGGGGTACGCTCAATCTGCAACGACGCCAGAGTGTCTTACGAGCACCGTTTGATGGCCAAATTGCTCAACGACTGATCGATGAAGGGGCTGTTGTTACCGCCGGACAAGGCATTCTGCGATTGGTCGAATGGGAATCACCAGAAGCACATATTGGCTTGCCGGTGGATGTGGCTGAGCGCTTAGCCTTAGGCAGTTTAAAGCCGATTGAGGTGGCAGGACACACGTATGAGGCCCGCCTTAACTCTCTACTGCCCGAACTCACCCAAAGCACCCGGACCGCCACAGCCGTTTTTCAGATCGTGGCTCAGATTGCCCCCTCACAACTTTTCGCAGGGCAAATTGCCAATCTTGAACTCGCGCGCGCGGTTGAGTCGTCTGGATATTGGATACCCACAACCGCCCTGGTGTCGAGCGAGCGTGGGTTGTGGGCAGTGTATGTTCTTGTTCCCTCATCATCAGGCTTTGAACTGGCCCAGCAGGATGTTGAAGTGATTCATATTGAGGGCGATCGCGTCTTGATCCAAGGGTCTCTAGAGCAAGGAGAACAGATTGTGGCGGATGGCATTAATCAATTGGTGCCCGGACAGCAGGTGACGCCCAACGATTCGTCTGTGCAGGCACCAATTGAACAATTCAGACAATAACCTCAAAAAATAATTGTAGGCACGACTTGCCATGTGGACGATCTTTTATCGCAATACGCGACTGCTACTACTGACCATTTGCTTGATTTGCATTTGGGGGATGACAGCATTTAATGCCCTGCCTCGAATGGAAGATCCAGAATTTTCTCAGTACTTTGGCCTTGTCACCACACGGTTTCCAGGCGCGAGTGCCGCCCGAGTCGAATCTTTGGTCACCGAAAAAATTGAAGCAGAGCTCTTCCAAATTGAGAACATTGAAGAGCTCATTTCATCCTCTAGTTCTCAAGTTTCCACCATCTTTGTTCAACTCAAGCCTGGACATAATCTGAGTGCGACTTGGTCAGATGTCCGCGATCGCCTCAACGATATCGCTCCGTTTCTACCCGCTGAAGCCTCGACTCCCGAGTATCGTTCGGTGGAAGGCGCTTACACCTTAATTGTCGGTCTCAAGTGGGTTGCTGCCACCCCACCCAACTATGCCACCTTAAATCGCTGGGCAAAAGCACTCCAAGATCGCCTCCGATCTGTAGACGGGACTCAAGCCGTTGACACGTATAGCACCCCTGCCGAAGAAATTACCGTTGCGGTTCGTTCAGCCGACCTATCAACCCTGGGCCTGACGCCCACCCAATTATCCCAACAAATCACCGCCAGCGATGCTAAAGTCTCTGCTGGGCAACTCCAGGCTACGGCTAACAGGCTGTTGCTCGATGTCGATACACAACTCGATTCAGTCGCGCATATTCGCCAAATTCCCATTGGTAAGGATGAAACAACAGGCCAAGTCACCGTCGTTGGCGATGTGGCGACGGTCGATAAAGGCACCCGCGATCCACTCAATGTGATGGCCCTGATCCAGGGTAAACCGGCTGTCGCGGTCGCCGCCCGAATGGAAACAGGACGACGGATCGATTTCTGGGCTGATCGTACCCAACAAACTCTCTCAGCGTTTCGCCAAGAACTTCCTCGTAGTCTTGAACTGAGTGTCATCTTTGATCAAGATCCCTACGTCAGTGACAGTTTTAAGAACCTCATGCTCAGCATCAGTCTCGGCGGTCTGTGTGTGGCGGCGGTAACCGTTGTGATGATGGGATGGCGCTCAGCGCTCGTCGTCGCGGCATCACTCCCCCTTACGATTCTGACTGTTTTTGGCGGGATGAACCTGCTGGGCATTCCGCTACACCGCATCTCTATGACCGGGCTGGTCATCGCCTTAGGATTGCTGGTCGATAATGCCATTGTGGTGGTAGACGAGCTCAAACATCGTCTCACCAGCGGTATGAACCCGAAGATTGCGATCGCCCAAACCAGTCGTCAGCTTGCTGTCCCCCTGTTAGCCTCTACCTTGACTACGGCTTTGACTTTTGTTCCGATTGCCTTGCAATCAGGGCTATCCGGAGATTTTATTCGAACCCTAGCCTATAGCGTCATCTTGACCCTCTTGAGTTCGTTTGGGATTTCACTAACGTTGATTCCAGCTTTAGAAGCGCTCAACTATCAACAGATAAAGCAACAGACAAAGCAACAGATCAACAAACAGGCAGATCAGCCACAACAGTCGCCGAAATCAAGAATCATGAAAAAGGCTAAATCGCTTTGGGGTCGGGGATTCGTCAGTCCTCAGCTCACTGCTCTATACCGCACAATCCTGATGACGGTGCTACAACGTCCCTGGAGAGGAATCGGTGTGGCCCTCATTATCCCGATTATCGGCTTTGCGGTTGCCTCTACCCTGCCAGAACAATTCATTCCCCCGGCTGAGCGAGACCAGCTCTACATTGAAGCGACACTGTCACCCACCGCAACCCTAAATCGAACTCGCGAAGTGGCTGAACAAGCGCGTGAGATTCTCCTTCGGCATCATGAAATTATTGACGTTCACTGGTTTCTAGGCAGCGAAGTCCCAACATTTTATATCAACTTACCCAGAAACCGAGATGGAGAAAACTTGGCCAGCGGGCTTGTGCAAGTGAGAGAAAAATCGATGGCTACTGAGACGATTGCTGCCTTACAACGGGAATTAAGCCAAACGCTACCCAGCGCCCAAATCCTGCTGAGACAGCTCGATCAAGGACAGTCTGTTGAGGCCCCTATTGTTTTACGTCTGTATGGCCCAAATTTATCGCGGCTGAGAGCACTGGGTCACCAGCTTCGCGCTCAGCTGGTCGCGACCCATCACATTACCCAAGCGACCACCAGTCTGACCAATATCAATCCTCACATAGCCCTTGCTCTGAATGAAACACAAACGCGACTGGCAGGCTTAGACAATCGGGAAATTGCTCGACAGTTGGATACCTATCTAAATGGTGTTCTAGGAGGGTCCATTTTAGAAGATACGGAAGAACTGCCAGTGCGGGTACGGCTGAGAGAGGGCGATCACAACAATTTAGCAGCGGTGACCACGCTTGATCTCGTGCCGTCTGATCCAGGTCTCAATTCTAGAGGAAGCTTCGGGGATGCCTCCCTGCCCCTGTCCAATGTAGGAGAGCTGTCTCTCGTCCCTGAGTTGGCCACCATTGGCCGCTACAACGGCAGACGTGTCAATGTTCTTAATGCATATGTGGAAGCCGGTACGCTACCCGCAACAGCGCTAGCAGAATTTGAGGAACGGCTAAAATCGAGTGATTTTCAGCTTCCACCTGGCTACAGCTTAGAGTTTGGGGGAGAAGGGGCCGAGCGAGATGAAATCGTGAACGAACTATTCGCCGCGGCTGCGCCTGTGCTTGTCTTAGTTGTGGGAACTCTCGTTCTCTCTTTTAACTCATTTCGTGCTGCTGGGATTATTTTCCTGGTGGGACTTGGGGCAGTCGGGCTCGCGCTTTTTTCTCTCTGGTTTTTTGAGTACCCCGTCGGATTCACAGCTATTTTAGGAACCATCGGCCTGATTGGGATTGCTATCAATGACGCCATTGTTGTTTTAGCCGCTTTGCAAAATGATCCAAAGGCAAGATTAGGGCAACCATTGGCTATGGAAAACGTGATTGTCCGGTCCACCCGTCACGTTCTGACCACCACTTTCACCACTATGGCAGGATTTATTCCCATCCTCATGGCAGGGGGTAATTTATGGCCCCCCCTGGCCATTTGTATTGCTGGCGGCGTTGGCGGCGCGACGCTACTCGCCTTATTTTTTGTCCCCTGTGCTTACCTGCTGGTTGCAGTTCCTGTTAGTCGCACTAAAGTTATCAAGAGAAATTAGCAAAGTGGCGATCAAGAGTTTTAGCGGCGGACTGATCAAAAAAGAAGGGTACGGCCATTGTACGCTACAAAAAACACTCAAAAAACTTGATTCCGCATCTTGAAAAGAGCGTTCAGAACATTAGACAATCAATTGAAAATTTCAAGCCTGGTCGGGATTAATTAGGATTAATAAACTCAAATTTTGTACTAGATAGACAATGCGACACTATGATTTTGACTGGATTAGGACAATTGTTATCCTCAATCTTATTCCTTTACATGTGGTCTGGTTAATGTTGTTTATCCCAGGATATTACCAGGTAGACACCACCAGTATGACTGCTTTGCTTTTAAAGCTTTACATTTCGCTTGTCTCATCGTGGCATATGCCGCTCCTATTTTTAATCTCAGGTTACTGTAGGCATAATCACAGAGAAAAATCACCTAAGTTTCAACCCAGTCAGACAACTCCCGCAAAGCCAGTCGCTTGATGAGTGTGCCCTCCTCAAAGTGTGAGCAGACAGAAGGGCAAGGCTCAGTAAGGTGCGGTTGTTGATAAAACTTTTATTCGTATTAAAGATGCGTGGTACTACCTGTATCGAGGCATTATTGAAGACTGAGCACGCGGTGCGGCCCTATGGAGCTTAAGCACAGGCCTTATGGCAAAAGCAACTTAAGGGCAATCTACTCAAATTTGATTACCTAATCCTGATACCCTTGCCTGAGATGTTGCATTGTAGGGGATAGTTCGGATAGCAAAGAGGGTGCATGCGCCCATCATAATGGCTCCAACCCAGTAAGGCCAATTGGTATTTACGGCACTAAATAGGAATCCAGCACCAAGCGCTCCCAAACATCCACCTAATCCCGATATAGACTCCATAAAGCCTAAGGTTTTTCCCTGTTGTTTAGGATGAGATAACTGACTTAGAAAGTTGGTCAATAAAGGGTTACTTGTTGCCGTTGAAAAAATCAAGAAAGTCAGTGTTCCTAGC
>JBCDAG010000390.1:0-6662 GCA_039186165.1 Cyanobacteria bacterium P01_F01_bin.53
ACATGAATGTAAAAAAGGTCCATGGGAAAAGTAATTCCCATGGACCTTTTTTTATAAGAGACTCTCTAGGTCTCTCTAGGTTAATTTTGCTTAGATTCTATGTCTGACAATTGTATTGAGTCTATCGTATGCGGCTGTAAAGATAGGTAAGGTCTCGAAGGCGATCACTAATACCATTGCTCAGTAGCTCTGAGCTGCTATAGCGCCAACGCCAGTTATTCGGAATTTTGCTCGGGTCATTCATGCGGGCACTGCCACCGAGATCCAACAGATCTTGCAATGGAACAATGGCCAAATTTGCAACAGAAGAGAGTGCTTTTTGGATGAGTACCCAGTTAATCTCTTGAATATCTTCTGGCTGCTTAAATCCTAGATACTTAGCAAGAAATTGTTTTTCTCCGGCGCTGGTGGTGTCCCACCAGCCGATAGCTGTGTCATTGTCGTGGGTGCCGGAGTACACAATGCAGTTGTTAACATAGTTGTGAGGAAGATGGGTGTTATTAGGATCTCCTCCAAAGGCAAACATGAGAATTTTCATGCCGGGAAAGTCGAATTTGTCGCGTAGTGCTTCAACTTCAGGGGTAATGACGCCCAGGTCTTCGGCTAAGACGGGTAAATCGCCGAGCTTTTGCGCTAGCGTTTCAAAAAAGGCATCACCTGGTGCCTTAACCCATTCACCATTAATGGCGGTTTCTTCACTGGCGGGCACTTGCCAGTAAGCTTCGAAGCCTCGGAAGTGATCGACTCTGACCCAATCTACATATTGGAGTGTGGCCTTAAATCTGGAAACCCACCAGTCAAAGCCTTCCTGTTCACAGGCATCCCAGTTATAGACAGGGTTGCCCCACAGTTGCCCTGTTGCACTGAAGTAGTCAGGGGGGACACCGGCAATGTAGGCCGATTCTAAGGTCTCTGGATTTAGCTTAAAGAGCTGGGGATGTGCCCAGGCATCTGAGCTGTTGTGGCACACATAAATAGAAACGTCACCAATGATCTGAATATTTTTGCCATTGGCATACTGTCTCAGCACCATCCACTGTTCAAAGAATTTGAACTGTACGAATCGGTGGAAATCAATCTCTTCTTTGAGGGCTTCTGATTTAGCCTTGAGGGCTTCTGGCTGGCGACGTGCTAGGCCAGTTTCCCACTGGCTCCAAGGCTTGCCATCGTTGTCTTCTAGTAACGCCATAAAGAGGACAAAATCGTCTAGCCACCAGGCTTGCTCTTGCCCAAAGCGACTATAGTGAGCATTGATTTCACTGTTCGTTTGTAGGTGCGTTTTAAATTTTTCAAAAGCCTTTCGCAAAATTCCCATTTTGTGGGGAATGACTTTGCTAAACGACACCCGATTCGGATCAGTGCCCTCTAGGTGAGAAAGCTCATCAGGTGCTAGCAAACCTTCTTCTGCAAGCTTCTCTAGGCTGACCATGAGTGGATTGCCCGCAAAGGCACTGTAATTCATGGTGTAGGGAGAGTGATCGTAGCCCGTGGGGCCTAGGGGCAAAATTTGCCAAAGGGTTTGGCCGCTGCGCTCCATGAAATTGATAAAGTCGTAGGCGCACTGGCCGAGGTCGCCAATACCATGGGGGCTGGGCAAGGATGTGGGGTGCAAAAGGATGCCGCTGGCGCGATCAAATTTCATATGCAAATAGACACAAATTTTACGTGGGCTGATAGCGTCAGCTTATTCGCAAATAGGCACTTAAGGAAACGCTGTTTGAAGTTGGGGACAAGCTAAATGCCCTGTCATATTACGAAGCCGCTAGGGAATTTTAGCCTCTGCCTGAGGTCATAGTTTTCAAGGAGAATGGATGTAGGTGACGTTATTTATACATTAAAAAGTCTTTTTTGTACTGAGACCGCTTTGGTCTAATTTGTTCATATTTATCACTTATAAAAGACTCTATCGATACTTTCAAGTTGATTACGGAGAATAGAGAGTATCTTTTTTAAGGCAAGCGTATCCGTACAAAAATGAGGTTAAATGAGAGGCATAGCGCAGGTAAGTGAGAAGGCAGGGGAGTTTGTTACGCTTCTTCAAGTTTCTTTTCTAAAATTTTCTCTAAAGTTCTTACCTAAGCGGTGTGGATAATGGTTCAAATATCCGATAGTTTTGTAGGAATGTATCAAATGTTAACTGTTAAATATGCCTACAACGATGTCCTCCGAAGACAGCCTGCTCTGGTTTAAGAACGCTGTTATTTATGAAGTGCCTGTGCGAGCCTTTGCCGATAGCAATGGCGATGGAATTGGCGACTTTAGGGGACTGACGGAAAAGCTAGATTATTTGCAGGAGCTGGGCATTACCGCCGTTTGGGTGTTGCCCTTTTTCCCGTCGCCGCTGAGGGATGATGGGTACGATATTTCCGACTATAAGTCGGTCAATCCTATATACGGGACGTTGGATGACTTTAAGGCATTTTTAGAGGCTGCCCATGAGCGCAATATCCGGGTGATTATTGAGCTAATTGTGAACCACACATCGGACCAACACCCTTGGTTCCAGCGGGCAAGGATGGCACCTGCGGGGAGCCCTGAAAGAGATTTTTATGTGTGGAGCGATTCAACAGAAAAGTACAAGGGCACGCGGATTATTTTCCAGGATTTTGAAACCTCGAACTGGAGCTGGGACCCGGTTGCTAAGGCCTATTTTTGGCATCGATTTTATGCGCATCAACCAGATCTAAACTACGATAACCCGGCGGTACAGCAAGCGGTGTTTGAGGTTCTGGATTTTTGGCTGGAGATGGGGGTGGATGGCTTGCGCATGGACGCGGTGCCGTACCTGTATGAACGGGAAGGGTCTAACTGCGAGAATTTGAAGGAGACGCATGACTTTTTGAAGGCACTGCGGACCTATGTGGATGAGCGCTATACCGGGCGGATGCTGTTGGCAGAGGCAAACCAGTGGCCTGAGGATGCGGCAGCGTACTACGGCGATGGTGATGAGTGCCACATGAACTTTCACTTTCCGCTGATGCCTCGCCTATTTATGGCGCTGCGGATGGAAGATAATTTTCCCATTATCGATATTTTGCAGCAGACGCCGGAGATTCCTGATAACTGTCAGTGGGGGTTGTTTTTGCGCAACCATGATGAGCTGACGCTGGAGATGGTAACCGATGAAGACAGGGACTATATGTACCGGGTATACGCGCAGGATCCGGAGATGCGGATTAACCTGGGCATTCGTCGTCGGCTAGCGCCCCTGCTAGAAAATGACCGGCGGCAGGTTGAGCTGCTAAATGGTTTGCTGTTGTCATTGCCGGGGACGCCTTGCCTGTACTACGGCGATGAGATTGGCATGGGCGATAATGTGTATTTGGGCGATCGCGATGGCGTGCGTACCCCTATGCAGTGGAGCCCAGATCGCAATGCTGGTTTTAGCCATGCCAATCCTCATAAGCTGTATTTGCCCCTGGTAACCGACTCTGAGTACAACTACACCACTTACAATGTGGAGTCCCAGCGTAGTGCGCCGAATTCCCTGCTGAACTGGACCAAGCGCCTGATTGCCACTCGCAAGCGCTATCAGGCATTTGGTTGGGGTGATTTTACGTTGCTGCACCCCGATAACCGTAAAGTACTGGCCTACACCCGCACCTATACCGATGGCGTTAGGGAAGATGAACAGATTTTAGTGGTGGCGAATCTCTCCCGCTTTGTGCAGTCTGTTCAGCTAGATTTGTCTGCCTTTAAGGGATTGGTGCCGGTTGAGATTTTTGGGCGGACGGCGTTTCCGGCGATCGCAGATGATGGCAGCTATTTCTTGAGCATGGGGCCCTATGCCTTTTACTGGTTTGCCCTGAAGCCCAGCGCGGTGGTCGATCAGCCGCCACAGGAGATTTTGCGCCTACGCCTGAATGACTGCGCGGATATTTTTGAGCACAATAAGCAAGAGCAGCTCGCAGTGGTGCTGACGGAGTATTTGGCACGCCGTGAGCTGTTAGGGGCACGACCCGAATCTGTGCGGGCGGCGCAAATTAGCGAGTGCATGGCAATGCCGGATGGCAATACCCATTTGGTGTGTTTGCGGGTGGAGTTTAAGCAGGGCGATCCGGCAACCTACTTGCTGTTCGTGAGTACGACAGTGGGTGAAGAGGCCCAAGCGATGATGAGTGATCCGCCACCTACGGCGATCGCAAAACTGCTGATTGGCGCTGAAGAAGAAACGGGCGCGATTTACGATGCGATCGCCAATAAAACCTTCTTACAAACCCTGCTGGACATGACTATTCATAGCAAGAGCTGTGAGGGTAGGACCGGTAAGCTGATTACCGCAGCCCTGATGAATTCACTGGATTCTGATCCGCAGCTGGCCAATTCCCCCCAGTTAGATTCTATTCACTTAAAAGGTGATTATTACAACACATCCATTGTGTATGCCGATGCGGAAAGTGAGGGCGATGGCGAACTGATTTTAAAGCTGTTCCGTCGGGTTGAGGATGGGGATAATCCTGACTTGGAGATCAGGCACTTTTTGAGTCAGCAACAGCAGTTCAACAACTTTAACGAGGTGGTGGGGTCGCTCAATTACACTCGCGGACAGGGCGGAAAATCCACCGTCGGCATTTTCCAAAAATATGTGCCCGATGTGCAAACTTGTTGGGAATACACCCTCGATAATATTCGGAACTTTTACGATCAGATGCTGGTGCAGTCCTCAGAGATGACGGATGTGCCGGTGCTACCCGCATCGTTGTTAGCCTTGCAGGCTGAGTATGGAGAGGGAACTGAAAATAAACGTTTGGCATCACGCCTGATCGGCCCCTACCTGGCAAATATAGAGCTGTTGGGACAGCGCACTGCCGAGCTACATATTGCCCTTGCGGCTGATAAAGCCAATGAGGCCTTTGCTCCGGAGGCATTCAACAGTTTTCATCAGCGATCTATTTATCAGCACAATCGAAATCTGACTGGTCAGGTGTTTTTGTTAATTAAAGATCATTGGAAAACCCTACCCGCAGAATTGCACCCAATGGCACAGCTGTTGTTAGAGTATCAACCGCTGTACCTAGAGCAGTTCAGACAAATTTTGGAGTGCAAAATAGAAGCCCAACGGATTCGCTTCCACGGTGATTATCATCTGGGACAAGCGCTATATACCGGCAAGGACTTCATTTTGATTGACTTTGAAGGCGAGACGACGCGAAATGTGAGCGAGCGCCGGATTAAGCGATCGCCCCTGCGAGATGTGGCCGGTATGATCCAGTCATTTCACTATGCGGCAGTGTACGGCTTCCGCAATGAAACGGAAAGCGGCGTTATGTACACCGAGCAGGCTGAATACATGCAGCAGTGGACTCAGTTTTGGGAGCAGTGGGTGAGCGCGGCGTTCTTGCATTCTTACTTGAAGACGGCCAGCACAGCGGACTTTTTGCCCACAACAGAACAAACCATGAAGGTGTTGCTCAACAACTATTTCCTCTCTAAGGCCATTCATGACGTGGGCTACAAGATTGTGCACCGTTCTGACGAAGTGGAGATTCCGATGCAGCGACTGTTGCAGTTTGTGGATATGCAGCTGGCGTAGTCAGATGCAGTTTGGTCAGTTGCAGTCTAGTCATCATATTTAGCCATGTAGGTCGCGAAGTAATCGATAAAACCAGCGACCTGCCTGGGTAAATATTTACGGCTGGGATACACCAGCTGAAGCCCTACGGTTTGGGCATCTCCACTGTAAGCGCCTGAAATATAGTCGTCCAGTACGATTTGCAGGCGACCTGCGGCAATGTCTTGTTTAACATCCCAGTAGGATTTGAGGGCAATGCCCATCCCGGAAAGTGCCCATTCCCTGACGAGCGCACCATCACTACCCACCATGGCCGCATTGACTTTAATCGTGATGGTTTTGGTGGGATTAGAGGAGGGCCTAAAGCTCCAGGTATTCAGCGGTTCCTTGAGGTGTTCCATCACGAGACAGCGATGATGGTTTAAATCATTTGGATGGTGGGGGGTGCCTCGTTTTTCAAGGTAGCTTGGGGCCGCGCAAAGGATACGGCGATTGCTGAGCGTGAGCGATCGCATGATTAAATTACTATCTGGCAGGTTGCCTACGCGAATACCCAGATCAAACCCTTCGGAAATCAGATTAACCAGGCTGTCGGAGAGCGATAAAGAGGGCACGACTTTTGGGTGCTCGTTCACAAAATCAGCCAAGGCAGGGGCCACAAACTGTCGCCCAAAGTCTGAGGTGGCTGTGATTCGCAATGGCCCGAGCAGTTCTTGCTGATCAGCTTGTAAAATCGCTTCGGCCTCAGCGACTTCATCGAGCACCCGCAAACATGCTTCATAGAAACGGTGGCCTGCATCGGTTAGGGAAGAGCTGCGGGTGCTGCGGTTGAGTAAGCGAGTATCATAACGGGCTTCGAGGGCTTTAATTCGGGCCGTCATACTGGCCGGGGATAACCCGAGCTGGCGGCCACCAGCGGCGAGCCCACCGGCTTTTACGACTTGCACAAACAGCGCCATGTCGTCAATTTTGGCCATGTTGGTCACCCATTAATCACTGCTTAGCTACTGACCTTCTTACAACCGGTTACCCACGACTGATGATGACTGGCTGAGCAATGCCGGTATTCTTCAGTTTTTCTAAAAAGTGTTTTTAATTTTAGATCAATTGTCATTGTTAGGACTTACGCATTGACAAAATAGCAAGCCTG
>JBCDAG010000391.1:0-6554 GCA_039186165.1 Cyanobacteria bacterium P01_F01_bin.53
GTGACCATCATGCCCTAGGCGTTGATGCCCTAGGGATAGAAATATGTCTAAGAAACGCATTAGACCCATTGCTCTAGGCCTCATCGAGCATGACGGCCATGTTTTTGTAAGCAAGGGCAAAGATTCTGACACGGGTGAAACCTTCTATCGCTTTTTAGGGGGTGGGATTGATTTTTGTGAGACTAGTCAGGCTGCGCTAGAGCGAGAATTTCAGGAAGAGGTTCAAGCGGCGCTAACGGGCATTGAATACCTTACGTGCCTAGATAATATTTTTGTCTTGAATGGTAAGGCCAAGCATGAGCTGATTCAGCTGTTTCGAGCGCGATTTGTCGATGAAGCGTTTTATCAATTGGATGAAACCTTTGAGCTGGTAGAAGGTGATGACGTCACAGATGCTTTTTGGATCAGCATTGAGCAGGTGAGAGCAGGCACCTATCGATTAGTCCCTGAAAATTGCATACCCTATTTGAGCTGATGTCAGCGAGATGTCAGCGAATAGATAAGGCGTGAAAAATCCAATTAAATAAAAAGTCGTCGTAATTGGACCATTTGGTATGTGAACTAATGCATGCTGAGTGCTAACGTTTTTCTGGCTGTTTATTCTGGCTGCTGGTGGTGGCCTGTTTTGGGCAGTTTATTTTTTGGATTGTTTCTCTGCTGGTTTGTCCCGACTTTTGGGAAGCTTGCCTGTAAGGCATAGGGGTAAAGAGTTGACTCTGGTGATGCCTAATTTTTGGTTTTTGATGACGAGGGCTTTTCGTGCAAGCGTTTAACCGTTTAAGTGTTCAGTCAAAATTGATGAGCATGCTGCTGGCGGTCAGCATTGGTTCTATTGCTGTGATTGCTTACGAGGGCTACCGCAGTGGTCGTCATGCCCTTGAGGTCAGCGTTGTAAAACAACTATTGAGCCTGAGGACCTCTAAGGCCAGTCAGATAGAGGACTACTTTAAGACGGTACGCAGTGAAGTAAAGGTGCTCAGTAACAGTCCGAGTACGTCAGCTGCTATGAAAAATCTTTCGACCTCTTATCGCTCAGTCTTGGGTGAGGCAAAGTCGATTGATGCGACTCGCTCCAATGGCTTGCGGGCTTTTTACAACAATGAGTTTGCTCCCAGGCTCGCTGATCGCACAGGGGTCCCTATCAATTCAGATGTTTTTTTGCCGTCTTCGATTTTGGGGCGATATTTGCAGTTTGAATATATCGTCAACAACGATAACCAGATTGGTGAAAAGCAAAAATTAGACGATGCCGATGATGGCACGAAATACAGTAATTTCCATCGGCAGTACCATCCGATTTTTAAGCAAGTGGTCGAGGAATTTGGCTACTACGACTTGTTTTTGATTGATAACGAGGGCAACATCGTTTATTCGGTGTTTAAGGAGTCTGATTTTGCGACTAATTTGCGGTTAGGGCCTTACGCTCGTTCTGGTTTGGCAGAGGCCTATCGTGAGGCTCAAAAGCAAAACAGTGGCTTTGTTGCGATCGCCGATTTTGATTTTTACAATCCTTCTTACGGAGCACCTGCTGCGTTTATGGCGACGCCGATTTATCAAGGGACAGAGCTGATTGGCGTGATGGCCATACAGCTACCTGTGGATGAAATTGATCAGGTGATGACCAATGGCGGTGAATGGGAGCCCGATGGCCTGGGCGAAACCGGTGAAACCTTTTTAGTTGGTTCAGATCGGCTGATGCGTTCTAATTCTCGGGTGCTCATACAAAATCCCGAAAAATATTTTGCAGCCTTAGAAACTCAGCAGGTCAGCGAGGATACGATTGCCCTGATTAGGCAGTTAGATACCGCCGTACTGAGTCAGCCGATTACCAGTGAGGTTGTGGAGGAAGCCTTAGAAGGCAAAACAGATCGTAAAAGGTCTAAAAACTATCTGGGAGATCAGGTTATTAGTGCCTATAGCCCGCTGGATATTCGCGGCGTGGACTGGGTTATTTTGTCCCAAATCGACCGCACTGAAATTTTTCAGCCGATTAATACCTTTGCGCAGCGCGTACTGATTGCCGCTACCGGCCTGATTTTTCTAATTACCTTGGCATCTCTCTGGCTAGCCAGAGCCTTTCTCAAGCCTGTGAATCAGCTCAGCGAAGGGTTTCGCCGCTTGTCTAAGGGGCACAAAGAAGTGTTCGTAGATATCCAGGCCGACGATGAGCTAGGTGAGCTGGGCAAGGCTTTTAATCACATGGTGAAAAAGAATCGCAAGACTAGCGAGTTAGTGTTTAAAAAAGGTCAGGAAACTGAGGCCCTGTTGCTCAATATGTTTCCCGCCTCGGTTGCAAAGCGACTGAGAACAGGAGATACCCTGATTACGGATAGTGCCGATAGTGTGACAGTGATGTTTGCCAATGTGCTGCATTTTCAGAAGCTAACTGAAGAGCTAACCCCTCAAAAAGCGATAGAAATTCTTAATGCAATCGTCACAGCTCTAGATGAAGCCACAGATCGATACGGTGTTGGCAAAATTAAGACGACGGGGAGTGAGTATTTGGTTGTGAGTGGTTTATCTGAAGCCCGGCTAGATCATTCCAAACGCATTATGGATTTTGCGGTGGAAGCTTTGCGTATTATGGAGCAAATCAATCGTGAGTGGGATACGACTTTACAGATGAGAGTGGGGGTGAATACGGGCAGTGTTATGGCTGGAACTGTAGGTAGTCAGCGGCTTACATACGATGTATGGGGCGAAACGGTGGCGACGACCCACTATGTGCAGTCTGCTGCCGAGGCGGATAGCATCTATGTCACCAAGGCCGTGGCGAATAGTCTGCTGGATATTTATGAGTTTGAACCGAAGGGAGAGATTCAAGCTAAGAACGGGGACCTGGTATCAGTATTGAGGGCAAAGCTTTGAGTGCCTATGTTTTGAGTTCCTATATGTTGTGAGTTTCTAATGTATGGAGGCTCTACTTTTTGAAGCGCGAAGTTTTGACTCTCTCAAGTTCTATCTTAGGTTGAGGCGAGAAATGTTAGGCGGGATCCATCACGAGCCATGAATATATCGTTGTCAGAAGATTGGTTGGCTTGGGGTGTGGCCTTATCAGAAGATTGGTTGGCTTGGGGGTTAGCCTTCATGATTGGCTTTCCGCTGATTATGATGGCGCTGGGTGAGCTGGTTTTACAGCTGGATAAGCGTCAGCATTCGATGCTGAAAGTGGTCCGAGAAGTGCGCAACTGGGTGGTTCCTTTTGCAGCGCTGTTTTTCCTGTTGACGAAAGTTCTCGAAGTCGATGAGTCATTGCCTTCTGTCAAGGTTGTGGAGACCTTAGCCTGGATGGCGCTGATTGCAGCGGCGCTTTCTTGTGTCAATGTCTTGCTATTTACCGGGGCAAAGCCTGGGTCCTGGCAATCTGAAGCACCTAAGCTATTTCGCGATCTGATTCGTACCGTTTTGATTGCTGTGGGGGGAGCCCTGGTACTGCGTCAGGTGTTTGGCGTGGATCTCGGTGGAGTCTTTGCCGCCTTGGGAATTGGGGGTGTGGTAATTGGTTTTGCCCTGCAAGATACCCTTGGCAACCTATTTTCGGGTGTGGCTTTGCTTTTTGAGCGACCCTTTGAAATCGGTGATTGGCTGGAGGTCTCTGGTGAGAAGGGGCGAGTGGTCGAGGTGAACTGGCGCTCTGTTCATATTGTGACCCGTGATCTAGAGCTGTTGGTAGTGCCGAATTCGGTGCTCTCCCAAGCGGTGATTCGTAACTATAGTCAGCCTCGTAAACACCATCGGGAAAACGTATCGATTGGTTTTTCCTATAATGATCCACCCAACAAGGTGAAGCGAGTCATGCTGGAAACGGCACTGGATACCACAGGCGTGCTGAGCGATCCAAAACCTATCATTGCGACGATGTCTTACGACGACTCTTCAATTGCTTATGTGGTGAGGCTATTTTTAGCGGACTACGCCCAAGTGCCTGCTGTGACTGATGAGTTTGTGACGCGTATTTGGTATGCGGCGCGGCGCAATGGACTCTCCATTCCGTTTCCTATCCGCGATGTGTATCACCATCAGGTGCCGAAGGTTCGCAGTGATGATATGCTCCAGCGCTTGGCAAGCTATATGAAGTCGCTACCAACCTTGGCGATGGTGGATGCTAGTGTGCTCGAAGAGTTGGCGAGCCATGCATCGCTGGGGCACTATGGCCGAGGAGAATCGGCCATTTTTCAGGGACAGCCAGATGTGAAGATGCATTTTGTGTTAGCAGGGAGTGCGATCGCTATTGCTCAAGATGCAAGTGGTCGCGGGCATACGATTTCTGAAATGTCCCGGGGTGACTTTTTCGGCTATTCAGCGTTGCTATCTAATGAGCCGAGTCCTATGAGCATTACCGCCGTTGAAGACCTAGAGGTTCTTATTCTAGAAACCGATGCGGTTCAAAAAATGCTGAATCAAACGCCCCGTTTTGCCCAACAGCTAGGGTCAGTGATTTCTGCCCGTCAAAGCAAACTCAAAGAAATCCAGCCGATTAATCAGCGCAATAGCTCTTTACTCTCGTCGTCTTAACTGTTGCCTAATCACTGGGGTGTGTCTTCTTCACAGGATCCAATGCTGACCCAACTGGTTGAGCCATCTTGCCAGTGCTCCTTTTTCCAAACCGGAGCATTGTGTTTGAGCGTATCGATGGCGTATTTGCAGGCGGCAAATGCCTCACCTCGGTGGGGGCTGCCAATTGCTACAAGGACGCTAATTTCCCCCACGGTGAGCTTGCCTGTGCGGTGATGAATGACCACGTGGGTAATGTCTGGCCACTGCTGGCGAATTTGACCGGCGATTTGCTGAAATACGGCTAAGGCCATGGGCTCATAGGCCTGATATTCTAGGGCGACCACGGGCTGACCATCGGTTTGGTTACGAACCATGCCGCTCATGAGAATGATTGCACCGTTAGCGCCATCGTCGGCAAGGTGGTATACCTGGGCTAAGTCTAGTGGGGCAAAGGCGATCGCAAAACTATCTGCCGGGTTGGCTGCCGGACTATTGGCCGCCGAATTATGAGCTAGCGCATTGGCAGCGTCAAGGGGAGAGTCAGCAATGGTCATAGGGATGCGTTAATAGGGATGCTTCAGTAATTGCGTCAGTAGCGCGGTGCCGAAAGTGGTGTGAGCAGGTGAGCTGGGCAATCATTACAGAACTCACACAATTCAGTACTTGACTAGTCAAGAGATCAATTGAATGTAACAAAAGAAACTTTGTGGCCTCAGTATGTGTCGTAAGTGATAGTGCATACACTGACAAGATAGCCATTTTCTGCCAGCATTTCTTTTAAATCCTGTTGATACTATTTGAATAGGCCTTCGGTTATTACTGACTGGCCTATTAGGTCGGTGTAATCTCGTTACCGAAAATTCACAGAGGCCTCACCAGACTTTGTCGGAGGCCGCTATCAGCGGTTGTAAATTTTAAAGCAACTGCGCCGATTTAAAGAAAAATCTAGCAAGTCAGTCTTTGGGCAGGTCCGTTTTTGGGACGGCTGATGAGCCTGTTAAAGCTGAGGTCCGCATATTTGACTGAATTTGGCTTCTGTCAAGAGGACAGTTTTAAGGGCTGTGGCACTTGTCACTTTTGTTAGCTGCCTTTATAGATTTCCTCGATATTTTTAATTATCGTCTATCCACAAGCGTTAAAAGGTCTCCATAAAATACAGTGAAAAAAACTTCTCAACGCACTGCTCTGTCTCCTTTTAAACGCTACTGGTGGGTAGCGATTCCGGCTTTTTTGGCCTCTATGGGAGGTGCTTTAGCCTATTTGAGTGTCACACCGAATCTTTACGAAGCTAGGGTTCGTTTATCGGTTGAAGATGATCGCGCGAGTATCTCTGATATTGGCCAGACCCTGACTCAAACGGATGAATTTGGCGACTCTAACCCGATTGTGACCCAGGCTGAAGTGGTGAAGTCCCAAGGCGTCTTAAGTGCGGCGTTGGAAAGCTACGCTCAAGAGAGGCCTGTGGCTCAGCCTTCTGCGGCAGCAGACCCTTCCTTGGCAGATGGGGCTGTTCCTACCGTTGAAGGTGTTTTAGAGACCCTTCAGGTCAAGATTGTGCCAGCGACCAATATTTTAGAAATTAGCTACACCGATAGGGAGCCTAATCAGGCTGCTGCTGTGGTTAATGCGATCGCACAAGCTGCCGTCACTCAAAACGTTGAGGACATTAACCTAGAGGCGGTGACGATTCGAGAGTTTTTAGAATCTCAACTTCCTTCGTTGCAAGCACGCCTGCGTCAGGCCGAGCAGGCCGAAAGCCAATATCGCCAATCGAATGGACTGATTTCTGTTGATGCTCAAAACCAGCAAATGGTCGGTGGTTTGGGCGCTTTAGAGCAAGAGGAACGGGCGTTGGTCGCCTCCTTAGAGGAGGTGGCAACCCGAGATCAGCGTTTGCAAGCGGTGACCGGCATTAACTCCCCTGAAGAAGGGGTGGTGATTGCCCGTGTGGCCCAAGACCACCCCGTCGTTACCGCTGTCGTAGTAACCCGCTGCCAAGCTGGCCTCCACAAACCAGTCTTGCCGCAAGGCCCATATGGCCGAGACACCGGCTCCCA
>JBCDAG010000392.1:0-6480 GCA_039186165.1 Cyanobacteria bacterium P01_F01_bin.53
CATCATCAAACTCATGCTTAGCGTTAAAAACCTACAAACCGTCCAAAGTTAGTTGCCAAAGTTAGTTACCAGTCAAGAAAGATAGCGGGCGTGAATAAGTGCCAACTGCTTAACAAGCAGTAAATAAATTATGCAGACATTATTTATTAGAAATTGCGCCCCGGATTGAAAAGTCGCAGTAGCAGAACGCTGATTCGTTAGCACATTGCTCATCAATCCAATCAATAGATATCCACAAATATCCAACAAGTTTTAGCAGTTTTGCTCTTATTTAGAAAGCCTATATAGCACAGACTTAATCAGTACAAACATCACCCAATAAGCGCCACAAAAGCGCACATCACAAACGAAACAAAATTTCAGACCGCTTTATGGCTTGCCCACATCACAACAATCGGCAGTCAGCGGCCTACCCATCGCTAACATCACATATCAGTGCAACCCAGTCACCACAGACTCATTTACAAAATCTACTCTCTATAAACCTCAACAGGTAATATTCATTGTTTATTCAACGTCAAGCGTTCAGACCTCCTCAGATCAATTCTCATATTGATAGGAATACATAGACCCATACAATTGCCAGACCCTAGTGACTTAAAACGGCTATAGGGTATACCGCGCACAATAAACAATAAATCGACAAACATCATTGCACGCCCTCATTTTTTTCTGGGCTCTCTCTAGTACTTGCTTATCAAAACCCCAGACAAGCACCCGCAGTTTTTAGTAAGGCAAAGCTTGCTCAAATTTGGCGAACCAGAGTCAACCAGAGTTTTCAGTTTTTTTCAATACATTCGTTCAACCAAGGAAGCTACATGAGTAGACCTATCACAAAAAGCAGAAGCCAAAGTAACGGCAAAACTCCTTCTGTAAGAAGCAGAAGCACTAGCAGCCCCCGTCAAAGCAAAGCAGGCGGCAAGGAAAAAGCACTCAAAATCATTCCCCTCGGTGGCCTTCACGAAATCGGGAAAAATACCTGCGTATTTGAATACGATGACGAAATCGTCTTGTTAGACGCGGGCCTGTCTTTTCCTACCGAAGGTATGCACGGCGTCAATATCGTCCTTCCTGACATTACCTATCTCAAAGAAAACCAGCACAAAATTAAAGGCATGATTGTCACCCATGGTCATGAAGACCATATTGGTGGCATTGCTTTTCACCTCAAGCAGTTCAATATTCCCGTTATCCATGGTCCTCGATTAGCCATGGCCCTATTGGAAGGCAAGCTCGAAGAAGCGGGTGTTCGAGATCGCACCGTCATCCACACCGTTGGACCTCGCGACACCGTTCAATTCGGCAAGCACTTCAAAGCCCAATATATCCGTAACACCCACTCCATGGCCGATAGCTTCACCATGGCCATCAAAACACCTGTGGGCACCATCATTCATAGCGGCGACTTTAAAGTTGACCACACCCCCGTAGATGGCGAATTCTTCGACTTCCAAAAAATCGCAGAATACGGAGAAAAAGGTGTCCTGTGTCTCATCAGTGACTCTACTAACGCTGAGATCCCAGGCAATACTCCCTCAGAGCGGGCCGTCTTCCCAAACCTAGACCGGGAATTTAACGACGCCAAAGGCAGGCTTTTTGTCACCACCTTTGCCTCCTCCGTACATCGAGTCAGCATGTTGCTCGAACTCGCACAAAAGCATAAGCGCGATGTGTTCGTTGTGGGTCGCTCCATGCTCAACGTCATCTCCCACGCCCGTAACCTTGGCTACATTGACGCCCCTGAAAGTCTGTTTAAGCCCCTCAACATGCTGAAACAGTGCCCTGATGAAAAAGCCATGATTTTGACCACCGGTTCACAAGGAGAGCCCATGGCAGCACTTACCCGAATTGCCAATCGCTCCCACCGTCAAATCAGGATTCAAAAAGGCGACACCGTCATCTTCTCGTCCAACCCAATTCCCGGCAATACCATCAGTGTGGTCAGCACCATCGATAAGCTAATGCAGCAAGGAGCGCGCGTCATCTACGGCAAAGGCAAAGGACTCCACGTTTCTGGCCATGGCTACCAGGAAGATCACAAGCTCATGCTGGCGCTTACACGGCCTAAGTTCTTCATTCCCGTACACGGTGAGCACCGCATGCTCGTTAAGCATGCTGAAATGGCCCAACAACTAGGCGTTGAAGCTGGCAATGTCGCCATCGTGAACAACGGCGACGTTATCCAGATAACGCCAGAGAGCATGAAAGTAGACGGCAAAGTAACCGCGGGGATCGAGCTGGTCGATGCGTCTAGAACCGGCATCGTTGAACGCACCGTCCTCAAGGAACGTCAGCAGCTTGCTGAAGATGGCATCATTACCGTTTCTGCCACCGTAGATATCAAAGGACGCCTACTGGGTGAGCCAACCATTACCTTGCGTGGCGTGGTCACGGTGAAAAACCAAGAACAATGGGAGCGCAGCGTCATTCCTGTCGTGAAAAAGTCTCTTCGTGAGCGATGGAAAGAAGTCGTGGATGATCCAAATAGCGACAAACCCACTGTGAAATGGGATGGCCTACAGTCCAGACTTGAAGAAGACGTGCGCCGATTTGTGCGCCGCGAGCTACCGAAACAATATCCCGTTGCAGTCCTCATGCTGCAACACATTGACAGTGCAATAGCACCAGCCAATGCGAATGATAGCGATGAGACACCGATCTCTGACAAACCTAGAAAACGAGGCCCCATTCGTCGCAAGCGTTCCCTATCAGCAGCATCGGCATCCTAAGTCAGGGAATTTTGAGCTATTGCCCCTGTAAACTAGGTGGATTTAATTCTCCACAGGGAAATTAAGCAATATATTGCTTAATTTCCCTGTGGAGTTTTTATGAGGAGGTAGTGACTTTGAAGCAGTCAGATGTTTTTTTAGAGTGCTCTATCAGAAACAGTGCTAAGCTGCTTGAGAATAAAGCACTTGAGCACACAATTCACGGAACCATTTAGGGAATATTTGATAGGTTGCAAATACCGTCAGTGACTAATCAGATGACTAATCAGATTAAGTTTTTATATAGCAAAAGATGACAAAAACACCAGTGGCGCTATAATACAGCCACGGAAAGCTGTTGGGAACTGTGTGCTAACCTTTGCGGAAAGTGTTAGCAAGTGACCGGCGAGTGCCCCGCATTCGAATAGAAAAAGCTCGCTTAAATAGATAAGCAAGCTTTTTATCAGGATTTCGGTTGTCACACCTTGCCTATCAAGGAGCTGATGTGCAACGCTGAAAAGCAAGCAAACAGAAAGCCCCAGAGCGTTTAAACCAATAACGTTTTTACGGCGTTCACCTAAAGAGCGCCCCGCGGAAGTCCGCAAGACATTTTGAGTGATTTACAAGGAAAGTTAAAAGGGCATGCTATCGATCTAGCATTTTTAAACCATATGCTTTGAGGGTTTATCTCAAATCGTGTTATCAGTAGTATCGATATCAGTAGTGTCGTTAGAAGCAATACTATTAAGCAGAAAGCGCCACCTAGGGTGCATTTGATTAAGTCACTTTTTGGCATTATTCGCTTTATATTTTTTGTTCTACCGTTCACTAAATGCCTTGATATCGCGGTTCTACAAGTTGCGAATATTTAGTTACCTAAAAGTATTAGGAGAGCCGAAGATTTAGGTTGAAACAGATCATCCAGAGAATCTTTAATTGACTCGCCAAGAACTTTTTTTCACACTTCTAGCGCTTCTAAGAAGAAGCATCAAGAAGACAAGAGACTCAGAAAGACAAGAGGCTCAGAAAGACAATAGGCTCAGAAAGACAATTTTTCGACTCAGTTTTTATAAGCTTAAAGCTGTATAAATAGCTTGAAGTTTTCACAGTTTTTTACCTATCGACTCAAGCCCTAATTAGCAGTAGCGCCTTAAAGCATGGGCACTGACTAGTAGGCTTCAGAGGAATATTGAATGCCAAAGCAGATTGTTATTGCAGAACAGCATCGAATTGCCGCTGTTTTTTCGGAAGACCAAATACAAGAGATCATTGTTGCCACGGGTAGCCACCAGGTTGGAGATATTTATCTCGGCACGGTAGAAAATATTTTACCGGGTATCGACGCGGCCTTTGTCAATATCGGCAACGGCGATAAAAACGGCTTCATGCACGTGACTGATCTCGGCCCCCTAAAGCTTAAGCGGATGGCCAGCTCTATAACTGAGCTACTAGCGCCTCGCCAAAAGGTGCTCGTGCAGATCATGAAGGAGCCCACAGGAAATAAGGGACCACGACTCACCGGCAAAGTCTCTCTGCCGGGTCGATACTTGGTACTAATGCCCTACAGCAAAGGGGTCAACCTATCTCGCCGCATCCGCAACGAATCCGAGCGCAACCGGCTGAGGGCCCTGGGAATTTTGATCAAGCCTGCGGGTATGGGCCTGCTGATTAGGACCGAAGCCGAAGGGGTCTCAGAAGATGCCATCATCGATGATCTTGAATCGCTACAAAGGCGTTGGGATAGTATTCAACAGGAGGCCTTAGCCACCCGTCCGCCTTCGCTGCTTAATCGAGATGATGACTTCATTCAAAAAGTTTTGCGAGATGTGTATAGTGACGAAGTCAATCGCATCGTCACCGACACCGAAAGTGGTTTGGAAAGAACACGCAAGCATCTTTCTAGCTGGAGCAACGGCCAAATTCCATCGGGCATTTTAATCGATTGCCACCGCGACCCAACCAACATTCTGGAGTATTTCCGCGTTAATGCGGCAATACGTGAGGCGATTAAGCCACGGGTTGACCTGCCTTCTGGCGGCTACATTATCATTGAGCCGACAGAGGCCCTTACGGTCATTGACGTCAACTCAGGTTCTTTTACTCGCTCAGCAACCGCTCGTGAAACTGTCCTGTGGACAAACTGCGAAGCTGCTGTCGAAATTGCCCGGCAGCTTAGGCTTCGCAATGTAGCGGGGGTGATTGTCGTTGACTTCATCGACATGGACTCGCGCCGCGACCAGATGCAGGTGCTGGAAATGTTTGGCAAGGCTCTTAGAGCTGACAAATCTAGGCCCCAAATTTCCCAGCTTTCTGAATTGGGTTTAGTAGAACTTACCCGAAAACGGCAGGGACAAAACCTGTACGAGCTGTTCGGACAAACCTGCCCAACCTGCGGTGGACTGGGTCACTTAGCCCGTTTGCCAGGGCAAGAACCCACGTCCGCAGCCTCGCTAACTGTCGGGGCGGGGCGGCCACCAGGCTATAGTTCTCCTGCCCAAAGCTTTTCCAGCCGACCTTCTGCACGTGAAGATCGTTCTATCAGCCTAGATCCTCGCTTAGAACCGCAAGAGCTAGATTTACTTAACCATCCTAATTACCAGGATAAAAATGGCCGAGGCGGTAGCCGCCGTCGTCGTCGTCGTGGGTCTGAAGGGTCTTCGCGCAGTGGCAACAGTCGTTCCGCATCGGGCTCACCGATCCCAGTGACCAAAGACACTGACGAAAGGAGCCAGCCACGCCGCTCTCCTGCGGGCAACAAAGTAGACGAACGGCTTGACCTTATTCCAGATGAAAAAGCGA
The DNA here is from genome assembly GCA_039186165.1 of Cyanobacteria bacterium P01_F01_bin.53. Classification (GTDB taxonomy): domain Bacteria; phylum Cyanobacteriota; class Cyanobacteriia; order Phormidesmidales; family Phormidesmidaceae; genus Phormidesmis. Next base: position 5,508 of record JBCDAG010000392.1, read on the forward strand.
GTAATGTAGAGCCTTCGACTCGCGGCAAGCGGGGCAGAAATAGCCGTCGAAAGCCTGAAGAGCCCCCAGAAATCATTGCCGTTGAGATGCCGTTAGAAGAGCAGCGCGTCTACGCCATGATGGGTATCTCACCCTTAGTCTTCAGTAATCAGGAAGTTGAGAACCCTCAAAATACAGTTGTATCGGTTGTATTGCCGGGTGAGGCAGAATCATTTCTCCAAGAAGCAAGAGCTGCCGCAGAAGCGGAGGTTAAGAACAAGCGCGTCATCGAAACGCCTAGTCGCGTCTTAGAAACTTATGCAGACGCTGAAACATCAGGGGATGCCCCTGAGTCCATCGGGTCTGACTCTAGTCTGTCGGTAGAAAATGCGGAAGAGGCCACTGACAAACCTGCAAAATCATCATCGCCTGTACGCAGACGCAGACGCTCTGGCAATCGTTCGGCGGCGAAAACAGGGCAAGAGAGCCCACCAGCAGATGCTAGTGAAAGCTCAGGAGAGAGTAACAGTGATGCAGGTGTGCCGGTTAAGAAAACACCTACAAAAAGAGTGATTGCAAGTAGCAAGGCTGAGGACAAGGCTAGTGACGGTGGAGCCGCTGAGCCTGAGAAGGTTGTCCGTCGTCGTCGCCGTCGTCGTTCTTCAGCGAGCGAGTGATAAGCCATACAAATCACAAGGTCCGTCTTTAAGGCCTTGATGCCCAAAACCACCAACGGGGTTCTAGAAACTCATTGGTGGTTTTTCCATATGGATATCTATATTCAGATCAAATTGATATCTATTCAGAGTTGAACTCTATCAGAGACTAAAAGCAACTGACACACAAAACAGATGGAAGCTGTGGCCATAGACAATCTTTGTTCAGACGCCATCTTCCTTAAATGGAGCCGACGTCGACTTTCCGTAGACTTCAGACGTCGAAGTCAGAATTACAGGTTTGCGATAACGATTCACCTGTTCGAGAACAATCTGAG
>JBCDAG010000393.1:0-6451 GCA_039186165.1 Cyanobacteria bacterium P01_F01_bin.53
CAAGTCCTTGCAGGACTGAAGAGTTGTGAGTCTAAGTCCTGGAGGGACTTTTCGCAGTTAGCCCGCAATTGATTCGCGGGTGGATTCGCAACGAAGCCGATGGCTATGTGAGAGTAATCGGTTGCGCACGCTTCAAAATAAACGAACGGACAGTTCAGTACCTTGTCGGTACTGTTTCACTCAATCAGAATTTCGGGCTTAACCAGTTACCCTTCGTGGTCTCGCCAACAAACTGTGTTGGCGAGCTAGTAACGATAGCCTTATGGGCCACAAATTCCTGCTGGGATGTTACTCCCATGGATCTTCTATTAGGCCGCTACCATGACAGGAAAGGCCTCTTGCACTGCAGGATGAGTGATTTTGCCTCGGTTGATATTTAGTCCCTGGGCTAGAGCCGCATCTTCCTTTAAGGCTTCCTGCCCATGATCAGCCAGTTTGATCACATAGGGTAGGGTGCTGTTATTTAATGCCTGGGTTGCCGTCCAAGGGGTTGCCCCGGGCATATTGGGGACACCAAAGTGGACAACTCCCGCTTCTACATAGGTCGGCTGGGTATGGGACGTGGGTCGCAAGGTTTCAATGCAGCCGCCTTGATCAACGGCGACATCGATGATGACGGAGCCAGGACGCATTTGAGCAACCAAGGCTTGGTTGACCAGGGTCGGTGCTTTGCGACCTGGGATAAGGACGGCTCCAATCAGTAAATCCGCATCGGGAACAACGCGCTCAATTTGAGCCGATGTGCTGTAGAGCAGTTCGACCCGGGAGCCAAAGAGGGTTTCCAGGTAAGAGAGGCGATCGACATTAATGTCTAAAATTTGTACCTGGGCTCCCATCCCTACGGCAATGCGAGCAGCTTCTGTGCCGACAATGCCACCGCCGAGGATCACAACACGTCCTGGCTGTACACCGGGAACACCGCCGAGGAGGACGCCCCGTCCCCCTTGTTGTTTTTCGAGATAGCGGGCTCCAAATTGTACGGATAATCGACCCGCAATGATGCTCATGGGGGTGAGTAGGGGAAGTTTGCCATCCGCGGTCATGACGGTTTCGTAGGCGATCGCACTCCCCCCACTAGCCATCAACGCCTTTGTTAATTCGGGTTCTGCGGCTAGATGCAAATAGGTAAATAGCAGCAAGTCCTCACGGAAGTACGGATATTCTGAGGGTTGAGGTTCTTTAACCTTGACCACCATATCTTGGGACCATGCCATTGCCGCATCCGACACCAGCGTTGCCCCAGCCGCCGCATAATGGGCATTCGTAAATCCAGCTCCCTGCCCTGCATTTTCTTCAACCACAACCTTATGTCCCCTGTGACATAAGGCTTGGACGCTGGCAGGTGTTAAGCCGACGCGAAATTCTTGATCTTTGATCTCTTGGGGTAGCCCAATTCTCATGACAAATTAATCTCCTATTGCTTAAGGATGTACATTCCTTTTCGTTTGTTGAAATACTGTTTGAGACTCGCAGCGCCAACTTGATAGACAACTTCACTGCCTACCAAATGAGGAATCCAAGAAACACAATGAGTTCTTCAAGAGAGAACAGCAGGTGACATGAGGATGTGGGGAAAGTCACTCTTGTTTTGCTTGTCGATGCTTTGAACGCTAACACTAATTTTGATGATTGATCAAGTGATTTTGTTGTCTGTCGATGACAAAGAGTGAAAAAATCAAGGGTCAGAAAACTTAGCTTTACAGGTGGGCGCGTGGGGCAAGCTTTGCCCTACTATCTGTTCGACTTTCGCTGGCATGTAGTGTAGTCTGTCGATAGCCTGATAAGTAGCTTGCGATACAAAAAAAACGGCGATCGCTTGCTAGTTTTGGTATATTGAAGACTTACCGCATAGGCTCCGAAAGATGTTAGTGCTATCTGCTTACTTTTCATCTCTAAGCCCATGTCATGAGCCCTCTAATCTAAATATTAAAGAGGGACGGCTTCATAAGCACTTGCTCAAATGGAACGGTGTAGGTTCTCCTTACGCCTCGGTGCTTGTTTAAGCCTACATGACAATTGGGATACGCTTAGCTTGGGAAATTTGGTCGTGTTTTGCTGATACGTTGATGTATCGACCAAGTTGCCGGCTGTTCTCGCGTTAAAGCCTGTTTATGGCGATCGCCGTGAACATTCTGAGATGGCTCTAAGGTAGCTCTGTTCTGTAGGTCTTACCAGAATAGCTGGTGTTCTGACACCAGCATCCTAAAGATTTTTGTTTTCATTTTTGACATCTCTGTACGTCTCTAGGTGATCTATCTAGAGCTTGAACGTGGCAATTCCAAAATGTGGGGTGGATTGAAACGTTTAGGCCGCATCTAGGCAAAGCATCTTTGTGTGGGGAAATGCTTTGCCTAGGCATAAGGATTACAGCTTGTCACTTGAGCGAAAGCCGCTCGGTTTTGATCCGAGTATGAGCTTGAGATTCATCGTCTAACGACATCGCAACAAAATCAGGAGTGAGTATTTTCTATGACATCCTCTTTAAGCGATCAATGCGTTCTCATTACGGGCGCTAGCAGTGGTATTGGTCAATCCTGTGCCCGCTTTTTTGCTCAGGCAGGGGCTCGGATTATCCTGGCGGCCCGTCGCAAAGATAAACTGCAAACATTGTCAGATGAGTTGCAGCAAAAACATCAAACCCAAACGCTACTTCTGTGTGTTGATGTGCAAGACTGTCAGGCCGTCACCACTGCCATTGAAGGTTTGCCTACAGACTGGAAAGCGATCGATGTGTTAATTAACAATGCCGGTCTGAGTCGAGGTCTAGACAAACAGTACGAATCTCCTATCCAAGATTGGGAGGAAATGATTGACACCAATATTAAGGGTTTGTTGTATGTTACCCGTGCCATTGTCCCAGGAATGGTGGCGCGCGGGCGCGGACATGTGGTTAATATTGGTTCCATTGCAGCCAGACAAACCTATACGGGCGGCAGTGTTTACTGCGCCACAAAAGCAGCAGTCAAGTCTTTGTCGGAAGGATTAAAAATCGATCTGCTAGGAACTCCTGTACGGGTGACAAACATCGAACCAGGATTAGTAGAAACGGAGTTTAGCAATGTGCGATTCCGAGGCGATAACAGCAGAGCTAATTCAGTTTATACCGGGATGGAACCCCTCACTCCAGATGATATTGCCGACACCATTTTGTTTGCCGTAACTCGTCCCGCCCATGTCAATATCAGTGAAATCTTTGTTATGCCTACCGATCAATCTTCGGTCACTCATGTTCACAGGAGAACGGTTTGACGATGGCGTTGATCATTATTGCCACTACGTTTGTAGCTGCTTTTGTCCAAGGGGTCTCAGGTTTTGGATTTGCCTTGGTTGCCATGCCTATTTTGTCCGGTGTAACCAGTATCCAAATCGCCGCTCCCTTGGTGGCACTCACCACGTTAACCAATAACCTCTTACTGTGTCTCTATTACCGTCAATCTTTTGACCGTAATGTCGTCAAAAATTTATTGTTGGGCTCAGTCTTAGGCATTCCAATTGGTTTTTTGGCTCTGGATTATCTGCCAACAGCGCTGATGCTGATTACATTAGGTCTCATCATCTTCGCCTACTCTCTCTATTCCTTAGCCAGCCCAGTGGTGCCTGTTTTGAAGTCCAGACTGTGGGCTTATGCTGCCGGATTCTCATCAGGAATTCTATTAGGCTGTTTTAACTTGCCTGGACCCCCAATCATTCTCTATGGCAGTAGTCAACGCTGGTCGCAGGCAATGTTTAAAGGTAATCTCAGCAGTTTTTTCTGGATAAGTGTTGCGATTGTTGTTGTTGGACATGGTTTTCAGCATCGAATTTCAGCTGACATTGTCCGTCAGTTTTTAATTGCATTGCCTAGTTTGACGTTGGGATTATGTTTGGGTATTGCTCTGGCGAAAAAGTTTGATCCGAACATTTTCCGGAAAGTTGTCACTATTCTATTGGCGATAGTTGGAGTTCGACTTATTATTTCGGGAATTTATCTGTGACAGAAAAGGTTGTCAACTTAAGGTAGGAAATTCTGGTGATAAAAGGAGTCAGGAGCCAGAAGTCAAGAGCCAGAAGTCAGGAGAGGTATGGATCCTGACTCCCTACTCGGCCGGAGTTTCTCGGCTTAAACTGTACGCCACAGAAAACTATTTTCAAGCAAGGACAGTAAACCCCTTAAACAAAAAGGTGGGGTTATACTGCCACTTTTCAATGCCATAAAAAAGCTTATTAAAAACATTCTTATTTATTCATTTTTCCCTTGCATTAAACAAGATTTTTTTGCTGGATTGTGTGTAAATATACAGAAGGAATCCTTTGATCGCTTTTATTGTTTTGAACAATATTTGAAGAAATTTGTTTCGCGATAAAAGTAGAGCATGTTCAAGTTGAGGCATGGTTATTTTCTGCGGTGAAACCATGTTTAATACATAGAAACTTTGGGCATGTAAAAGGATTTTTTTGCGCTTTGAAATGCTCTTTCGTTTTAGGGACTATTTTCGATGGTTGCTAGTTTGATTCCAGAAAAGGCTGATTTAGGAAAGATGGATGCCGAGTCCCTTTGGCATTCTCTGGTACAACACAAACCATTTTCTCAGAAGCCGCCCAAGTGTATGGCAAAGGGGGTGGGCTGTCATGTGACGGATACCGATGGTGTGGAATACTTCGACGGTGTTTCTGGACTGTGGTGTGTGAATGTAGGCTATGGCCGCCAGGAACTAGCGGAGGTGGCCTATGAGCAGATGGTCAATTTGGCCTATTTCCCCATCACTTCTATGAGCCATGAGCCAGGCATTCGTCTAGCGCATAAGTTGTTGGAATTGCTGGGCTATGAGGGGAAAGTGTTTTTCTCTACCAGTGGTTCAGAGGCGAATGAAACAGCCTTTAAGATTGCCCGTCAGTACCATGCTCAAACAGCACCGACTGGCTCGGGGCCACGGTATAAAATCATCTCTCGCTACCGTGGCTACCATGGTCACACCATGGGGGCTTTAAGTGCAACGGCTCAGGCTGAGCGCAAGCTTAAGTATGAGCCGTTGGTGCCCGGATTTCTCCATGTGAGTCCTCCCTATTACTATCGATTTGGCGATGGGCAATCGGAGGATATTTACAATGCCGCCTGTCTGCGGGAACTGGAACAGACGATTCGTTATGAAGGAGCCGAGTCTGTTGCGGCGGTCATTGTAGAGCCCATTATTTCGGGGGGTGGGGTGATTGTGCCGCCGGAGGGATACTTGCGTGGCGTGCGGGAGATTTGCGATCGCACTGGCATCCTGCTGATCTATGACGAAGTCGTCAACGGGTTTGGCCGCACTGGCAAAATGTTGGGTCATCAACACTGGGGTGTGGAGCCTGATATCATCACCTTTGCCAAGGGCTTGACCAGTGGCTATATGCCTCTATCTGCCACAGTTGTGAAGCAGCATGTGTTTGAAGCCTTTTTAGATGAGCCGGGTACCGACAGCCATTTTCGGCACATCACTACCTATGGAGGAAGTCCCGTTTGTACAGCCGTTGGTCTCAGAAGCATCGAAATTCTGGAAAGGGAAAATCTATCTGAGCGTGCAGCCGAGATGGGTGAGTATATCTTGGGCAAATTGCAACGCCTTCTAGATCATCCCAATGTAGGGGACGTCAGAGGTAAGGGCTTGCTGTTAGGTGTAGAACTGGTCGAAGATAAAGTCAGTAAGACGCCGTTGGCTAGCGATATCGTTGCGTCAGTGCCTAGCTACTGCATGAATCAACAGATCATTATTGGTCGCAATACAAATACCATTCCGGGTTTCACCAATGTATTGATTATGGCTCCACCATTGGTGATCACTCGTGAAGAAGCGGATCGGTTAACCGAGGCTATCTACGAGGCTGTTTGGGCGATGCCGAATTCCTCAAGCTAGCTAGATGAAGTTGTCAGCATGACCAGCCCTTGGTGATTCTAAATCGCGACTTTGGGAATTTCAGAAGTTTGATTTTCTCCTGATTGGAGAAGTTGGAAACTCAAACTCCAAAGATTTTGAACTCTAGGGGCTTTTAGTATTTTGGCCGGTTTACGCAAGAATCTCCGGTCGAAATTTTCCAGAGGTAAGAACCTTTGGAATCACGATGGCTAAGGAGAATAAATATTCTTCTTAGCCTCCCTTTTTAAGGGAAGAAAGACGCCTAGTACCGCTACACGGAATTCAAAATGCAAAACCATCTCATCGTGGACCTTTTAAACATTGGGATGATGCACGCACTTCCGCCATCGAGTATTAGTCTTTTAAATCTCTCTCTCATTTGGAGGCAATATCCATGCAAAAATCGCTGTTGAAGTTAAGACACTGTCTCTATGGCCTTGCCGTGATGCTCATTTTTCTGCCCCAAGTCGCCTTTGCTCAAGAGGCTGCTCCGGTCGGATTTTTGGGCGCTATTGAAGCTGGTGTTCAAAGTATCGTTGATGTCCTAAACCGCATTTTCTACTTCAAAGTGGGTGGTGAAA
>JBCDAG010000394.1:0-6448 GCA_039186165.1 Cyanobacteria bacterium P01_F01_bin.53
GGCAATCAATCATAACGAGTGAATTTGATATATTAGTCACACTTTTTATCAAAAGTGGCTTGACGAATGTTACTTACATTGCTCTAATTTGACTACTTATCTACCGGGCAGGTCATAAAACCGCCCAAAACGTTTGTTATCAACGTCTGTATCTTCGCTGTCATCAGCACGTTTAACCACGTTCAAAAATGTTAATGACAACCGAGAGAAAGCACATACGCTAACACTTCCTATGAAGCCTTCCCACCCTGCCAATCCGATCCAGTCGGCTCCGACCCACTATTCACCATCCGTACCGATGTCGGTGTACCGGGAGTTAGCCGCTGAACTCCGGGCAAATAAAGCAGTCATTGATTCACTCAACAGCCGCAACCAGCAGCTACTGGAACAAAATCAAAGGCTCAAGCAAGAGATTCATAACGTCGTTCAGGCAACGCTCAACCTAGGACAGTTCGCAGGCGTTGCTCGACAAGCTGCTCAGGAAGAGTTTCCTTCTGCCATTGCACCCGACACCCTAGCAAAGCTCGTTAGGGCCCAAGGCGAAGCACGCAAAGTGTTCCCTAGCGAACCGCCGCCTGTGCATGACGAAAAGCAAACCGCCTATACACAGCCATCCACAGACTACAGAGAACTCCTCAGGACCCCTCAGGCACCTGCTGCCAGTCATCCAGCAGGACATCCAATAATGTCCCCCCCACCTGCGCCACAACCCGCAGCCCAAAAGAGAACCCCCCGCCCCATCCAAATGGCCACGCCCCAAACGGCAACCCCTCAAGCAAAAAGTGCGTCTGCCCCAAAACGAAAAGCAGCTAGACCAGCCGTAGCCAAGACAAAAGCACGTTCAGCAGCACCTGCTCAGCAGCAGCGCTCAAACGTGATACCTTCTGCCAACAAAGCACTGCCTAAGCTATTTACCGAACAAGTCGGTGAGCATCGCTCCACAGCGCTAGAGTCAACAGAAGATAAAGAGATTAGCGGTATTTGGCTAGTGCTCTCAATTATTCTGATTGTGGTGACCGCTTTCGGTGCAGGGTTCTTAATTATGAAGCCCCTGCTAAACGACCGCTAAAATCCCTTATGGTAGTAAGCGAAACAGGGCCAGAAAGTATTGGATATCTGGAGTCTATAGCCCACGAGCTACTCTTTAAGTCGGCCTGAGATTGGGAGAACAGTACCGAAATCATGAAAAGAATTGAAGCGATTATCCGTCCCTTTAAGCTAGACGAGGTAAAAATTGCGCTTGTCAACGCTGGTATCGTCGGCATGACGGTTTCAGAAGTACGCGGGTTTGGCCGACAAAAAGGGCAAACCGAGCGCTATCGAGGGTCTGAGTACACCGTTGAGTTTTTGCAAAAGCTCAAGCTCGAAATCGTTGTAGAAGACACCCAAGTTGACATGGTCGTCAGCAAAATCATCGAATCTGCCCGCACTGGCGAAATCGGCGACGGCAAAATATTTATCAGCCCCGTAGACGAAATCGTCCGCATTCGCACCGGCGAAAAGAACTTAGAAGCGGTATAACTTACCAATCAAACCGGCCCATAGGCCGATAAACAAGCAGGATAGCCAAGATGGTCATCCTAAGAAAAAACATAGTAAACACATTGGGGAGGTATTTGGTTACCTCCCCATTTTTATTTCCTTATCTCCCACCTTCGACTACGCTCGGGTACCAAGATCAATATCTGTGCTAGCACAGTCAAAGCGCCCCCTTTCCCATTCCCCTTTCTACCTTTCTCCTTCATGCCCATTCAACACACTGTCGAAACCCGCCTACAAACCTACGCCCGTTTCGGCGTCGATCTTGACCTAGACCGCATCAAAGCCGTCCTCACCAACCTCGGCAACCCCCACCATCACGTCCCCATCATCCATATCGCTGGCACTAACGGGAAAGGCTCCGTCTGCGCCTACCTCTCATCCATCCTCACCGCCGCCGGCTACCGCACGGGTCGCTACACTTCGCCCCATCTCGTCCACTGGACTGAGCGCATTTGTATCAACAACGAACCCATCAGCTGGGAAGACTTGCAAACTAGCTTAGACGCTGTAGAAAATGCCATCTCAACCGAAGGCCCTGTCCCCACCCAATTTGAGGTCTTCACCGCCGCTGCCTGGCAGTATTTCGCAGCCCAAAAAGTCGACATCGCTGTCGTCGAAGTCGGCCTCGGTGGCAGACTAGATGCCACCAACGTTTGCGACTCGCCGCTTGTCACTGTCATCGTATCCATCGGCCGCGACCACTGGCAGCGACTAGGCAATACCCTCGCAAAAATCGCAGGAGAGAAGGCAGGCATTCTCAAGCCTGGGGTTCCTGCGATCGCAGCCCCTCTTCCCACCGAAGCCGCCGACGTCATCACCCAACGCGCCGCTGAACAACACGCGCCCCTCACCTGGGTCACCCCTGCCACCGAGGTTACATCCACGGCCAAATCCACGGTCAAATCCCCCGACGATGTCCCGCACCTCAGCTACGACGGCATCGAATATCCGCAAATCCTACTGGGAGACCACCAGCGCACCAACTCAGCCTGTGCGATCGCCGCCATCCAGGCCCTCCGCGCCCAAGGCTGGAGTATCTCCGATGACGCCATTACCACAGGCATGTCCACCGTCCGCTGGCCCGGCAGACTCCAAAAAACGCAGTGGCAAGGCCACGAACTGCTCATAGACGGCGCTCATAATACTGACGCCGCCCGATCTCTTCGAGCCTACATCGATCGCACATACCCACAGCAAGCAATCACTTGGCTCATGGGAATGCTGCAAACCAAGGATCATGCTGATATTTTTCGTGTGCTGCTGCGGCCAGGAGATCGCCTACATTTGTCGCCTGTTCCTGGGCACCTAAGCACGGAACCAGAAGAACTGGCTGCGATCGCAAACAACATCTGTCCAACCATCGCCAACACACAGATCCACACAGACCTGGGGCAGGCCCTCCCCGCAGCCACACAACACCAACCCGTTGTTTTCTGCGGCTCTCTCTACTTAATTGGGCACTTCTACGAACACTACGCTTGATAACTTGCTCTGCCCATCAGCCCTTCTTTGTTATGTACTATTAACATTGGGTCTTTCGTTATTTCCCCTATGCCCATCATCGACGTCCAAAATCTCGGGAAAGTCTATCCGGTCGCCGTTAAGGAACCTGGAATGAAAGGCACCCTCACCCACTTTTTTCGCCGCACCTACCGCAACATTGAAGCGGTCAAACAGGTTTCCTTCAGCATTGAACCGGGTGAAATTGTTGGATTTTTGGGCCCCAACGGCGCAGGAAAAACAACAACGCTCAAGATGCTGACCGGCCTCATTCATCCGTCCACTGGCAGCGTCCGCATCTCAAACCATGAACCCTTTGCCCGGCGACCTCAGTTCCTACAACAAATCACCCTCGTTATGGGCCAAAAGCAGCAGCTCATCTGGGACTTGCCCACCCTCGATTCTCTGCGCATTAACGCCGCCGTTTACAACATCAGCCCCAGCGAATTTCGTCAGCGTGTCGGCGAATTGGCCGAAATGCTTTCCATCCAAGACCAGCTTAAGCAGCCCGTGCGCAAGCTCTCCCTCGGTCAGCGAATGAAAGCCGAAATGCTCGCGGCCCTGCTCCATCGCCCCCAGGTCCTTTTCCTTGATGAGCCGACCCTCGGGCTAGATGTCAACGCCCAAACCGCTGTCCGCCAGTTTCTACAAGAATACAACCAGCGCTACGGTGCCACTATTTTACTCACGAGCCACTACATGGCAGATATTACAGCGCTGTGCGATCGCGTCCTTGTTATCCACCAAGGCAACCTCATCTATGACGGTCTATTGGACGACCTGCTAGAAAAGTTTGCCCCTTACCGTGAAATTTCCATCGAATTCGACAGCAGCCAATCTATCAATAAAGAGCAGCTTCTAACCTACGGCAACCTGCAAACGCTAGAAGGCTGTCAAGCTACATTTCTGGTACCAGCAGATGCGCTGACAGACACCGTATCTAACCTCTTAAATTCTTTGCATATTCAAGATCTATCTATTGCTGAGCCGCCTATAGAAGACGTGATTGCCAAAGTCTTTGAGTCTGGGCAAACCTAATTAATCTCTGGGTTTAGACAGGCAGGATGCCTATCCTACAGGGGGTTACCCATTCCCCATTTCCCCACTCTCCACAATTCCAAATGCTCCGCCGCCCTTTTCATATCTCCCGCACCCTCATCAGCGTCTACTATGCCTACATGCTCGAATACCGCGCCGAGCTGATCTTTTGGGTTCTCTCCGGCAGCTTTCCCCTCATCTTTCTCGGATTGTGGAACCAAGCCGCGCAAAGCAATAATTTAGGCTTCACCCCAGCCGAATTTGCCCGCTACTTCCTCGCTGTATTCCTAGTACGTCAATTCACGGTGGTATGGGTCATCTGGGATTTTGAAAAAGAAGTCGTTCAGGGAAAATTATCGCCTCTGCTATTACAGCCCATCGACCCGGTATGGCGGCATTTCTTCGGTCACGTAGCGGAGCGATTTACCCGCGTACCGTTTATTGTGCTGCTGGTAGGGTTATTCTGCATGCTATATCCAGAGGCTATTTGGATACCCACCCCCTACGCTTGCTTTTGGGGGTCGCTTACGCTGATGTTGTCGTTCTGTTTGCGTTTTGCAATTCAGTACACCTTTGCCATGCTGGCCTTTTGGGTGGAGCGGGCGACTGCCATTCAGCAGTTTTGGTTTCTCTTCTATACCTTTTTGTCGGGAATGATCGCCCCGCTAGCGCTGTTCCCAGAAGCCGTACGTGAGTTTGCACTGTGGACGCCGTTCCCTTACCTCATCTACTTTCCGGCAAGCTTGCTAATTGGGCTGCCCGTGGATCTCCGTAGAGGACTGCTGACGATGTTCATTTGGGGGGCGATCGCGTTTGTTATCAATCGACTACTTTGGAAAGCTGGTCTCAAACATTACTCAGGCATGGGCGCTTGAGCCCAAAACGGCGACAACAGCAGCAGCAGGCATCTATATCACATACACTCTTATGCTGCAGTGTAAGGCAGTGAAAAGGGCTTGGTGCTGCTGAATAAAAAACGCTTAATTTGACATATTTTTCCTGATTTTTTCGCCAATTTAGACCACCCCGCAGAATCATACGCTTTTAACACCTCGGTAAGCGTATGACGAAGATTAGGCTATTTAGCTGATGTACCGTCTCCGTAATGTTTACTATGTTTACGGGAGACGGCGGCTAAATTTAGTAGTAATTACTTACTCTTCTGTGCTCCGTATTACCAAATAAATACATCTATTGTCAGAAATTTACTCAGTAGATTCTCTGACAGAAGGCTAGAGCAGCTAACCGCTGACCTTTGTCGGTTAGCTGCTCTTACATGGCCTTAAAATCACCATCAAAACAGTGTGCAGCCACCCTCAGAGTTGGATTTTAGTAACTAATGAGTAGCTTATCTCCCTTGAAAGAGCCCGTATCTTTCCACAAGCCTTTGCAAAGATCTTTGCGAGTAGTGCCCGCGAAAAATTCCCCCCAAGACCTAATCAAAAAGAAGGTCGGCACACGAGCAAGAAAACAGGCGGCCACAAGCTCACTCTCAGCTCTACCCAAAAACTCTCAATCCAGCTCAGCCCTATCCCTACAGCCACTTCAGGAAGAAAGTAGAAAGACAGGCGAAAGTAACCTCAACACCATCGAAACGCCGCTCCACGAGCTTTCGAACAACGCATTGGTCCTACGGTGTCAAAACCCGACATACAGGGACAAATCCGCTTTTGAAGAACTGGTGAACCGCTACCAACGCTACGTTGATAAGCTGCTCTATCACCTCGCTTCAGATTGGTCAGATAGAGCTGATCTAGCACAAGAAATTTGGATTCGGGTTTATCGCAGCATCCACCGGTTGAAAGATCCAGGTAAATTTAAGAGCTGGCTGGGACGCATCACGACCAATCTTTTTTATGACGAGTTGCGTAAGCGCAAGCGCTACAAAGGCTCCATCTCGCTGGATGCACCACGTTATTCAGATGATGGGCAATACGATTGGGAACTTCCTTCCGATGATCCAACACCTGCGGACACAATGATGACGCAAGAGTTCCACGAGCATTTGAAAGCGGCCATGGCAGAGCTACCGGATGTCTTTCAAAAAACCATCGAAATGCGTGAGCTTCAAGGACTGTCCTACGATGAGATCGCCAACATCACAGGTGTGTCTTTAGGAACGGTTAAATCTCGGATTGCGAGGGCTCGTCAGCGCTTACAGGAAAAACTCAACGTCTACTTAACGCCCGATAGAGTGGCTGCTAAGCAGAAATAGCTACTTTTTGCCTCTTGCCTTCTGCTCTACTGACAGCGACTTTTTGGCTGAGGCTCAGTCGGTTTCAACCTAATTTTTATCTCCCTTCATTAAGCGAACATATCTATTACTATCGATTTACGAACTTTCAGCACTCTACCGGTTGACTTTTTA
>JBCDAG010000395.1:0-6393 GCA_039186165.1 Cyanobacteria bacterium P01_F01_bin.53
CTAAAACCCTTGTCATATAAGGGTTTTAGGAACACGTTAAATTCTCAACAACTGCCATCTATTGAGAATTTATGACGAAGGATCAAGGGTTTCAGGGCTTGGTTCTATGTGGTTCTCATAGTTGTGTGTACACGGGAGGTATGCGGTGTGGGCCGTGGGTAACTACTGCATGAGCGCAGAAGAAAGATGGCGATCGCTCGATTGTCCTACGCTCATATTGTGGGGAATGGATGACGTGCGGGAGTTTGAGCGCCTGGGCTTAGCTAAAGTGGATGATCGCCATCTTGTCTCGAAAGTGATTCCCCACGGCAAAGTGGTTGAATTTGAGACAGGGACTATTTGCATGATGAACCAAATTCCAGAAGAGGTTTTTGCGGTGGTGATGGATTTTTTGAATAGTGGAGAATAGGACCTTGTATATTAGGATCTCGTCTATTAGGATCTCGTCTATTAGGACCGTACCGACCTCATCTCTCAATCTTCTCCTAATCTTCTAAGACGGCTGTACATTTTATTTCTACGATTAGCCCTGCCGTTGATAAACCTGTGACCCCCACACCTGTCCAGGTTGGAAATTGCTCAATAAAGTAGCGATCTTTAACTTGAATAAACAGCGGTAAATGGGGAATCGTCACGGGCTGTTGAGATGAGCTGGTGCCATCGGTAACGTGGTAGGTAATCATCTCGACGACATCATCGAAAGTCGCTCCAGCAGCGGACAGCACCTTTTTCACATTCTCAAAAGCCTGAACAAATTGGGCCTCTGTATCCTCTACAATCTGCAAATTTTCGTCTCGCCCTACCTGCCCAGAAATATATAGGGTGTTGCCGACTTTAACACCTGGGCAATAGTGATATTTTTCGTATAAAATTTCCATTCCTTCGGGAATGATGACTTTTCTGCTCATTAGCACGCTTCTCCTAAAGGCTGTAACGCTATAGATTATAGAGTGAGTGACCCTATGAACACCGATACGATGGCTACAAACGATAGTGACGATTTGGTCTTTTCAAATTTAGAGTTTTATCGAAATAATCACGGCAAACAGCTCTATTACAAATGGCAAGGTGAGATTTGGTGGAAACCAACCCCTGATGCTGCGTTGGAAAAACTCTTTGCGATTGTCGGCATGAATGCGACCAAGGTGTTTCTTAAAGAACATCCAGAATATGGGGAGGCGGGGCATCGGATTAATCGTGAGCTAGCCCTCTATTGCCATCCTGAAACGGGCGACATTCTTTACCAGTGGCGTTGGCCGGGCCTCTTGCAAGAAAATGGGCAAGGAAACGGGCAAGGGAATGGGCAAGGGAATGGGCAAGGAGATGCGCCGCCTAATCACCCCTCCGTTCCTGTTGTACCGATTGCCAATCGCATTGTTCAAGGCACCGTAAAACCGAAAGAACTTACCGTGCCCAAAGGGCAAGACTATAAAAAAGTTGTCACTGAAATTCCTTTGGACTATCCCCATCCGCTAGCGGATGATGAAACTTATCGGGACTATTGCCCAGGGGAGCGTTTTCAGGCGGTTGAGTGCTTTACCTCCTATGTGAGCAGGCCAGGGTTTATGGGTGCTCCGCCCGCTGAATGGTCGAGGGAGTGCCCTTGGTTACCTTGGATGGGATTGGGATATGGCCATCCCGCTCAGCTGCACTTTAAAACCACCATTGCCAGAGTAGAGACGTTTGAAGAACTCAATCCAAACTTAGTTGAGTTGGTGCGATCGCGTGTCCCCATTTATGAGCACACCCCTGACCATACCGATGAACCGAATGTCACCAGCATTCTCTACTTTAAGCAACACTTCGATACCTATTTGAAGGGCGTTGGCGCAGCCTCTCCAGGGGAAAATCGATTTCCGATAGAAGATCGGTGATGATGGTGATGATTGAATGCTCCTGAAACTCATCAGCATTCAATCACATTAATCGCCAATCCACCGCGAGAAGTCTCTTTATATTTTTCGTGCATGTCCGCACCCGTGTCTCGCATTGTTTTGATCACCTTATCCAAAGAAACGCAATGCTGACCATCGCCCGTTAGGGCCATCCGCGCAGCATTGATCGCTTTAATAGAGCCCATCGCATTGCGTTCAATGCAAGGCACCTGCACCAGTCCTCCGACCGGGTCGCACGTGAGGCCCAGGTTGTGTTCCATGCCAATTTCAGCGGCGTTTTCCACTTGTTCTGGGGTGCCGCCAAGCACTTCGCACAGCGCGCCCGCCGCCATCGAGCAGGCGACGCCGACTTCTCCTTGGCAGCCAACATCCGCACCTGAAATAGAAGCATTTTGCTTGTAGAGAATGGCGATCGCACCGGCCACTAGCAAAAAGTTCACCACGCCCTGTTCATTCGCATGCGGGCAAAAGCGTTGGTAGTAGTGCAGTACCGCTGGAACAATGCCCGCCGCCCCATTGGTGGGTGCGGTCACAATTCTTCCCCCGGCTGCGTTTTCTTCATTTACGGCCAGGGCGTACAGGTTTACCCAGTCCAGGGTATCTAATGGGTCGGTGGAGGCTGATTCGAGCCGGTCATTCAAACAACGGGCTAACTCGGGGGCGCGCCGTTTTACCTTAAGTCCGCCCGGTAAAATACCCTCCGTGCGACAGCCCCGTTCTACGCAGGCTTGCATCACGGCCCACAGGTGTAGCAAGTCTGTTTTAATCTCGGATTCGGTTCTCCATATTTTCTCGTTTTCCATCATCAGCTGACTGATGGAGAGGCCATCTCGCTGGCAAAAGGCGAGTAACTTTTGGCAATTGGTGAAGGGGTAGGGAATGGGGGAGGTGTGCAGCTGGAGCTGATCAATACTGGCAGCCGTTTCATCGACCACGAAGCCGCCGCCAACAGAATAATAGGTTCGTGTTTTGAGGGGGGCTTGTGCTGAATCGAAGGCCGTAAACACCATGCCGTTGGGATGGAAGGGTAGGGGCTTCCAGTGAAAGCACATATCGCTGCGGGGATTAAAGGGAATGGCCTGTTGCCTTAGTAGCCAGAGCGATCGCGTGCGTTTAATCCGCTGCATGTGTCCTGCGATTAGGTGGGTATTTACCCGCTCGGGCGTTTCTCCTTCCAGGCCCATGAGTACTGCGCGATCGCTTCCATGCCCTCGTCCGGTGGCCCCGAGTGAACCATATAAGTCAATTTGTATGCGATGAACTTGGGGCAGCGTTTTATCTTGCGATAATTCCTGGACAAATCGCAGGGCGGCTTTCATCGGGCCGACGGTGTGGGAGCTGGAGGGGCCAATGCCCACTTTAAAGATGTCGAAAACGCTGGTAGACATGGTACTGACCAACCATCTGTTAGTTCACAGTTTAGTGCAGCGCTTAATTCTAGGGGCAGGTTTGTAGGGGGATTAGGGGGATTAGGGGGATTAGGGGGATTAGGGGATTAGGGGAATTAGGGAAACGTATTTAAACCGTGCTCCCCACCTCCCCAATCCCCCTAATTTCCCCACTATCCATTTTTTCTCCCTCACGGTCTGTAAATGTAAAGGCAGTTGCCCCCAGTTGGGTGCTGCCAGCTCGGTGAAAGGCTGAACCCAGGTCTGTGAGGTAGCGTTCACTATGGGGTGGGGCGATGAGGGTGATGCCTGAGGGTAGCCCGTTTGACTGGAAGCCGTTGGGAAGTGCGATCGCACACAGGTCCAGCAAGTTCACAAAGTTAGTGTAGTAGCCTAAGTTCGCATTTAGCTTCAGTGGCTCGGCTTCGACCTCATCAATGCGGTAAATGGTGCCGGTGGTGGGGACGACTAGGCAGTCGATATCCTCCCAGAGGAACTGGCTTTTTCTTTTTAGAGTTTCTACGGCGTACAGGCCCTCGAAGGCTTCTACGGCAGTGATTGTTTTTGCTTTTGAAATAATGTCGCGGGTGATGGGGAAAACAGACTCGGGGGATTTTTCAACAAAGTGGCCGACTGAGGCGTAGCGTTCGGCGACCCAAGGGCCGTTGAATAGCAGGGCGTTTGCTTCTAAAAAAGGGCCGTAGTCGATTTCTATACAGTTGCCGCCGAGGGCAATGAGTTGTTCTATGGCGTTGTTGTATAGGGCTTCTACATCGGTATTGCCGAAAAAGGCTCGTTGGGCGGGGCGGGGGACGCCAAAGCGAAAAGTTTGATTCTTTTTGGGGCTTGGGGCGTAGGATTGGCGGCGAGGGGATGGGACGGTGGCGGGGCGGGAGAATGGGTGGGTGGGGTCGGTGCCTTGGGCGATGTCAAAAATGGTTTGGGTGTCTTCGGGGGTGAGGGCAAAAATGGAAAGGCAGTCTAGGGTTTTACAGGCTTCTACTGTGTGGGCGGTGCTGAGGCGGCCCTTGGTGGGTTTTAGGCCGACGATATTGTTGAATCCGGCGGGGACTCGGCCTGAGCCGCCGGTGTCGGTGCCGATGGCGAAGGAGACTAAGCCCTTGGCTACGGACAGGGCGGCGCCTGAGCTGGAGCCGCCGGGAATGTGGTCTGCGGAAAAGGCGTTGTGGGGGACGGTGTAGCCGGTGCGGATGCCGACGAGTCCGGTGGCAAATTGGTCCAGGTTAGTTTTACCGATGAGGATGGCACCGGCGTCTAGGAGTTTTTGGACGGCGGGGTTGGTGTGGGTGGCGGTGTAGGTGAAGCCGGGGCAACCGGATGAGGTGGGGAGTCCGGCGCTATCGATGCAGTCTTTTACGCTGAAGGGGATGCCCCATAGGGGGAGGTGGTTGGGGATGCCTTTTGTTGAGATGTCTTTTGAGGCGGCGGCTTTTAGGGTGGTTTCTAGGGTGGCGGCGCGAGAGCGTAGATCTTTTTCTGGCAGGGTGTATGTCCAAGTGCCGTCGTCGCCACGTGCTTTTAGCTCTGCAATGATGGCTTCTACTAATGTGGTCGGTGTGTAGTGACCTGTTAGGTAGGCCTGTTGAAGACTTTTGAGAGTTAGGGAAGTATCTAGTTCTGTTTTATTTTTCAAGAGAGGTTTTTACATGTGCTTTTAAGTGCCGCAAAAGGCGTTCATGAGTAAGTATGGTGATTGCTTCAGCATGCAGTTGTGAGTGAAGATACCAATACCAAGCGAATGGCCTTTTTAAGCATCAGGATTATGAGTGAACTCATAAAACAGTTGAATAGAACGTGGGTGTCCTCAAGTAGTCATGGCAATTGTGTAATGTTCTGAATGAGGCTTATTGCCCAGTGCTGTTTTGTTCAGTGTTGTTTTGTTCTGCCTTCACACTTTCCAACATTTTTTGAGTGAGAGGTTGGCTAGATAGCTTGGCTTGCTTCCCTGCTGTCAATGCAGCTTTTACAAGGAGATAAAAGTTGTTGTTAGCTGTGCGGGTATAGGGATGTTCGTCTCCTAAGCGATCACGAAAAATTGAGATCGTCTTCAAGTAAATCGGTTCTGCGTCCTCATAGCGGCCTTGACTTCTGTAGAGTAAGCCCAGGTTGTTGAGGCTGGTGGCAACAGAAGGATGGCTCTGGCCAAGTAGCTCGCGCCTCAGATCAAGGGCTTGCAAGTACATAAGTTCTGCCTCCTCATAGCGGCCTTGACTTCTGTAGAGTGCGGCCAGGTTGTTGAGGCTGGTGGCGACAGAAGGATGGCTCTGGCCAAGTAGCTCGCGACTCAGTTCAAGGGCTTGTAGGAATAGTGGTTCTGCCTCCTCATAGCGCCCTTGACTTTTGTAGAGTGTGGCCAGGTTGTTGAGGCTGGTGGCGACAGAAGGATGGCTCTGGCCAAGTAGCTCGCGACTCATCTCAAGGGCTTGCAGGAATAGCGGTTCTGCCTCCTCATAGCGCCCTTGACTTCTGTAGAGTAAGGCCAGGTTGTTGAGGCTGGTGGCGACATCGGGATGGTTCTCTCCGAATCGACTTTGTGTGGCGGTGAGCCCTTTTTTATACCAGGGTTTAGCCTGGGCATAGGCCCCCTGCCCATCATAAAAGCGAGCCATGGCGATAAAGGGCCTGTATAAATCTTCATCGCTTAGCTGGCCTTGCCACTGGGTGGCGGCTTCTGCAATGTGGGGCATCACGGGCGTGAGGGCTACCCATCGCTCGCGGGTAAGGGCCTGGGGAATTTGAGAGCCCTTGGCAACCATCACCTCACCGTAGGCTTGCTGTAAGGTTTCAGCATCTTCTCGCTGGGCCAGCTTCGCTAAAAAATACTCCCGCACGAGCTGATGGAGCTGATAGGTGCCCGACTCTACCCTTTGCAACAAGCTCAGTTTCACCAGTTGGTCGCGTCCATCTTCAAAGTCTTCTTTCTCTGCTTCTTCTATAGGTGACTCCGCCAATAGACTTGTTGTGAAATTAGGTCAGTAATGCTAGTTTCAGGGTAAAGAGATGTGAGCGGCAACAGATGCTTAAGTTAGAGCGAATCAAGAAAGACGAGCGTTTGCTGCGTGCTGTGACAGGGCTGAATTACAAAGCGC
>JBCDAG010000396.1:0-6386 GCA_039186165.1 Cyanobacteria bacterium P01_F01_bin.53
CAAAGGGCGGCAACACTTACAAAGAACACTGGACGTCGGATGGCTCATGCATAACTTCGTCCGAGTTCATGCCACGACGAAAATGGTACCGGCAGTGAAGTTAGGAATTTTGCCAGCAGGACTTTCTTTGTCACAGTTGTTAACCATGCGATATGCTCTCTAGGCCCCTCTTGGTAAAGCTTTTAGCCAACCCATTCGGCGGAACCAGTACCGTAAGTTGTGTTATTTAAAAAAAAGCCCACCCGAATTTGATTAGGTGGGCTTTTTACTGGAAGCTTGTTTGGTCCGAGTTCAAGGGCGAGCTTAGTCGTTTAAGCCTGACTCCCAATCTTCTACGTATCGATTGTTGTAGGCGAGTCTGCGCGATCGCGCGTTTTGGTCCCGCTCTCTCATAAGTCTAAATCGCTCAGCAGTTCCTTCCGGCTGTAGTTGCTGATTAATCTCACTGAGTTGATTTTGAACCGACCCCATGCCCCTCAATGCGTTTTGTTCACTCAGCAGTGTGACTAAATACTGATTCAAGTCAACCCCTTCTCGCTCAGCCGCTTCTGCAAGTTTCCGATGAAGGCTTTTCGGCATTTTGAGTAGCGCTTCGCCACTGTATTCACCACTATTTTCATCGGTGGCTGATGGATCGGATTCAGTTGTTAGTGAGTTACTCATGGCTCAATTAGTATGTTTTATAAGTTGAAAAACTTATGAGTTGAAAAACCCTTGTATTGCAAGAGCGGCTTTCTAGCCTACCGCATGAATCCTGACAAAATGTATCCCCATACACAATCCTTTAGGTGGCTAAATGGCCAGTCCTTTGCAAGATCTGTATCGTTACCATTTTGAATTTATTAAAAAAGCACCAAGAAGATTTAAGTAGGCTCCTCCTGATGCTTGTTTGGGTGTGTTTTTGACTGATTTTCACTTATCCTCCCTCTGACTCACTAACCAAAGGTGGACAAATCATTAATCCAATCCAAGCTCGCGCTTTAATCGACCAATAGATTTTTCACCAATGTAGTTTTCGCAGCGGATGATTTCCGGTGGGCGGATGATGTCATTTCGAGCAGCTAGCAGCGCTTCTTTGATGGCTGGATAGCTGGCGGTGTCGAGCGCCACGATGGTTTGGGCACTGCGGACCACTGCTGAGAGCTTTTGGGTGTCTTCTGTTTGGGCCGTCATCACCAAGATGTCGTCGCCGCGCAGACTGTAGGAGAGCACTTCCGCAATGCGAATGATGCCGCTACTAAGACTGACTAAGCCTAGGCAGGTATCCTTTGGCAGGTTTTTAAGCAGTTCGCGCTCTTTGGCGTAGTCGTAAATGTCGATAGGGATGACGCGCACGGATTTTGGTGCTGCGATCGCCTCCGCTTCGTTTACGTAATACCGGCTGGTCACAACCGTACCGGAGCGTGTTTGTGCCAATACCTGATCAAGCTCTTCTAGGGGCACTAGCTGTACAGGAATCTTCAGCGCCTGCTCTAGCTCCCGCACCATTAGTTCGCCCGCACCATCTTCCCGCTTAATGGTGACCAGGACTCTGGCACTACAGCGTAGCCGCCAGTCGACCTCGGTCATAAACAGTTCACGTGCCTGGTGCAAAGAGCATCCCTGTCTCAATAGCTCATCCAGGCTATTTTCAACCAGCTCCTGGGCTTTAGGAAACTTATCCAGCAGTGGTGAACCCGGTTTTACAATTTCTGTGGTGCCCTCCGCCCGCACGTAAATACCCGAGCCCGGCATGGCTTCAACCACGCCCGCATCTTCTAGCTGACGGTACACCTTACTAATGGTGTTGCGGTGAAGGCCCGTCTGCATCGCGAGCTGCCGCGTACTGGGCAAGCGATATCCAGGTGGATATTGGCGCGATGCTATGGCAAACCAAATCTGGTCGTACAGCTGTGTAGATGCCGGTATTTCACTATCGGTTTGAATATGGAACTGAACCACTAATCACGCGCTCCCCATGCGGCTAACAGATGGCTGTATTGAGTCATCTCACTTAAAGCTATTGACGATCAACAAATTACCAACGGAATTCTAATACAAGTTATGTCTAACTAGACAGTAGTCGGGAATCTGCCGTTCGTGGCAGGTGATTCGTTTTTTTTAGGGTCTGCTCAATAATTCTTGATGATAGCCCTCTCGTTTAAAACCACTTACCCGATATATTTGAAAGGCTAGATATATTGAATATTGACTTTGGGAGATTTCTCCGTTGACCTTTTCAGCCGAAGATTTTGCGAAAGCTCTAGAACAGCAGGATTACCAGTCCGCGCCCGGTAGCGTGGTGACGGGTACCGTCGAAACCCATGAGAGTGATGGAGCCTATGTCGATATTGGTGGTAAGTCGGCGGCGTTTTTACCCTCTAAAGAGCTTTCGATAGAATCAGACTTGCCGCTCGAAGAGGCATTACCTCTGGGTACCGAGCGAAAGTTTGTCATTGTGCGTGATCAGGACGCTAATGGTCAGGTCGTCATTTCTATCCGGGCGATGGAAATTAAGGCGCTGTGGGAGAAATTACAGGAGCGCCAGGACAATGGCGATGTCGTAGAGGTCACAATATCTGGCAGTAATAAAGGTGGCGTAACAGCTGATTTGAGTGGCCTCAGGGCATTTATCCCAAGGTCCCACCTGGCAAAGCGGGTAGAAGATCTCGATAGCCTAATGGGCCAAACCTTGAATGTGGCTTTTTTGGAAGTTGACCCCGATAAAAATAAGCTAGTGCTCTCTGAGCGGATTGCGGCGCGTTCAGCCGCCATGAGTCACCTGACAAAGGGCGAGTTGATTGAAGGAACTGTGGCTTCCCTCAAGCCATTTGGTGCCTTTATCGATTTTGGTGGTGCCTCCGGCCTGCTACACATTAAGCAGATTTCTAAGAGCTATATTTCTGCGTTGGGTGATGTCTTTAAGGTGGGCGATCCGATTAAGGCCGTGGTGCTCAATATTGACGATGCGCGGGGCCGTATTGCCTTGTCGACTCAGGTCCTCGAAAAGTATCCTGGTGAGATTCTTAAAGACATGGCAACGATGATGGCCGAGGCTGAAGAGCGGGCTAAAAATGTAGCCAAGACATTGTCTGAAGGTGACACGTAACTCGCCCTCCTAATGGGCAACTCCCAGAGCAGGGTGTTACCTCAGGCGAGATAATGGATAAACCGGCTATTAACACCTGGAGACTATGGGCACTGTTTGGGAGCTGGACTTTTATTCCAGACCGATATTAGATGAGCGCAAGAAAAAACGCTGGGAAATACTGATCTGCGAGGGACTGCAGTCGGTGGAAGACGATCCTGAAGTGCTATTTCGCTACAGCAAATATGTATCGAATAGTGAGGTGAATTCAGAACAGCTAAAGATGGCGATAGAAGAGGCGATCGCGCAATCCGGCACCCAACCCACCCGCGTTCGCTACTTCCGCTATCAAATGCAGAACATGATCAAGCGAGCCTGCGAGGAAACGGGCCTGTTGCCTTATCCCAGCAGGCGGACCTTAGCGCTCCAGCAATGGTTAGAGGACCGGCATAAAAATGTCTATCCGAATGAGGAAGGCTATCAAGCAAGTATTTCTCCCTCAGTGGCCAGGCCTTTAGAGGTTGTGAACCCTTTACCCGACGCGTTAATGGGTCAGAAGTGGTCACTGGTTACACTGCCTGCACAGGATTTTTTGGAGATGGGTGAATGGGATGTGGGCTTTGGCGAATCGTTTCCGCCAGCCGCTGTGGGGGTTGACCCAGAGACCCCTATCCCCGGATTTATTATTTATTCGAGTCGGGCAACGCCTTTGGCTGCCTGGATGTCGGGCTTGGAAATTGCCTGTGTGAGAGCCGGGCGGGAAGAGTCAACGAACTATGCTTCAGTGAACACCGAGACAGCTCGGCTTTTGATGGATACTGGCACCACAGAGACTTGGCTATTGGCCGATTTGGTGTCACCAGAATTACAGGCCGAAGGGCAGCGGTTTGAGTCTGTAAAGGCCGCGGCAAATAATGTTCACTTTATTGCTGTGCAAGATAGCCCTGAGTCTGAATCGTTTGCAGGGCTTTGGCTGATGCAGACCAGAGAATTTGGATAGTGGAGTTTGGTTAAATGGCGTCCGTGGGGAAAATGGGCTGGGTTCGTAAGGTCTTGATGTATGGGGTGTTGAGTGCGATCGCGCTCATTATGCTCTTACCCCTACTCTGGCTTGTAAGCACAGCCTTCAAGGGCCCTGCCGAGAACCTTTTCCAGTTCCCACCCCAGTTTTTACCCCAATCTCCCACTTTCGGTAATTTCGTTGAAGTATGGAACAGTAACCCCTTTGGCCGCTACTTTTTCAACAGCACAATCATTGCCGTTGCCACTGTTGCCCTTAATTTGCTGCTATGCTCCTTAGCCGCCTATCCCCTGGCCCGATTGAACTTTAAGGGACGAGAAATTATCTTCTCAATCATTGTTTCCACGATTTTGATTCCCTTCCAAATCGTGATGATTCCGCTCTACATTTTGGCCGTAAAGCTAGGGCTGACCAATACGCACCTGGGTGTAATTTTGCCTTACATTGCTTCAGCCTTTGGCATTTTCCTTATGCGGCAGGCCTTTCAGACCGTGCCCAAAGAATTAGAAGAGGCTGCCCGTATAGATGGCTGTAGCGAGCTAGGTATTTGGTGGCACATTATGATTCCGTCCGTTCGCCCAGCTTTGGTGACGCTAGCAATTTTTGTCTTTATCGGTTCCTGGAGTGATTTCCTCTGGCCCCTGCTCGTCCTCAATCAGCCAGACTACTACACCTTGCCTTTAGGTGTCGCTAAGCTAGCCGGTAGTTTTTCTTCTAACTGGCGACTTATTGCCGCAGGCTCAGTGATTTCGATTGTGCCGGTGGTTTTATTTTTCGTAGCTGCCCAGCGCTATATTGTTCCATCGGAGACCGGTAGTGGCGTAAAGGGTTAGAGGCGCTCCTTAAAAGCACTCTCTACCGCTATCCAGCTCGATTCTATGGGCTATTTTTCACAAGGCTGGCAAGTTTCCTAGGGCTGCTGGGTGTGAGCTTTCCGATACTATCGATGTTCTGTATCCTGAGCCCCATAGCTCGCTACTATTAAATACAGTTAATAAAAATAGGACTCCCATCCAGCTATGAAAATTGCCGTTACGGGTGCTACTGGATTTGTCGGCTCTCGTTTAGTTGAGCGTTTAGTGGCAGAAGGTCACGATGTAAAAGTGCTGACGCGCAGCGTAGAAAAAGCTCGTAAAGTCTTTTCTGCCCCCAAATACAAACACTTAACGTTTGTTGCTTACACGCCTACAGCCTCCGGCAGTTGGCAGTCTGAAATTTCAGGCTGTGACGGCGTGATTAATTTAGCAGGAGAACCCATTTCAGAACGCTGGTCCGCTGAACGGAAAAAGCGTATTGTCAGCAGTCGTGAAGGCGGCACCGAAAAATTGGTAGAGGCGATTACCAACGCCGAACAAAAGCCTTCTGTACTGGTCAGCGGCTCAGCCATTGGCTTCTATGGCACTAGTGAGAATGCAGAGTTTTTTGAAACTAGCGAACCTGTTGAAAACGATTTTCTTTCTCAGGTTTGTCAGGGTTGGGAAGCTGCGGCCAATAAAGCGAAGGATGTTGGTGTGCGCGTCACCATTATTCGTACAGGTATTGTGCTGGGCGATGGAGGCGCAGTCGCCAAAATGCTCCCTCCATTTAAGCTCTATGCAGGTGGCCCTATTGGTAGTGGTCAGCAATGGTTTTCTTGGATTCACATTGATGATTTAGTGAGCCTATTTATTAAGGCCCTCGTAGATCCTTCTATGCAGGGCGTATACAACGGTACGGCACCAACGCCACTACGCATGAAAGACTTCTGCCAAACCTTAGGTAATGTGCTCGATAGACCTTCCTGGTTACCCGTGCCCGACTTTGCTATTGAAGCCTTGCTGGGCGACGGCGCCGTCGTTGTCCTCAAGGGGCAAAAGGTCTTGCCAGAGCGAACCCAGGCCTCAGGCTTTTCCTTTGAGTACGATGATGCAGAAGAGGCCATCAGGAATATCGTTAGCTAGTAGCCCTGCTCAAGCGCAGGCTGGGCTATTCGTTCAATAGCTAAAAACCAATAATCTAAAGGCAAGCACTGCTGGCAGCGTTTAGTCGCCAGCAGTGCTTGCCTTTACTTTTAGATATATTTTTCCGCCTACCTTTACCTGGGATCCGCTCCTTTTCCAGCGAATCCCAGGTAAAGCTATCTCTCTCAGACCCTTCTCTCTCGGCGTTCTCAGGGGGTTAAAAAAATAAAACAGAAAGTAGTTGACACCTGTGACTAGGTGTCGTTATATTGGTTAAGCGCTGAAGGGCGCAGCGGTTCACACCGTTGTTCTGGAAGGCGCGAGTAGCACCTAGAAACTTGAATAATTAGAGATTTAA
>JBCDAG010000397.1:0-6377 GCA_039186165.1 Cyanobacteria bacterium P01_F01_bin.53
CGCCGAAGCACCATCACTCAGGTGCCGAAGCGTATGCGATTAGGGTGCCGAGGAGAACAGTATTGTGCCGCCGAAGCGCACATCATTCCGCCGCCGAGGTGGACATCATTTTGCAAGCTGGCGCAGAAAAATGTGGCATAGCGTCGTTATACTGCAAATTCAACGAGATTTTACTTCTTCTGGGAATACCATCCTAAAGCACTCAGAATATTAACTTGGGTATAATTCAGATGAAATATCACTTTGGTTGGAGCTATTTGTACCTATGACTGAACTCCTTCAACAGGTCATTGCAAAAGTTTCCAAGCTATCTGACGAACAGCAGGACGCGATCGCAACCCGACTTCTGGCCGAGTTAGAAGACGAGCAGGCTTGGCAGACACGCTTTGAATCCACCACAGATACCCAGTGGGATAACCTTGCAGCTCTGTGCAAGGAATTTAATTAAATTCCCCCACAGGCTAAACCTGTGGGGGAATCCACCCAAGATATAGATAAAGAAGTAATAGATTTAAGAACTAGCTTCCACCAAGGTCTTGGCAGGCTCTTCTGTCGGAAGAGGCCCTAGCTTAACTCCATCAGGATAGTATTCCCAACCGTCTCTGATTTTGATGTCCTTATCCCAAGGCAACTCGTACTTTCCTTCAGCTAAGTCCTTGACCCAAGTTAAGTAATTTTCACGCTCTCCACCAGGCTTACCCACATAGCCTCGGCAACCAACGTTGAAGACATTGTTCTCAAGTGCCCAGTTCTTGCGAGCTTCATCTACCATTCGTGGGAACAACTCCGCCGTCACAATTTCCCACGGATTACGATGGCCCTGCTGAATTACATTGCCATCGTAGTTGCACACAGTGCCTTCACCAAAGTAGTAGAATACACCGTCATAGCCCGCCAAGTTGACAGAGATGGTGTACATCAAGTTTTGCCAAGCATTCGTTTGATTTGTCAAGATCCACTGGTCGTTGACCTGAGTTGAATACCCAGAGATGCGTATGTAAACATTGGCTCCTTTATAGGCAGCTTCGCGTGCTAGCTCGGGGAACATCCCATCATGACAAATACAAACTGCTAGTTTAGACCCCTTAGGTCCATCACACACGGGCATTCCATAATTTCCTGGATACCAAGGCTCAATCGGTACCCAAGGCTGCAACTTCCGATAATGAAGGGCAATCTCTCCTTGGTCATTAATAATGATTGCCGTGTTAAAAGGGGGAAGACCGGGCACATCATTTTTCTCCATAAGAGAAAAGACTCCCCAGACTTTGTTCCGCACACAGGCTGCTTTGAACTGGTCAATCTCTGGACTATCTACTGTTAAAAGCATTTCGTCATATGTCCAGATTTTTGTATTCAGCCCTTGTGTAGAGTACTCCGGCATCACAATCAGATCCAAGCCAGGATAACCTGCTTTAGTGTTGTCAACAGCTTTACAAATCTGCTTGACCTGAGTCTGAATATCTTCTGGGCCAGTGATAACTGGAACCGGATACTGAATCATGGCAACTAGCAGAGACTCTGACCATGAACTGACACTTCCTGTACTACCCATAACAAATCCCTCCTTGGGGACAATGGCTTTATGGCGTAAATCATAGGTAAGAATGAAGGTGCGTTTAGTATCTGCCAACACAAAATGAGATTGATTATCATTATCATTTCTCAATAGGGGAATTTATGAGTATGAGCGTCATGGCACCCTGAGTTTGATTGCCAATTGGCTGTTGTCTTGGAACAAGTGTTCTCGCCTTCTTTAGGTTCCACTCGAAAGGAATATGATTTTGCCAATCATATTGCCAATACCCTTGTAACAGCCCCAGAGGATGGCTGGATCTTTCTGGTAGACCAATTGAATACCCCAAGTCTAAGGTCTTGGTTCGATTAGTAGCAGCTTGTGGTGGTATCGAGCAAGATCTAGGTGTCAAAGGAAAATCGGGTATTCTCACTTCCATGGAAACCCGAGCTGAGTTTCTCAGTGGCCCAAGCCATCGGATTCGATTTGTTTACATTCCTAAACACACTTCCTGGCTCAATCAGCTTGAGTGTTGGTACAGCATTTGAGTCCGGCGTTTGATCTGTCGAACTTCTTGCGTCTCCATCGACGACGTACGACAACAAAATCTAGCCTTCATCGACTATTTCAACTGCACCATGGCCAAGCCTTTTCAGGAAGAAGAAAAAGCTGAAATGGCTAAAGCTAAAAAACAACTTTAAAGTAATAAAAGACGAAGTGCGCATACCGAACACTTCGTCTTTTGTGTTTATCTGTTAGTAGTCTTGACAAGGCTACAAAAGCTGACTTTCTATACGGCCAAATAACGGTGAAGTAATTCGTCTGTTAGCATTTCAGTCGTGCCTTTTTCAACGATGCTACCTTTTTCCATAATGAAAAACTTCTGGGCTAGCTTTCGGGCAAATTCAATTTTTTGCTCGACAACAACAACGGTAATACCCTTCTCTTTGTTGATTCTACGTAGGGTATCTTCAATTTCTTGAACAATTGAGGGCTGAATTCCTTCTGTTGGCTCGTCTAGCAGCATAATTTTGGGATTACACATGAGACCACGTGCGATCGCAAGCTGCTGCTGCTGACCACCACTCAATAATCCACCCTGGCGTTGCAAATGCTCATGGAGCATCGGAAAAAAGTCAAAAATCTCGCTGGGAATCTTGTTACCCTTCTTTCCACTGGCACTAAAGCCCATCTTCAAATTATCTAAGACAGACAGATAAGGAATTATTTCTCGACCTTGCGGAATATAGGCAATGCCCTGACGCGCCCGCTTATAGGTGGGCGCTTTAGTAATATCCTTGCCCCCAAAAGAAATGCTACCACTGTTGGGAGTATTCAAACCAATAATGCTACGCAACAACGTGGTCTTACCCACACCATTACGTCCCAATAGACACACAATGTCACCTTCATTCACAGTCATGCTGATATCAAATAGAACCGGCGTTTGGCCATAGCCAGCAACTACCCGATCCATCTCGAGCAAAGACTTAGTTGCAGTCGTCGATCCATTCATCTCAAGCAGCGGCATTGATTGTTTCACGGCCTAAATAAACCTCTATCACTTTGGGATTACTTTGTACTTCTTGCACTGACCCTTCGGCCAAAACACTGCCCTGATGCAACACGACAATGCGTTCAGCAATCTGCTTGACGAACTCCATATCATGCTCAATAACCACTACCGAGTGGGTTTTAGCAATGCTTTTGATAATTTCACCGGTCATGTAGGTCTCATCCGTTGTCATCCCCGCCGTCGGCTCATCTAGTAAGACAATGGACGGATCTTGGGCCAACACCATGGAAATCTCAACCCACTGTTTTTGACCATGGGAAAGCGATGACACTTGCTCAAATGCCTGGTCTATTAACCCCGTACGCTCTAGCACGTCATAGATTTTGCCCTTTTTCGCTGCCGTCAGCTTGGATGTGATGGACGCTAAAATTCCATGGGAGCCTTTCAGGGCTAGCAAAATGTTGTCAAAGACGGTCAGCTCGTTGTAGACATTGGGGTTTTGAAATTTTCGACCAATACCCATTCGAGCCACTTCATGGGGACTTTTATTGGTGATTTCTTTACCATGGTAATAAATATGGCCAGAGAACACGGGAGACTTACTCACGATTGCGTCAAGAAGCGTGCTTTTCCCGGCTCCGTTTGGGCCAATGATGGTCACAATCTCACCATCATAAACATTCAAGCTCACCCCGGTCAGAGCCTTAAAGCCTGAAAAGACAACATTTAAATCCTTTACGGACAAGACCGCTTCCATTGATAAAGCCTCTTAAGCATTCTGGTAATCATAATCTATCACCTACCGCCTGAGTCGAGCTGTAGTCAAATTAACTTAGCGTTAGAGTCCAATGTTGACTCTCCAGATAACTAGCTCTCAACTGGGGTTTTCGGTGCGATGGGCTGTGGCTTAGATAAATTAGATAAACTAAATTTCTTGGGCAATAAACTCATCAGACCATTAGGAATAAACAGGACAACAATCAGTAGCAAAACACCAATCATCAGCTGCCAGTCCTGGGTGACCTTCTCCGCATAGTTTTGCGCCTGACCTAGGAGCATTGCAGCCAGCAATGGACCAATTAACGTCCCCCGACCGCCAATGGCCACCCAAATGACCACCTGGGTACCAAAGGCAACTGCCAAGTATACAGGGGAAATGAATCTGTTGAGGGGAACGAACAATCCACCAGCAACACCTGCTAGGGCAGCGGAAAGGGTCCAAATAAAAATCTTATATTGGGCAACGTCGTAGCCTAAAAAGGCGATGCGATTTTCATTTTCATTAATCGAGCGCAGAATCAGGCCAAAGTTTGACTGGGTCAGCCACCAGCTTAAGACCAACACAAAAGCGGTGTAGGCCAAAATCATGAAATAAAGCCCCAGGGCAGAAATTTCCGTACCAAAGAAGGCCAGTTTGCTTACATCCGTAATGCCGTTAGTACCGCCAGTATAGGCCTGTTGGCTGATGAAAAAGGTGGTCAACGCCGAGGAAAGAGCCAGAGTGATAATGGTGATGTAAACACCACTGACCTTAGACCGGAAAATGAAATAACCCACGATGTAGGCAAACAACGCTGGCACGCCAATCATGGCAATGAATGCAATGGGGAAATATTTCAGGGGGGCAATGAACCAAGGCAAAACCTCCAGGCCATTCCACACCATAAAGTCAGGCAGCTCACCACCATAGGTGTTGGATGCGGCGGAGAGGTTGAGCTTCAAATAATAGGCAGAAGCATAGCCCCCCAGGGTAAAGAAAATGCCATGGGCAAAGCTTAAAATACCTGTAAATCCCCAGACTAAATCCAAGGAAATAGCCAGACTACCAAACAGTAAAAGCTTCGACATCAGAGAAATTTGAAAGTCTCCCATGACGAAGGGAAAGACGATAAATATCAGCAAGCCAATGCCACTAATAGCAGCCAATTTCGTTGGAAACGTTGACTGCTTGTAACCCATCACTACATTTGCCATACCCCAAACTCCTAGTACTTATTTAGACCGTGATGTTAACAAAATGATACTGTTGGCCAAAAGACAATTTCTGTATGTATAAGTACTAATTCAAAATGATGTTTGAACAGGACTTAAGTTCGCTTCTGTACTGTAAACAGGCCTTCAGGCTTATATCGAATTAGAACAATCACGGCACCTAGGACTATGACTCTGGCTGACGGATCATTAAGAATAAAAGCGATAATTGCGTTGGATTCCCCGATCAAGAATGAACCTGCCAAAATACCAATGAGCTTGTCCACCCCTCCTGTTACAACCACCATCCAGGCATCAACTAAATAATCTTGCCCCATGGGAGGTGCAACTGTTTTGAGGGCAGAAATTACAGCTCCCGCCACACCCGCTAGACCACACCCATAGGCAAACGTACCCATGTCCACCAGTTTGGTATTGACGCCTAGGCATTGCGCCATGCTGCGATTTTGGGTAACTGCTCTAATTTGACGCCCCCAAGAAGTTCCGTAAAAGAGGTACATGGTTAGGGCTAACAGTGCTAAGGCAATCCCGATAATGAAAAGGCGGTAGTAGGAAATAGCAATTAGGGGAGATCCTTCCGGATCTGTTAGAAAAGTAATGTTGCCTGACAAATAAGCAGGAGACTTTACATACTTGAGCTGAGCGGTAAATATCAGCTTGACGACGCCTTGTAAAACGATACTGAGACCCCAAGTTGCGAGAAGAGTTTCCAAAGGACGACCATACAGGCGGCGAATTATCGTCAGCTCAACGATAGCTCCGATGATTGCTGTTCCCAAAAAAGCAAAGGGAATTGTCATCAGCAAATCCATCTGGAAGACGTCTTGCATCCAGAAAGTGATGTAAGCCCCTAGCATAATAAATTCGCCATGGGCCAGGTTGATAATGCGCATCACCCCGAAGGTGATGGATAACCCCAAACCTGTCAGGAGAAGAATGCCTACAATCCCAATCCCATTCAAGGCTTGATTGAGGATTGTAGAAAGTTGAAACCCTCCCGTCGCTTCTTCCTGCGCTAGCAGATAGAGCGGCGATAATATCGAAGACAACGCAAAGTCCAACATGGCAGTCAGGAATATGGCTTACAGGATCTTGAATTGAAAAAACACTTAGATAAAACTGTTGGTAGACGTCCACAGGAATGCCTACCAACAGCTGAAAACGTAGCCTTATTAAAAAACGGCCTTACAAGAAAATAGGTTCTAGGTCTTTCCCTGTCTCCT
Source organism: Cyanobacteria bacterium P01_F01_bin.53 (assembly GCA_039186165.1). Lineage (GTDB taxonomy): Bacteria > Cyanobacteriota > Cyanobacteriia > Phormidesmidales > Phormidesmidaceae > Phormidesmis. The sequence goes on from JBCDAG010000397.1 coordinate 6,248, forward strand.
TCGTGGGATCGCTACGATCATCAGGAGTTGTGTGTTCGCACACACGGCCTTTATAGAGGGCCTGACTCCACGCAATGGGTTTAACGGCCGCATCTGTAGCAAACACAATGTCGGCCTGGCCATCTTCCCG
>JBCDAG010000398.1:0-6310 GCA_039186165.1 Cyanobacteria bacterium P01_F01_bin.53
GCAAGTTTTGGCTAGAAGCTCATGCCGAAATCATGCTACATGGACGTTGTCAGTGGGCGGCTGGAACCTGGCAACAATTCTCGCATTCCGTGCTTACCGCTGCTCTATCGTAAACTCCCCCATAGTAGCGGACTGCTCCCAGGGGAGATGTTTTCTAAGTATTTTTGTCTAGGACTTTGGGTGATAAATGCTTCTATGAAACTGGCAGTTCATCAGTTTCTCCTGTTTCTTCATACTCTTAATCTGGGCAACTTTAAATTAGACGTTTGATACAGACACGTTTGATAGAGACCATCGTTGTGTTCAATTGCGATATCGGGTAGCTATCTCTTTCAGTTCTCATTTTCCCAGTCAAAGGAGTCCGTCGTGGCCAGTCATAAAATTTTAGTGATCGACGACAGTAGGGTCATTCGAGCACGTGTAAGAGACATGCTGCCGCAGGGTAATTTTGAGGTTATCGAGGCCAAGGATGGCATTGAGGGCATCGAAGCCATTCGTGCTCAAAAGCCCAATCTGATTATGTTGGACTTTTTGTTGCCACGGATGAGCGGCTATGAGGTGTATGAAGAGATTCAGGCGGAGCCTGCGTTGCAAACTATCCCGCTGGTGATGATGTCGGGTCGCCGTGAAGAACTCACGGAAAAAATTCAAGAGCCTTTTGAGTATTTTGAGTTCATTGAAAAGCCTTTTGAGCAAAAGGAATTGATTGGTGCCATCAAAGGTGCGATGGCCAAAGCTCGCAAGGTTCGTCCTCAAGCGGCTGCACCGGTTGAGGATACGCCTGCAGGTCCTACGGGATCCTTGGCTGAGATTGCGGCGCTTCAGAAGCAAGTGGAAGTACTCAAGAAAGATGTGGCTGCGCTGAAGGCACAAAACAATAAGATTTTGGCTTTCATCAAAAAGAAGCTGGCTTAATTGCCGCGTCACGAAATTTATATTCTTGCTTCGTCTTAGCCCGCATTTGCGGGCTTTTTATTTGGGTTGTGCTGGTGGGTTGTGGCTTCGACTCCGCTCAGCCATCGAACAGTGGCGATCCCGATCTCTGAATATTACCGAGTACCGGTCCCTGAGCGTAGTCGAAGGGCTGGTTTACACTGGAGACGGTTTGCTGAACGTGACGACTCCATGAGCAAAAACTGGGCCATTTGCATTGGCATTAATGACTATAAGTTTGTGCGTAAGCTGAAATATGCTGAGCGGGATGCGCAAAAGTTGGGTGAGTTTTGTCAGCAGGCGCTAGGGTTTGATAAGGTTTTTCATTTTGCGGAGGGTGCGCCGGATATCCCGCAGGAGACGGGGGCTCCGTTAGAAGCTGCGCCAACGTTTGGCAATTTGGATCGGTTCTTGGATGCGCAGTTTAAGCAGCGAAATTTTTTGAATCCTCAGGATAATCTTTGGTTCTTTTTTGCGGAGCATGGCCAACGATCTGACGGGATTGATTAATTTGTTGCCGATAGATGGCAATCCGGATCGTGTGAAGCGGACGGGGTTGCCGATTCATGATGTGGCAGAGCGGCTGAGGCGGTCGGGGGCGGGCAATATTGTGCTGATATTGGATGCCTGCCGCAATGGCGATACCCGCGATATTGGGCTGGGCATTGGGGTGGAAGCTCAGCAGGGGGTGGTGACGCTATTTTCCTGTGGGGCGGATGAGGTGTCACATGAGATTGCGGCGCTGGAGCATGGGGCTTTTACCTATGCGCTGTTGGAGGGGCTACGGCTAGAGGGGCCGAAGAACTGTGCCACGGTGGATCGGCTGAGTCGCTTTGTGCGGACTCGGGTGGGTGAGCTGACGGCGGAGTATCATAATCGTCGCCAAACGCCACTTGTAAAGGCAGAGCCGATTGAGAAGCTGCACTTGGTATTGTTGCCGGATAAGGCCACGGTGCACGATGTTGCGCCGCTGAAAAAAACTGCTTTGCAGGCTGAGGTCGTGGGTGACTTGGATACGGCGAGGCAGCTGTGGATTCGAGTGTTGGCAGTAATTCGGGCCGATATGGAGGCGATTGGTGGGCTGGAGCGGTTGGCGGTGAAGCGGGCAAAGCTGCCGGTGACGGCGCAAACGCTGGGATTGGATGGCGGCGTGCGGACGCCTGAGCCGGTGACGGCTGTGCCGAAAGCAAAGGTGGTGGAAGAACAATCTCGACAAGTGGAGCTGGGTGATGGCGTCACGTTAGAGCTGGTGACGATTCCTGGTGGAAGCTTTGTGATGGGTTCTCCGAGTACTGAGAAAGGGAGAGATGTTTATGGTAATTGGAATGATGCTTTGAAAGGTGTTGATGTAGAAGGGCCGCAGCATAGGGTTACGCTTCAGCCCTTTTTGATGGGGAAGTATCCGGTGACCCAGGCTCAGTGGCGAGCGGTGGCTGCACTGCCGAAAGTCAATATTGAGCTAAAAGCTGCGCCTTCTAGATTCACTAGATTCGAAGGTGATAATCGCCCCGTGGAGCAGGTGAGCTGGTATGAGGCGGTGGAGTTTTGTCAGCGTTTGTCACAGCTCACTGGGCAAGCGTATAGACTGCCGAGTGAGGCAGAGTGGGAATATGCCTGTCGAGCTGGGACAACGACGCCTTTTCACTTTGGTGAGACCCTTTCTGCAAAGCTGGCTAATTACAATGCCAAATACACCTATGGTGCCGGGGTGAAGGGTAAATATCGCGAGCAAACGACTGATGTGACTAGCTTCCCCGCGAACGATTTTGGATTGCATGATATGCATGGCAATGTGTGGGAGTGGTGTGCGGATCATTGGCCCAAAAACTATGAAGGTGCTCCTGTCGATGGCAGTGCTTGGATATCATCTCAGAAAGATGCTGGCCGTCTCATTCGCGGCGGCTCCTGGTTCAGTATTCCGCGGTATTGCCGCTCCGCCTACCGCCTCTCCGGTACGTCCGTGCTCCGCTACTTCAATATCGGTTTTCGCGTTAGTTGCGCCGCGCCTAGGGCTCTTTCATAGCCCCTTGCCTTTCTTTCTTTCTCTCTATCTTTCTGATTTCGCGCGTAGCGCGATCAAATTTTCTGTTGCTGATGCTCATTGCATGGGGGAAGAGGCAGGCTAAATCTCGCCCGTGAAAATTCTCTTGGTAAATGACAGGGCCGTCATTTCACTTTTATGGCCCTGTCATTTTGTCGTGTCGAAATAGCGATAGAGCGGGTTGATGTTGTTGCATGAGGTCAACAAACGAGAGTTGCTAGTAGGGGTAAAGGAGGTTTCAAATTTTGAAACCTGACGATGTTTGACGATAGCTCTTGCCACACTGGTAGCAACCTACAACAATCACTGCGTATTGTCTGCGCTCACTCTGCTCCATACAGTTTTTCAACACAGTCTGTTCAACAAGACTTGTTCAATACGACTTGTTCAACACACCCTATCCCAATCCACTGATTATCGAGACATACACCATGAAACGTTTTTGCATTGCCTTACTGGCCGGTTCTGCCCTATCGCTCACTAGCCTCACCAGCTGCGCCTCTCAACTACCTGCACAAGTAGAAGCGACTTTTGCTGGAGAGGCTGGTACTGCTGATACGAGTACCCTTGCCCTGGAAAGCGCCGAAGTACCCGGTGATGCAATCGCTCAAAAAGCCTCCTCGCCTACTGAACCTCCGACGACTCGAAATGTGAGCGCTGAGCGTCCACAACTGATTAAGCGAGCCAATCTTTCCTTAAGTGTGGACTCTGTAGAAGATGGATTCGCACAGGTGAGAGAGATTGTCGCGGCTCAGCAGGGAGATGTGTTGTCTTTAAATGACGATGGTGATCGCCGCCGCCGCATTAGCTTTACCCTGCGGGTGCCCCAAGAGCGCTTGGATGTCACTTTAGATGCCCTCACCGATATTGGCGAGGTTCGCAGCCGCTCTATTAGCACCGAAGATGTTTCTAGTGAGTTGGTGGATCTTCAGGCACGACTGAACAACGCCCGTAAGTCAGAAGAAGCCTTGCAGGAAATTATGTCGCGCTCTGGCGAAATTTCCGACGTGCTGGAAGTCTCCCGTGAGCTGAGCAATGTGCGACAAAGCATTGAGCAAATGGCCGCCCAGCAGAAAAATTTGCAGTCTTTGGTGCGCTATTCAACCATTACGCTGAGCTTGGAAAATGCGATCGCCCTCGCTCCTAATAAACCCGGTTTCTCTAGCCAGCTCGGTACCTCGTGGGAATCAGCGACCCATTCCATGGGCGAGTTCACCACCGACCTCTTGCGACTCGGCATCTGGCTACTGGCTTACAGTCCTTATATTGCGGTGCTACTCTGTGGTGGGGTACTGGCGCGTAAGGTTCGTCGTTCCCGACGAGCCCAGTAACACTCAACAGCGAACCCTGAGCGTAGTCGAAGGGTGAAGCGTAGTCGAAGGGTGGTGGACGCTAGCTGGCACTGGCCGTGGTGCCTGCTAACATGGCTTGGTTGTTCACCCCTTGCAGGACGGGGTCATTCATCGCGCGCTGAAGGTAATCCTGAGGGCGAAGCGCGATCGCCCGACGCAAGTACTCAGCTGCCGAGTTGTAATTCTCTAGCAACGCGTAGCAGCGAGCCTGTCGATAAAAGGCAAATGACTGATCGGGCTCAATCGTCAGCGACTTGTTGTAAGCCTCAATCGCTTGCTGGTAGTCGCCCATTTTTTCTAGCGCCCAGCCCAAGCTCAGCCAGCTCTTATGGTCGTAGGCCTGAAACTTCAAAGCGCACTCAAAGCTATCATGAGCCTCTTGATAGCGGCTCATATTCATCAGCGCAAGCCCACGATGATGCCAAGATCTCGCGACTTGAGGGGCAATATCAATCGCCCTGTCAAAGCACTCTAGGGCTTCGGTATACTGCCCCATCCGCTTATACAAAAATCCCTTATAGGTCCAGCTGAGAGAATCATCCGGGGCGAGCCTCAGGGCTTTATCAAAGCGCTGGATGGCAGCCTCGTTGTTTTGCTGATACATCAGCGCTTGGCCAAGGCTAGCCCAGACCTTTGCGGCATGAGGATTTAACGCGAGGGCTTTTTCAAAGCTCACGACAGCGTCGTCTAGCCGCTTTAGCTTGGTGAGTACCTTTCCTCGGCCATACCAAAGCTCATAGGCATTTCCACGAACCGCAAGTGCATGCTCGTAGCTAGCTAGCGCCTCTTGGTATTGCTCGAGGCGATATAAATTTTTGCTCTTACCATACATGGCTTTTAAGTAGCAGGGGGAAACTACTAATGCTTGGCTATAACTCTCAACAGCCTCTCCATAATATCCTAGTTGCTCCAATGTGATCGCATAGTTAACCCAAATGCGCGGTGCATTTGGGTTTAGCGAGAGCGTTTTGATGTAGGCTTCGGCGGCTTCTTGGTGGCGATTAGCACGCGCCAAAAAGTAGCTTAAGTAGCTCCAAGCCGTAAAACTATGGGGAACCTCTTGGAGAATCTGACGGTAGGTCTGAATCTTTTGTTCGAAATTAACCTCTGGTGAGGTTGAAAAAATGCCGTGTCTGCTAGAAGATGCCAGACTATTTGTCGTGGGGGATGCCAGCGCTGTGATTTTAGCCGCTGAATTATCTACGAAAGGAGCGTAATCCATGGCTGTGTAGGGTGGTTTGCTGTAACGGGTAATCTGCGCCTTGAGTCGTACCGACCAAGTTCTGCGATTTCCGCCATTTCTAAGGCGGTTATGCTTTCAGATTTCCCATTTCACAGCGGACATTTGCCGCTTTGGTCAGCCTGGTGTGGATTCCTTACCATCGCAGTGCCAATTATGCAGTGCTCCCTATCAAAACGATGCCTCTCCCCCCTGTGGAAAACCCTGTGGAAAACCCTGTGGAAAATGTGAAAAACCTCCATTTTATGACTTGAAAACAAGTAAATTTTATAGTTTTTTAAGGTTGTTTTTTGTAGATGATGATCTCGCTGAAAGACCTAATTTCTCGTCCTTTCAGCAGCTCCGTGTAAATACTTACCTCACTAGATCAAAGCATTTTGTCGCCATCAGGATGTTTTCCCCAGGCTTTTTATTTTTTTGAAAATTCTACGATGAAAAATTTTTATTGAGTGTGTGCCAGATGGTGTAAGCCATGTCTAGTTATGGGTGGAATTCAGACTTCTGAACATCCTGACGAACTGCATGTCAGGGCGCTATGAAAAAATCTGTCTGAGGAGTCCGCCTTTACCGTTTTCCCTGCGATGAGTTGATGTAGGAGCTCATATTGCCAGCGGTATAGAAAGCTTTCAGGATGCGCCGCAATATTACGCAGCTTACTGATTGCATTTCCCAAGCTGCCACAGCCCTGAACAGACCTCTATCAACCCAGCCGTTAACACTCTTCTAAACTCATTTATACTCAGC
>JBCDAG010000399.1:0-6304 GCA_039186165.1 Cyanobacteria bacterium P01_F01_bin.53
GACTTATGTGTACACGGGAGCTTACCAAGGGGGAGAACAAACTCTGCACATCAGGGCACAAGGGTCGCACTCACCAGCTGCTGCGTGTAGGGATGCTGAGGATCATCCAAGACCTGATCGGTGAGGCCCTGCTCCACCACCTGTCCGCCCTGCATCACCATTAGGCGATGGGCCAGCAAACGCACCACACCAATATCGTGGGTGACTAAAATGACGCTGAGATGGAGATTTCTCACGATCTGTCGCAGCAAATCCAACAGTCTCGCCTGTACCGAGACATCCAGCCCTCCGGTCGGCTCATCCATCAGCACCAGTTTGGGCTCAGTCACCAACACACGGGCTAACTGAAGCCGCTGCTGCATCCCTCCGCTAAATGTGCTCGGCAGCGCATCTATCCGATCTGTTGGAATTTCGACTTGGCTGAGCCACCGGCTGGCTTCATCGCGAATATTGCCATAGTGCCGCTGACCCACGTCCATTAGCCGCTCGCCAATATTGGCCCCCGCCGTCACATTCATTCTCAAGCCATCCCGAGGATTTTGTTGAACAAACCCCCACTCCGTGCGCATGAGTCTACGCCGGTCAGGTTCAGGAAGTTGGCTCAGATCAATAGATCGGGCGTCGTCTTGGGCGTCCTTATGGTGGTAGGTGATTTGGCCGCTGTCGATGGAGACACGATGGGCGATCGCATTCAACAGTGTTGTTTTTCCTGAGCCAGATTCACCAATAATGCCGAGAATTTGACCAGGATAAAGGGAAAGAGAAATGCGATCGCACGCCCGAATCTCTCCATAGTCTTTCGTTAATTGTTCAACCGTTAAAAGGGGCTGCATTATTTCTCCTTCCGTTTTTTCGCCGTCTGGCTTTTCGCCTTCTGCTTTTCCTCGCAATAATCGGTATCGGAGCAAATCCACATACGTCCGCCCTCGTTATCAATTACAACCTCATCCAAATAACTATCCGTCGCCCCACAAAACTCACAGGGCTTATCCCAGCGCTCCACCGTAAAGGGATGATCCTCAAAGTCCAAACTCTTCACCCGCGTATAGGGGGGCACGGCATATAGCCGCTTCTCTCGCCCTGCCCCAAAGAGCTGCAAAGCCGGAGACATATCCAACTTCGGATTATCAAACCGGGGAATCGGACTAGGCCGCATCATGTAGCGTTCATTCACCATCACCGGATAGTCGTAGGCCGTGGCAATATGGCCATATTGCGTAATATCCTCATACAGCTTCACGTACATCGAGCCGTACTCCTCTAGCGCGTGCATTTTTCGCGTCTCCGGCTCAGATGGTTCAATCCACCTCAGCGGCTCTGGTATTGGCACCTGATACACCATAATTTGCCCCTCACTTAACGGGGTTTCAGGAATCCGATGACGGGTTTGAATCAGCGTGGCAGACGTTGTTTTCTCCGTCGTCTCCACACCACACACCCGCTTAAAAAAGCGCCGAATATTCACCGCATTCGTCGTATCATCAGCCCCTTGATCAATCACCTTAAGCGTATCGTCCGGGCCAATTACAGAAGCCGTCACCTGAATGCCCCCCGTCCCCCATCCGTAAGACATCGGCATCTCCCGCGAGCTAAACGGAATCTGATGCCCCGGAATCGCCACCGCCTTAAGTAATCCACGGCGAATAGACCGCTTAGTCTGCTCATCCAAATAAGCAAAATTAAACCCCGCTTCAGTCACAGAAGTCTTCATACCTCACCTCCCTCCGTCACCGCATTCATCACCGCCAACCCCTGGTTCCCCTTAGCAAGGGGAACCGCAAGGGAGGGGTCCCCAGCATCCATAGCACCAACCTGCCCTCCAGTCTTTAGAGCAACCTTAGGAACAGAAACAGTCTCCCCTTTCCCATTACTCCCTTTGCCATTCCCCTCTTTGCCATTTCCCTTTTCCCCAATCTTTCCTGTCTCACTTCCTCCTGTCTCAATCTCTCCTTTTCCCCTTTCCCCTTTCTCAAAATGCGTTTCCCGCATCTTCCGCACCAAATTCAGCTCCGCCTGAAAATCAATATAGTGCGGCAACTTCAAATGCTGAACAAACCCCTGTGCCTCGACATTATCCGAGTGATACAGCACAAACTCTTCCTCCTGTGCAGCCCCCTGAATCGCCTCGCCAAATTCCTTCGCCCGCAGCGACCGGTCCACAAGCGCCATCGCCATCGCCTTCCGCTCGCTATAGCCAAAGCTCAACCCATACCCCCGCGTAAACTGCGGCGGCAGCGCCTTACTTCCCTTAAACTGAGTCACCATTTGCACCTCCGTCACCGCGATACTGCCGATAGCAACCTCAAAGCCCAGCTCCTCAGGCGAAATAAACACTTCCACCTCACCCATCCGAATCTCTCCGGCAAAGGGGTGCGAATTACCATAGCCCCGCTGCGTAGAGTAGGCCAGCCCCAGCAAAAAGCCCTCATCCGCTCTCGCCAAATTTTGCAGCCGTGCATCTCGCCCAGCGGGCAGCTCTAACGGCTGACGCGTCAGGTCAAAAATCGTATCTTGTGCATCAGGTGAAACAGTGGCCTCCTGTTGAATGAGCCCTTCACCATTGAGCGCATCAATCGCCCTAGGTACTGACTTTTCTGACTGTTCTGTTTCCCCTGCTTTCGGCTCATCCGTGGGAGAAGCCGTAGGATAGTCAAACTGATTATCTTCCGCCGCCAGCTTAAAATCGAGCAGCCGATGAACATAGTCAAACGTGGGGCCTAGCTGTTGCCCACCCGGCACATCTTTATAAATAGAAGAGATCCGCCGCTCAATCGCCATGCCACTCGTATCGAGCGGCTCACTGTAATAAAAGCGGGGCAGCGTCGTTCGGTAAGCTCGCAACAAAAACGCCGCCTCAACAAAATCTCCCCAAGATTGCTTAATCGCCAACGCCGCCAAATCAAGGTCGTACAAGCTGCCCTCACTCATCACGCGGGCGATCGCTAATCCCATTTGTTGTTTAATCTGCGCTAGGCTCAGCTCCGGCACCGACGGTTCACCCCTGCGCTCAGCTTGCAGCAACTGCTCCGCATTACGAATGGCCTTCTCGCCACCTTTTACCGCTACATAAGACATCGCATCACGCTCCTATTCGGGAATCACTTATCCGGCCATCGCCTATTTGGGCATGACTCGTGCGCGGCAAGCCCATCACCGCTTGATCATCAAAGAGAAAAACATCCATCCCTCGGGGATACGCCGTGTGATTACGATGCCATTCGTGCCAAAACCTCATCGGCACAGCGGGCGAAATCGTCTGCGACGCTAAAATACCAGGCCCTGTTAACACGACCTCATCAGCACCTGACAAGGCACTCACTTGGGCCAACAGTGTTGTCGAGGCTTCGGGCGATTCAGCACTGCCCCAACAAAGTTCATCCAGGGCAATTTCAGCCAGCGTGTGCACCACGGCAAAAGCCGCCTCTGCTGGGGTCATGGCGAACCGACAGCCCGTGTGAAATCGCAACCAGCCTTGCACCTCTTCAGGAAAACCCGGCTGAAGCCAAACCATCGTTTCCAAATCCAACAGGGTTAAACAGGTCGCCGCGCAGGGCAGGGTCAGCCCCTCGGGTGGCGTTAGTACCACGGTTATTTCATGGGGTTGCCCAGGGCCTGATAGCGCTTCTAGCAGCGCCCTAAAGGTCTGTTGCGAATCGCGAGTAATCTCTTCAAAGCCGGGTAGCTGAGTGGTTAGCATGGCGTTACTGTCCCCGCAGCATGGTAAAGAAATCAACCTTGGTGGTGGCCGTTTTCTGTTGTTGTTGTGTTCTCTTTTCAGCAGCGATCGCACCCAGGGGCTCAATCACTTTTTCACACACCACATCGTGCCAGTCCCCATGCTGCAAGAGCCCATCGCACAGCGCGGCCAGCTCGGCATGGCGGTGGGACCGGCCACCCACATAACCAAAGCCCGTAATCGGATGGGGATGGTTAGGGAAAAGCTGCACCACGCAGCGCGTAAGGGTCATTTCCCCAAGGTTAAACACTTGGCCCACACCACCTGCCCTGCCACGCACCATGGTGAGGCCCGTTTCAGGCGATCGCAAAAAACGATATTCCGGCACATCATCCACGTCACACACCAGCGCCTCCAAAGACTCCAGCGAGGCCTTTGCCAGGGTAGCCATCCAGCGCTGCCGCTCAGTCCTTCGTGGTTTCTCCGTTTGTTGCTTGGCCTTCTGTTGCTTGGCCTTCTGTTGCTTGGCCTTCTGTTGCTTGGCCTTCTGTTGCTTGGTCGGATCCACCATCTGCTTTCAGCCACGTTACAAAATAGATAGACATCTAGATGTCTAGATGAATAGTAAAATAGATTATTCTGATATTCAAGTGTTCCTGACGATTAAGTATTCTGGGCGACAATGCGGATGGGTGAGGCGTCTTCTCCGGTATATGTACAAATTGCCGATCAGCTGCGGCAGGGGATTCAGGATGGTGTGTATACACCCGATGAACAGCTCCCCGCAGAAGCCAAGCTGGCTGAGCAGTTCAGTGTGAACCGGCACACGCTCCGACAGGCGATCGCACTGCTTAAGCAAGAAGGCATCCTCCGCATAGAGCGTGGGCGGGGGACTTTTGTGACCGCTGCGCCCATTCGCTATGCCATTGGCAAACGGGTTCGCTACAACGAATCGCTAAAGGCCCAGGGGCTGACGGTGCGGTTTAAGCTGGTGCGATCGCTTGAGCTTCCGGCGAGTGAGTCGGTGGCCAAGGGGCTATCGCTGAGAGTGGGCACGCCTGTGGCGCTGGTGGAAAGGCTCGGTATCGCTAACGACATTCCCATCAGCGTGGGGACAGGATATTTTCCCCTGACGTTATTTCCTGACTTACTCAGCCCTGAGAGTATTGAACATTTCAAAAAGCTGGGGTCTATTTCAAAATGGCTCAGCGCCCGTTATGGCATTGACCATATTCGGCAAAGCACGATAGTGTCTGCGCGGCTGGTGCAGCCTACGGATGCGAAGCTGTTGGCCCTGCCGCTTAATCAGCCGATTTTGTTGGCGGAATCGGTGAATGTGGATCAGGACGGGCGGGTGATTGAGTATGGGGTGGCGAAGTTGAGGGGCGATCGCATGGAAATGGCGTTTGAGAATACTGGTTAGTTACAGCATCAACAATGCAAACAGATCCGCAACTGTTAGCGTTAGTCCATCCATGAATGGGGGCATCAGCAATATTTCCGCTGGCTCATCTAGGAGGTCTACTTCTTGTTTGGGGCGATACACAAGCACAGCTTTTTCATCTGGGTCAATCAACCATCCCATTTGAGTGCCATGCTTTAAGCAGCGGAGAATATTCTTAGTGCCCCTGGTTTGTCGCTGGTCTGGTGAGAGAATTTCAATGGTCCAATCGGGAGCAATCGGAAACACGTTTGCAATTTCTCCGTTTTCATCGCAGGGGATTCTATCCCAGGTGAAAACGGCAATATCCGGCACGATAGAGCTGCCGTCAAACGTGCAGCGCAGCTCAGGAAAGGCACAGGCTATTTTTTTAGCTCTGACGGCAGTATTGATGAGCGTTGCAAAATCTAACTGAAGCCTGCTGTGTTTCCCTTGTGGCATTGGCTTCTGGATAATTCGACCGTCAATGTACTCGCTAGCGGGCTTGGTTTCAGGCAATTCTAGAAAGGCTTCTAGCGTTAAAGGTTTTGATTGCGTTTGAACCATTTATTAACCTGCCTCCAATCTAGTCATATGTTCTATTTACGCCTGTACTCATCATAACAGTGCCTTACAGCACGATGGACATACGATAGAAACGCTATCAAGGCATCAGTTATAACGCGTTGAAACTAAGAGCGCATGGAATTATTCTTTAAAATCAGGCTTAACAGAGCGTAACCAGGCATTTAGGGCAACGGTTAGGCTGGGTTCGCTTATAATTGGGGCTAATTGTGGTGATCGCACTCAAGAGCCTATATTTTATTTAAAGCAGCAGGAGATCATCCCTGGCAAGTCATCCGTACCGCCCATGCCTGAACTGGACCTGATTGATCAACTTGGAAAGCTATTAGGTCGCTCCCTAAAAGAGGTCTCTGAAGAGCGGTTTAATCAACATTCCCAGACAAAATATGCATGGGGGAGCGATAGGCAAAGCCGGATTAACATGGACGCCTATTCCCTGGCGGCAGACGGGACAGTCAGCGGCCTCCTGATACAAACTGTAACCAGTCACAGACTGATTAACTTTCCCCTACATCAGCTTATACTCTAGATGCCTGATATCTGGACTTTTCTGAAGGATTGGAAATTCAAGGTCAATAAAGTCTCTAGCGATGCTTTGTGTATCGTGTTGGCTTGTTCAATAC
>JBCDAG010000400.1:0-6258 GCA_039186165.1 Cyanobacteria bacterium P01_F01_bin.53
AACAGGTCTAGGCTGGTCAGCTTGGCGCCCACACCAGCCAGAAAAGTTCGCGCCGATAGATAAACACTCTGCTCGCTGGCGTCACTCAAGACGGGGGGGAAACTCTAAATCATTCATGGTGATGAACCAGGGTATTTTTGCTTTCTCAAGCGTTCATCACTTTTCCTCTTTTGGCAAGGCTCTCAGCCTTTTCCCCTACAGCAGCCTGCCCCTTATTTGGCCTAAATTTGGGTATTTAACCGGTGTATCGTGACTTAAGCTGGTACCAGGTTGGCACCATTAATGGCGGCACTGAGCGCTTGGAGGGCGGCGACTTTATAGGAGTAGGGTTTAGAATCAACCGGATGAAAGCTCCCGCCACAAACCACTACTTTTGTATTGACTAAGCAAAAGCCAGCCTCAGAATAGCCTGCCAGTTGAGCGTCCATTGCTGTGAGAATTGTCGGTTCAAACTCGGGTGGAATTGTATCCGCTAAATGGGGATGATCGCTGATTGCCGCCTGCCATTCGGATGTCGCTGGGGTAGGATTTTCAATCCCTGATGGTATAGGGCGCAGTTGCAAAATTACATGACCATATTGATCTCCGCCGCCACTGGTCTGACGAACAAATCGACTTTCTCCCATCACCCACTTACAAGCCTTGTAGTGTTGCAAAGAATCTGCTGAAGGCGAAAGATACTTCAGCTCAAAATGTAGCTGTTCTACGTAGCTATAGAGCCAATCGCATCGATGGTGAGTTTGCTGTTTATGAGTGCGGACCTGCCTGTAAAGCGGTGTTAGGGTTTCCACCGTTAGCTGATCGCTTTCAATTAATTGAAGGAGTGAGCGAGCTTCCTGTCGAGCTGTGCCCAACCGATGCAGATACGTTTTCTCATTGTCACTGAGTCGCTCAGAGGTCATGGTACTGGTTGGTTGGTGCCTGTTGGTTGGCGTTTGGTAAGCGTTATAAGTTGCAGTGGTTCTATACCAATACACGAGCGGTGATGACTATTCCTTAGTGTAGCGATTACGCTTTAGCCCATAAGCTAGCCGGATCGATTGCGATCGCACCTATTTAAAAAAACGATCACAGCAGATCATCTGTACTTAAGATCATTTGTATTGCTACAATTGATATCTCGCCATAAGCCTTTCAAAAAATACTGGATTACGGGCTGTGGCAAGCTATCAGCGCCATGATCCCCAAGCAGCTTACCCTCAAAAATTTCTTGAGTTACCGCGAGGTGACCCTGAATTTTGATGGGCTGCATGTGGCCTGTGTGTGCGGGGCTAACGGTGCAGGCAAGTCCTCTTTGCTAGAAGCGATCGCCTGGTGCGTGTGGGGACAAAGCCGTGTGAGCGCAGAAGACGACATTATTCGCCAGGGGGCAAGAGAAGCCCAGGTGAGCTTTTGCTTTGAGCACAGCGGCCAATGTTATCGGATTATTCGCACTCGCCGTCGCAATCAGGCTAGCGCCTTAGAGTTTCAGCTGGAAATTGGTCATGCTGACGATGGGCGTGTAGATGCCAGTTTGAATGCCAATGTGGATGCCAGTGTAGAGACCAATCGGCCAAAACATCGCTTTAGAAGCCTTACGCAAAGAGGGGTTCGAGCGACCCAGCAGTATATTCTTCAACAGCTCAAAATTGACTACGATACCTTTGTGAATGCCGCTTATCTGCGCCAGGGGCGGGCGGATGAGTTCATGTTGAAAGGTCCGAGCGATCGCAAGCAGGTCCTGGCAGATCTCCTCAAGCTCGATCATTACGATAGCTTGGCTGAGCAGGCCAAGGAGCAGGCGCGTCAGTATAAAGCGCAGATTTATCCGATTGAGATGTTGCTCGATAGGCTCGCCCAGCAAATTGCGACAAAGGAAGAAACTCAGGCTGCGTACCAAAGCCTAAAGCAGCAAATAGAGGCACAAAAGAAACGGCGACAGCAGCAAAAAAGAGCGCTGACCAGATTAAAGAAACAACAACAACAGATTCTCCAGTGGCAGCAGCAGCTTGTCCTAGCACGGCAACAGCAACAGCATCAGCAGGAGATTTGTCAGGCGACGCAGACAGCGCTGAACAAGGTGAAACAACACCTTGCCAAGGTAGAGGGCATCTTGGCGCAATCAGAGACCATTCAAAAGCACACCGAGCAGCTGATCCAATTGCGTCAGTCTGAAGAGCAGCAAGCCGAGCAATTTCAGCTCTATCAGGAGGCTCAGACCCAGCGGCTTCAGCTTCAGCAACAGCTCGGCACACAGCAGCAAGCGCACACTCACCAAATTACACAAATTGAGACGCAGCTTAGCCAATTGCAAATGCAGGCTAGTGACATTCAACAAACCCTAGCGCAGAGAGACGAGATTATTGGCAAGGTAGAACGGCTAAAAGTGGCTAAAAAGGAGTTGCGTCAGCTCGATAAAATGGAGGCTCAAAGTGCACCCTTGCGCCAGCAGCTACGGCAACTTGAAAGCCAAATCATTCAGGCGCAAACCCGTTTGATTACTCGCATAGAAGAATTGGATAACCGCCAATCCCAAATCGCGACGCAGCAAACCCAAGCCCCCCAGCTGATGCAGGCCGCTGTGGATGTTTCTCACCGCATTGCCTATTTAGAGCAGCGTAGGGATTACCAAGAAGCCCTGCGGCAAAAAGGGCTAGAGCGGCGGGGCTTTATGGAAAGATTGCAGGCCAATCAGCTCAACTATGAGGTGCAGTTGGAAAGGTTTGATCGAACGTTGCAGCTTTTGGAAGATCCTGATGCTGCTCGCTGTCCAGTTTGTGAGCAGCCCCTAAAGGGCCATGATTGGCAGGTCCTGCGTGATCGCACCCTGCAAGAGCGCGACGACGTTCAAAACCAAATTTGGGCGATTCGCGAACAGTTGGCCGTCAGTGAAAGCGAAATTCAGGTGTTGCGTCAGGAATACCGAGTGCTAGAAGAAGAGCTGGCAAAATATGCGCCTATCTTAGAAGAGCGCGGACAGCTAAAAGCCAAGCTGGCTTCTGCAGATACCTTGCAAGACCGGCTGCAAGAGATGAGTGCTGAGCGTGCCCAGCTAGAGCGATGTTTGCAAGAGAACGACTATGCCGAGGGCTTGCAGGGTGAGCTGGAAAGGGTGCAGGCACAAATCGCGGCGATGAACTACGACGATCGGAACCATGCCTTGTTGCGATCGCAGGTGAACCGTCTGCGCTGGAGCGAACTCAAATATGCCGAAATCAAGCAGGCTGAAAAGCGCCTGCAGCAGATCCAAGCGGAGCGTCCTAAGCTAGAAGCCGCCCTCAAAGAAGCGAAATCTATCCTCGAACAGTTAGCCCAAAACCCTGTACAACAGGCCCTTGCCGAGATAGAACAACGCCTAAATGACACTGACTATAGTCCTTCACAGCACAATGCCATCAGGGCTCAGCTGCGGCAGGCCGATATTTGGCAGGCTAAGTACCAAGCGCTGCAACAAGCTCAGGATGAACAAGGGGGGCTGCTAGAACAACTTGAGCAGCTGACGGGCCGCTACCAAACGCAAACCACTGAAGCCGAGCGGAGTGCGCTTAAGGTAAGTGAATTACAGCAGCAGCTAGCAACCTGCTCTGATCCAACCGCAGACATCGCTGAGTTAGAAGCCGATTTGGCTAATTATCAAGAAACGCGCGATCGCCACCTCTCCCAACTGGGTAGATTGCAACAACAGCTTTCTCAACTCGATAGTGTGCAAGCGCAGCATGGCCAGCAACAACAAAAGCTAGAAGATATTCGACATAAATATCAGGTGTATAAGGCCCTTGCTGAAGCCCTGGGTCGTAAGGGTATTCAGGCATTGATGATTGAAAACCTGCTGCCCCAGCTAGAGGCTGAAACCAATCAAATTCTTGGCAGGCTCAGCAACCATCAACTTCATGTTCAATTTGTCACGCAGCGGGCCGGACGCCGCTCCAAAAAGCTGATCGATACCTTGGACATTTTGATTGCCGATGCTCGCGGCACTCGTCCCTATGAAACCTACTCAGGTGGCGAGGCCTTCCGCGTTAATTTTTCGATTCGCTTGGCGATTGCCCGACTGCTGGCAATGCGATCAGGGACCGCGTTGCAAATGCTGATTGTGGATGAAGGCTTTGGTACCCAAGATAGAGAAGGCTGTGATCGCCTGATCGCCGCCATTGAGGCGATCGCGCCCGATTTTGCCTGCATCCTCACCATTACCCACATGCCCCACTTTCGCGAAGCCTTTCAAACGCGCATAGATGTGAGTAAGGACGAACAAGGTTCCCACATCACGATTTCAGGATGATTTTCTGTTGAGTGTGGCTTTTAAGTGTGGCGTTAGTTTGCTGGCGCTTTAGCAGGCAAAAAATAGAGCAGACCTGATATCCAGGTGAGGGCTACCGCTACCCAAAAGAGAACGATGCCTGTTGTTTGCCAGATGCCAGAAAGGGGGGCGAGGAGAATAGCGATCGCCACAATCTGTACAACAGTTTTGACCTTACCCCAAATGCCCGCCCCTGGGACCCCCCCTTTTTGAAAGGTGGGATTTACGCGCCAGCCAGAGATCGTTAACTCCCGTGCCAAAATCAAAAACACGCCCCAGGCAGGCACAATGCCCATACCCACTAAGGCCATTAAGGGGGCCATCACCAGCAGTTTATCCACGAGCGGATCGAGAAACTTGCCTAGCTCGGTGACCTGATTGAGCTTGCGAGCTAAGTAACCGTCCAGCCAATCTGTACCCGCAAAGATAACAAAGGCAATGACGCTAATCCAGCGGCGGTAGTCTGTCGGATCGAGCAGGGCGATGAGGACGATGGGAACGCCGAGGAGACGAGAGACGGTGATCCAGGTGGGTAGATTCATTAAAAGAAATAAAGGGGGTCGGCAAACGAATTGTTGATTGGTTTGAGCTGTAGTGACTGGCTGTGTTGGATTAATTATGGTGGCCAGGACCAAAGCTAATCTCTCTTTCTAAATAGCTATGGGGTTCTATGTGGATGGTGACTCTCGCCGGGCCAAATTCTTCTTCAAGTTGTTGTTCGACTTGTTCAGTAATGTCGTGGGCCGTGAGTACGTCTTGGGGTTCTACAATCAGGTGCATATCGATGAACACCTGACGACCTAAGAGGCCCCGTGATGCAATGTTGTGACAGTTCAACACACCCGGGACTTGTATGACTGCCGCATGGATGGCTTCGGGTGCGATCGCCATTTCATCCACCAGCCAGGGCAAGTTCGCTGAAAGCACGACCCAGCCACTGCGAATAACTAATAGGGCCACCGGAAAGGCCAACACCAAATCCAGCCACTGAACGCCGAGCCACACGCCTATGAGACCGCCCAACACCGCAATGGTGATCCAAATGTCACTCATGGTGTGTTCTGCGTCGGCAATTAAGATATTGCTGCCGAGGCGGTTGCCGACCCGTCTTTCATAAAAGGCGACAAAGATATTGCTGCCGAGCACAGCGAGTAAAAACCACAGTGATAGGGCGCTCATGGTGACAGGGTCGCCCCCAAAGATAAGGTGCTCTCCGGCCCCCCTTAAAATTTCAAAACAGGCAATGCCCAAAAATGCTGCAATGCCCAATGCGCCGACCGCTTCGTACTTTTGATGGCCGTAGGGATGGTCGCGATCTGGGACGGGGGAGGCGAGCTGATTGGTGACCAGTCCCAGCACATTGTTGGCGCTGTCTGTAATGCTGTGTAGGGCATCGGCAATCAGGCTCAGTGAACCGGTCCAGCTACCGACGATGAGCTTGAGCAACACGACGAATACATTCAAGACCAGCGTAATGGAGAGAACCCGTCGAACCTCTGCCCGATAGGTGTTGAAGCTTTTGTAGTTGGGATGCTCGTGGCCATCATGGCTATGGCCATGGTTGTGACCACCATGACTGTGATGACTGCGGGCGTGGTGATTATTCTGAGTATGATGCTGGGGCTGCCCGTGGGAATCATGCTCAGATGTGCTGGTGTGCCGAGCCTGCCCTGGCTTTGAGGGTCTTTTCGATATCCGTTGCTGCCACCGCTCACCGATATTCGACATGACTCGCAGCTCTCCCTAACACCCGCGTTGTATGTGTTAGCCTATCGCGTTCTGTAGGTGATTGGAGTAGGTCCTTACAGTTCTGTATTGAATCAGCTTTTACGCCGCACTTAACTAAATATCTGAGGTAAGCCACTGGTTTGACCAGTGTGACTCGACGAGCTTTGAGCGTTCCGGCAGTAAAGTAACTAAATATCTGAGGTAAGCCACTGGTTTGACCAGTGTGACTCGACGAGCTTTGAGCGTTCCGG
>JBCDAG010000401.1:0-6239 GCA_039186165.1 Cyanobacteria bacterium P01_F01_bin.53
GCCAACACCCTCCCCATCCAAGTAAACTGGCAAACCGACAAACGCCTAGCAGTCCAGGCAAAAGTACGCCATCTAAAAACGCTAACTGCCAAAGACCCTCACGAAGGAAGCCTATCAAGCGAGCAAATCAAAGAAGCCTTGAAGCGCCTAGAAGACTTCATGGAGGTTCTGGAAGATAACCGCACCGCCACTCAAGGTGCCGAAAACTGGCACTTCACTCTAAAACTCTGGCATCCCAAACAGCAGCTACCAGCAAACCTCCAGAAATTTGAAATAGAGTGGGAAAAACACCGCGCCCTAAGATCGAAACAAAATAAAAATGATGAATCCGTAACAATTGAGGTCAACCTAGAGGCCGATTCAGATGCTAACTCAAAAGCCTCTGCCAAACATGCTCTCAAAGATGATCCCAAAACACCTTTATCTCCAAAGCCCCGCCAAGACTGGGGCGGAGCCCTAGATGTCTCCACCTTCTATGGCCGTGAAAATGAGCTAACCCAGCTCAGCACATGGGTCACCACAGATCGATGCCGCCTTATCACCCTAGTTGGCATGGGCGGCATTGGCAAAACTGCCCTATCCGTCAAACTCGGAGAAAAAGTCCAGAACGAATTTAAGGTTTTAGTCTGGCGATCGCTCCGAAATGCGCCACCCATAGAAGAATTATTGCTAGATATTGTTCAAGTGCTATCAGCCCAACAAATAGGCACAATGCCTGACTCCCTAGATGCCCAAATATCTTGCCTACTAGAGTGTCTCCGCAACGCTCGCTGCCTGCTGATTTTAGACAATGCAGAATCTCTCCTATGTGGGCAGCAGCAGATAGGTCAGTTTCGAGAAGGTTACGAAGGCTACGGCCAGCTCCTGCGGAGCGTAGGAGAAACCCGACACCAGAGTTGCTTAGTCCTCACCAGCCGAGAAAAATTCAAAAGCCTAAGTACCAAAGAAGGCCCCGGTCTACTTATTCGGTCATTACGCCTAGCAGGTCTACCCGAAATGGCAGGACAGGCAGTCCTAAAAGAAAAAGGATTTTCCGTTTCCACCGAAGCCAGTCAGGCCCTGGTAAATCACTACGGGGGAAATCCCTTAGCATTGAAAATTGTCGCAACCACTATCCAAGAGATATTTGGCGGCGACGTAGCGTTATTTTTACAACAGCACACCGTGATTTTTGGCGATATCGCCGACTTATTACAACAACAGTTCAATCGTCTTTCCACACTAGAAAAGCAAGTGATGTACTGGCTCGCCATTCAGCGAGAGTGGATGTCACTCAATGAGCTTCAGACAGATTTAGTCCCGGCCATTTCCCGCCGCACGCTCCTAGAAGCTCTGGAATCCCTACAACTCCGCTCAGTCATCGAAAGGCGATTACCAGGACAGCATCACCCCCTTGGCTTTACCCAGCAACCTGTGGTGATGGAATATGTAGCAGAAACCTTGATTGAGCAGTGCTTTACAGAACTAAGGCAAGGAAAACCCGATATTTTCAATAGCCATGCGTTGATGAAAGCACAAGCCAAGGACTACATAAGGCAGTCCCAGACACGGTTTATTTTGCAACCGCTTGCCGAAAAGCTACGGGCTCAAGTAGGAAGTGAAGAGGTCCTCCAAGATTGCTTACAGCAGCTCTTGGCGGAATTACGAAGCAGCTCGACAGGCCAAGCAGGCTATGGTGCAGGCAATTTAATCAACTTGCTGGGACAGCTTAACCTAAATATTCGGTCATTTGACTTCTCTGGCGTGGCAGTACGTCAGGCTTACCTTGGCGGGCTTAATTTGCAGGGTGTGAATTTTGAAGGTGCAGAGTTGTCTCAATCCGTTTTCACACAAACCCTAGGCAACCTATTTTCTGCTGTGTTTAGCCCAAATGGAAATTTGCTGGCAACAGGAATAGAAAATGAGATTTGTCTCTGGGACGTTAATGAGATTCGTCCCCTGCTGACCTGCAAAGGTCATACAGGATGGGTGCAAGGGCTGACATTTAGTCCAAGCGGGCAATGGCTGGCCAGCTGTAGCCATGACCAAACGATTCGGTTGTGGAATATCGAGACGGGGCAATGCGTGAAAACGTTACAAGGACATAGCGGTTCAATTCAGGCGCTGGTATTTAGCCCTAACGGAAACTGTTTAGTGAGTGGTAGCCACGACAAGACGATTCGGGTATGGAGTACAGACAGTTGGGAATGCCTGAAAATCCTTCAAGGACATCAGGACAAAGTCTTTTCCTTAGGCTTTACTCTGACACCGGAAACACTCATCAGTAGCAGCAAAGATGGCACTGTACGTCTGTGGGATGTCTCAACAGGAAAGTGTCAGGAGGTTTTGGAAATACCCGTCAATTGGACCAATGCGATCACCCTCCATCCCAATGGTCAAACCATCGCTACTGGAAGCAATCACAACGCCGTCAAATTCTGGCGTTTGGCAACAGGAAAACCCAGCCAACCTGACCTGAGCTACAGCGGCGATGTCTGGTCGTTAGCCTACAGCCCCTCTGGGGAAACGATTGCAACTGCAAGTGAAGACAATACTATTCGCCTCTGGGATGCTGAAACAGGGACTTGTCTAAAGACGTTACAAGACCACAGCCAACGAGTATGGTTAGTAGCCTTTAGTCCCAATGGTCAAACCCTTGTGAGCATAAGTGATGATCAGACCCTGAAATTTTGGGATCTCGAAGCTGGCAAATGCCTGAGGACATTAACGGGTTACAGCAACTCGGTACTTGCAGTAGCAGTGAGCCCAAACGGGAAAATGCTGGCTAGCAGTGGAGAGGATGGACTGATTCGACTATGGGACAGAAAAAGTGGACAGTATTTGCGGGAGTTCGTTGGGCATCGGAATTTGGTCTCGGCGATCGCATTTGCCCCCCAGTCCTCCAACGCCCCACCTAAACTATTGGCTAGCGCTAGTGATGACCAAAGCCTAAAGCTCTGGGATTGTCAATCAGGTGAATGCCTGCTGACACTACAAGGCCATCAGGGCTGGGTGACAACACTTGCCTTCAGCCCCGACGGGCAACGGCTGGCCAGTGGGAGCCATGACCAAAGCGTAAAGCTCTGGGATGTCCAGACGGGCGAGTGTCTGCAAACATTAGAAGGTCACGCTACCCCAGCAAAAGCGGTCGCATTTAGTCCCGATGGCCAGGTCTTAGCCAGTGGAGGAGATGACAAGACCATCAAGCTTTGGAATGTGGAAACAGGACAGCAAATTCAGAACTTTAAGGGTCATAAAGAGGTTGTCGCGGCAGTGGCGTTTAGTCCTAGTGGTGAGCAGCTTGCAAGTGGAAGTGGTGACCACACTCTCAAATTGTGGGATAAGGCCACAGGTGAGTGTTTGCAAACCCTTAAGGGACACAGTCATCAGGTGCGATCGCTGAAATTTAGCCCAGATGCTCAGTATCTAGTGAGTGGCAGTGAGGACCATTCCATCAGAATTTGGCAGGTAAAAACAGGAAAGGAAATCTCCGTTCTTAACGGACACACTAAAACAGTTTGGTCAATTGCTTATAGTTCCACTGAGGCAATTATCATTAGCGGCAGTGAGGATGAAACCATCAAGCTTTGGGATGTTGAGACAGGAAACTGCCTTCAAACCTTGCGCGTGGCTCGACCTTACGAGGATATGAATATTAAAGGTGCTATTGGTCTCACATCAGCACAAAGAATAACGCTGAAAGCATTAGGGGCGATAGAGTGACATCACCACCTGTATTAACAAGCCTTTCAAATCTGGGGTCGCTTCTATCTCTCCTAATTCCATAACAATCAAAAAGCAAACAGCCTATGATATCTTTGCCTTTACTTCTGATTGCTTAAAAGATTTTTCTGATAAGCCTCGATCGCTCGTATATGTGCCGTTGGGTCACTCCGATTATGAAACCAGTCCTGAATCAGCGCAAGATTGTAGCGCACACACCGGCTGTTAATCCGTACCCAATGGATACCCTCTATCCACTCACCATTAAGGCGATACTTTTTGAGCGTAGTGCTGCTGAAATTGAGGCATTCGGATGCCTGCCGCTTGTTGACGAAGAGACACATGATGGTAATGCTTGAATATTTTCTCAGGTCGCAAGCGCAGGCCAACCTAAGTCTGTTCAATTCTGTTCAATCTCGGAGCTTCGTGACGCACTCCGCTGTTGAGACTGTTGCAGAGACTGTTGTTGAGACTGTGCTTGCTTTTGTTGTTGAACAGTCTTTAGCACCGTAGAGCGCACGTACTGGCTCATCGGTGCTAAAGGCACGTTGCGTTGATGCACCTGGTGTTGAAGGTAGGGGCTTTGATGAAGAATGCCCACCGTCTGCTTGGGAGAATTGCCCACCTTAAGTGAAAGAGAGGCAACCGCATCATCCAGCTTGACAGCGGCCCAGTCATTTTCAGCAAAGCGCTGGTAGAGCGTTGCGTAATCTAAATCAGCCTCGCCAGTAACGCGCTTGGCGAAGTCTAGATACTGTTGTCGCGCGGCTTTGCCTGACTCGTTGCTGGGCTGTTTTGGTTTGAGTGCCATCGGGCGTCACCGGTTACGCTGCTATCTCAGAACTGTCGAAGAGACCGCCCAAGAGGGCTTCCTCATCAAAGTCAACGCCTTCATCGCTGTTGGCTGTGGGCTTTGCAACCACATGACTCACCGCGTCGGTTGCCTGGGTGGTGACGCTCTCTACGGCTGAGGCGGCGATCGCACCATTGGCCACAAATTCTTGAACAACCTGGGTTGCCACGAGCCGCATCTCTTGTTGGAGCTGAGCAGGATTCGCGGTGACCGTCACAGGTGGTTCTATGCCAAAGGTGTCACGAATGAGGTCGATGTGTTGGGTCAAGGTGTCGATGGATGCTTGCGCGATCACCCTTTTCTCCTCCTCACTCAACCCGTCCTTTTCCTGATAGGCAAACGGCTGCCAAAATGCAGCGATCGCATCCAGCCCTTTGTGCTTGCCTTGCCGACTCGATAACGTCTCGCTCTTCAGCAAATACTTGAACGTTTCCCCAATCGGCGTATCCCGGTCTGCATTGTAAGCAAACTGGATGCGCTGTCGGTCACTGGTGCTATAGGGAGAACGGGGACGTGCCATGATGAATACGAGGGGACCTAGATAAAGTAGTCAGTTTAGTGATTCGTTCAGCCAGTTGGTCAACCAGTTGGTCAACCAGTTAGTTTAATCGGCAGCCACTTTGGTTAGTTTACCGATAAGGCCCTGGAATAGGCCATAGCAGTCAGACATTCGTAATGGAATCGATGAATTCTGGGCAGCTTCAGGCAGCTGACTAACCACATCGGTTAGCTGGGGCTGCATGGTATCGGCGTGGATGATGCGCTCCTCTAGCCCCAGCGCGCTAAAGTAATCGGCTAGCTCAGTGCCGATAATGCGAGAGCCACCGCCGCTGAGGATGATATCCACCGAGCCGTCAGTCAGCTGTCCCAGTAGATTGTCTTGTAGGTAGATGCTCACCGCTTGCCAGTAGGTCTGACGGACGAAGCTAGCATAGGACCCAAAGTCGAAAATGCCCGCCTGGGCTTGGGAGATTTGCGTCGGCTTACCCGTCGTCAGTGCCAGCATCAGGGGCCGATAGTCCGTGGGGGCAACACCGGCTGAGCGCGTCGCTTTTTCAAACGCGGGCCGGAAACCAGGGCCATCTGAGTTGGAACGACCAGCCCGGAGGGAGCCCCCCTCGAAGCAAAGAATGGACAGATTGCGGTGACCCATCATCAGGATGAGGGTCCGCCGCCCCGCAATGGATTGGCCAAGGCCATCGAGCTGCCGTTTGCGGTTGAGATACAGGCCAAAGCCTTCGGGGAAGAACTTGAGAATAGGCTGCACTGACTGTTGCCGTCCTCGACACTTGAAGCCTTGCTCACAGAGGGTGTCAAACGTGGTCGCAATGTGCTCACGGGTTCTGATTTCCGTCAGGGGCAAAGGGAGCCAGACGAGGGCGTTGTATTGACTGGGGAGTTGTTCTAATTCGGCGATGACGCCCAGGGCGGCGGCAATTTTATAGGCGGCTTTTTCAGCTTTGTTGGCCGTCAAGCTGGGGCTATCCAAAAAGGCTTTAGCCGATTCGCCGACCAGCACAATGTCAGAGTCAATCTCTAGCCAGGTACTGTCTTGGGGGCGAGCTTTCATCCCGATACTGGGCAACGCGGATTCGCTCAGACCATTGGCAACGGCTGAATCCATCCAAAGTGACACAGTCTGTCCGGGTTGGACGCGATAGAAGAACTTAGAGGCTGAAGCACC
>JBCDAG010000402.1:0-6201 GCA_039186165.1 Cyanobacteria bacterium P01_F01_bin.53
CGGTATTTGAGGTCGATGAGGATGACTGCATTTTGCAAGCTTTTCGGGGCAATAGCGACTTATCTGGTAATTCTAACCTGCGCGCTAAGGCTTGAAACAGCTACACAGCTTGGCCTTAGATAGTTTTTCAGGGACGACTATCTATGATGATTTCGTCACCCATCGCCAAAGCCTAGGCTTTCCTGTGTTGAAGGGAAATGGCTTGGCATCTAAACCCAAACAGTTTTACGCTCGGGGGAAACCTACCGAACTCGAGATTGAATGCTTAGCGGATGTTACTTTTGTTGCGTCGCGCGCTTTCTTCAAGTCGAATTTTGTGGACGTTCTCAACGACCTTGGATTGATTACAGGTCCGAGTCTTTGAGAATGGTCGTTTCTTCGGGAACCTGTGTCCGTCTACTTTCTCGTTATGACTGATTGTTTTGGTTAGGGGGTGGTCTCGTCTGTCTGAGCGGTTACTTCTTTGGCGGCAACTTCTAACTCTGCTTGTAGCTGCTCAGCGGTAGGTAAGCAATCGCGTAGTTCCGGCGGCAGACTCTCGCGAAGCTTATATGTTGAGACGCCGATGGGTGTGCTAATTGAATTTAGAGCGTATTCAACGATGGTTTTCTTTTTTGATTTACACAGCACAATTCCAATAGTTGGTTCATCCCAAGCCTCAGCCAGCATGTTGTCTACGGCATTGACGTAGAAATTCATTTTCCCGGCAAACTCAGGCTTGAAATCCGTCGTTTTGAGGTCTATTACTACATATCGCCGTAGTTTCAGGTGATAGAAAAGGAGGTCGATGAAAAACTCACTGCCTTCCACTTCCAGCCGGTACTGACTACCAACAAAGGCGAACCCGACACCTAGTTCGAGTAGGAATTCACGAATGTGCTCTACTAAAGCACGCTCTAAGTCTCTTTCTTGAGAAGCTGTTTCAAGTTTGAGGAAGCTGAAATTATATGGGTCTTTTAGTAATTGCTGGCTTAGGTCAGAGTCTTTTGGCGGTAATGTGCGCTCAAAGTTTGTATCGGCACCCCCTTGTCGACCTAATAAATCAGTGTCAATTTGAATATCTAAAATACTGCGGCTCCATCCGTTTTCTAGCGCTTTCTGGGCGTACCATAGCCTCTGGGGGCGTGAGTTAAGTTTGTTAAGGAGTGACTGATTATGGCCCCAAGGAATTTGTGCTATGACCTGTAGCACAATTGTTTCGTCTGGATAAGCTTCAGCTAAAGCCCTCATGTATTGTAAGTTTCGGGGTGAGAAGCCTCGCATATCTGGAAACTCGCGCTTAAGATCTTTCGACAGTCTCCTAATAACTTTGCTACCCCATCCTTCCGTTTGTTCACGCTCCAAGATATCTAAACCCATGCGCCAGTAGAGCAGGATGAGTTCCTGATTTACTGCTAAAGCTGCTTTGATCTGAGCTGAGTTGATTCGTTTTTTTAGATCTGATAGAAACGAGTTGTAAGCATCCGATGGTATCAGTGGTGACTGTTTAGACATACGGGTTAGCAAGATAACTAAGTTGCCAAGTCTGGATGATGCTGATTGAACACTTTAGAATCGGAAAGGCTTTGTTGATCATCCAATTGTGCTACGGGCCGTAGCACAATTGGATGCGAACGTTGGGGCTCGTAGCATTTTCGAGGAGCCCGGAGCATATTCTAAAGGTGCGATTCAGTTGTTTTTATCTATTGAGGCATCACCATGTTGAGAGTATCCTCACCGGTTTAGTGGCGTAATTTACTGACTTATTGACTCGGATCAAACCTTAAATACGCATAGGCGATGCGCAAAACTGTAAGACGCAAGGCTTGTAGACTTTTGGCGTACAACAGTGGCCTCAAAAACTGTCTGTACGACTAACCGTGAGAAGTTAGCTTGATTCAAATGTACTAGCCTGATGAAAATTCTAGAATTTTCAATTACTCAAGGACTCTATTTCTTGCAGAAGTTTGTCAATCTGGCTCAACTTTTTACGGACTTTTGATGACTCAAGCAAAGCTTTTTTCTTGCGTACAGATTTAAATCGAGCAAAGATTTGATCAGACATAGATGGCTGTTGTGGCGCTACGTCACCCGTGTGTTCAAGCGCGACTTCTTTCACTAGGGCGAGCACATCAGTTTTGGTCATCCCCTTGGCCTGTTCAATCAATTCCTCATGTAGCTCAGGGACCTGGCGGTTTAAGAGGACCGCGTTGGTCGGTGAGAGCGTCCCTTCTCTGACAGCATCCAATATCTCTGGTGCTAAGTTGAGCATGGGTAGGCGATTAGAGACAAAGCTTGCTAGCTTCATTCCGAACTCGCTTAAAATTTCAGAAATTACGGTAAGCTCTGCTTCAGTGAAAATTCTAGAATTCTCACTGCCACGGCTCCGTGAATTTTTAACTCGATAGAGGCCTGCTTTAACCTCATCAATTGAGATCTCCAAATGGAGTGAAAGCAGGCTTAAGATACTTTCTGTTTGCTCAATTGATGAGATTTCTTCATTGAGCAAATGGGCAATTAAGGCGGCTTCTAGCGCGATCGCATCTGGCATGTCGCGTACGATTGCTGGAATGGCCTCAAGACCAAGTTCGCCACAACAGCGCCAGCGACGCTCCCCACTAATAATTTCATATCGCCCTTTCGCACCAGGCCTCACCAGAATCGGTTCAAGCACACCATGCTTTTTGATGGATTCCTTTAACCGATCCATTTTTTGAGGGTCAAAATAGAGTCGAGGTTGCTTTAGTCTGCCTGGAAGTTGCAGCGGCTGAATATCTGCAACTGGTAGTTTGAATGATTGGCTAGAAAGTGACTTTAAACTTTCAATCTCTTCCTTGAGCTGGGAAATAGTTTCCCCTTCTTGAGCGTCAATAGCGCCACTAAACATAGTGGCGAGAGGCCTTTTGCTGTTACGTCCCATAGTGTTATTTCATTCCCTTGATAATCTCATCAGCAATTTTTGCGTACAGCTTGTTATTAGGATCCCCGGCTCGGTAAAGCCCTAGGGGCAGTCCTGCCGCCGCGGCATTAGCAATGTAGGCGTTATCCTTGATAGTGGGAAACATCTGAATTTGCATCTGCCGCATGATATCAGGTAATCCGGGGATATCTTCTGTGAGTCCTAAATTATCGCGATGCATGGCTCGATTTTTTGCCCCATTGGGCACAACACCTAAAATTTGGGGTGCGGGCTTGAGCCTAAGTTCAGTGCGAGTAAGGCTAATCCATTCCAGCAGCTTAGCCATTGCGTCCATATCCTTATCTTCTGGCTTGAGCGTGATTAAGACACCGGTACTCGCCGAAAGAGCAGCAATGTGGAGGTGCTCAATGGTTCCAGGGCAGTCAATTAGAATGACATCGTAAGGTAAAGGATAGTCTTCCAAGGCATCTGCGAGCAGGTAAGCCCCTCGCTTATCCAAGACTAATCGCTGACTAGTTTCGGTTAAAGGAAGACCGCCTAAACAAGCATCGATTCCTTCTATGCGGTCACGCCAAACTGGAAATAGGGGGTATTCCCCGTCGAAGTCTGAACGGAGGACCTGGTCCATGGTTTTTTCCTTCGGTGGATCATCTAGCCCACAAAAGAGTGTTAACGAGCCATTGGGATCGCAACCGAGCATGGCGACGGTGTGCCCTTTTCGAGCCAACTGGTAGGCAAGATTGACGGTTAGCGTCGTCTTACCTACTCCGCCGCTATTTGACATGATTGAAATAACTGTTTGTGGCATCTTTGTTGTGGCGTAAATTCAAAGCGTGCAAAGGACATACTAATGCATTTCGTCTAAAAATTCTCAGAATTCTTCAACAAATAACAAAACTTGAGAATTCTAGAATTCTCAAGTTTTGTTATTTGTTATTCTTCAGTAGTAATTTCTTAAGGCCTGACTATCTGTGTCAAGAGCAATGAATGAGCAAGCTGTTGAGTTGACTCGACTATGGCCAGTAGCTACTGGTCAGTGGAGGTAATCATAAAATTTTCTGGTTATGGCGACAACTGGAGTCACGGCGCACTCAACTATCGGTTGAGTGCAGCGCTGTGCGTACTTGCCTTTAGTGTGGGAGCCCATACAAGCTCAGAGCTATGCGGATGCATGCGGCTATGTGCTATTCAAAGCTGCCGTACTCGAAAAATGGCACTCGTTTGCTAGTGCACTAGCGGGACGATAGGGTGGCGGCAACGTGAAGCGAGTGCCCACACCGATTTGTTTGGCCACTTGTGTAGATGCTATTCCAACACAGATCAGGCTTGGCTGATGAACTATCGGACCTACAACTCTGATGGTGATGGTAAAAACGAGCTTAATTCTATCAACGATATGCTGCTGAATTTGGGCCATTATCGGTAACTGTCGTTTTATTCGACACAGATCATGCAGCTGCTATTCGGCCCAATCACTGATATTGAGAATCGAGTCCTTATGCAAATCTTTCTACTGTCTGCTGAGTTCAAACCGTCGGGTAGATGCCTCGGATTGCTAGTAGCGTTATCAACGAGGCAATAGCTTGTTGTGGAGTGAGCTTGAATAAAACATAGATACAATCAACATAGATACAATCATTACTCTCAGGAGCTCTACAAGGTCATTAAATGTGAAACTGACCCACGTTGTGGCGTTTATTTGCCGTACGGACTACATTGACTCAGGGGTCAACGATGGCTATGCAAGCAGGGTGTAGCCACCTCTGGAAATCATAGACGCGTTGGCTTCGCGTAGCGTACAGCTGCACCGAAAGAAAAAGTCGATATTGATCAGAGTAGGAAAGTTTCAGTATCGTCTGTCAAGAGTTCCATGTAACCATTGTGGGTGCTCTGTGGATATAAGTACAGTTGAAACAACTTGTGAGCAAAAGATAGGAAAAACGCGCTAGCAGTCAAATTGAGGCCTGCCAGATGATGATCTGCTTCTGTAGCTGAGTGTGCCTACTATTCAGCCCCCAGTGGCGTAAGGCCTTTCAGGATTTGACTCGGCAATAATTTCTTATGTAACTTTCAAGTCTTGCTTGTACATAAGAACAGCACTCTAAATGAGCCCAGAAAGTATGAGAATTCTAGAATTCTCATACTTTCTGGGCTTCGGTTAAACGTGTGACTTAATCTGATTGTTTAAATAGACCCGACGTGGATTGCTCAATCGTTTTTCTAAACACATCAGTGGCCTTTTTCTCTACAGCTCTCTTGGCATAACGCTCGAACGTCTGTGAGGATTTGAGTCGCATGAGCTTCCTTGCATATTCAGGAGGTACATCTTCTAACAAGAGCTGAGTGCCAAAAGTATGTCGTAGCCGGTGAGGATGGACCGATTCTTCAATTTCTGCGATCGCCCCTAAGTCCTTCACCAGGTTATAAATCGCCCGATAGCTAATGCGTTGTCCCTTACTCCGGTTTGACTGACTCCGAAACAACGGCTCCCCAGACGACGTATCCAAGCCCTGCTGTACGCACCAACCCAAATAAACTTCAATATCCCGGCAGGTATCTGGTGCTAGTGGCACAATGCCATCACTTCCCCATTTTGCATCCTCAATACGAATCGCCTGGTCACGGAAATCCCCAATATTGGCTTTACTGACCTCTGTGGCCCTCAGGCCGTGTTTAAGCAGTCCAAGGATGGCCCGTATCCCTTACACTAAGCTGACCACGGTAGGAGAGGCCGTCAGCGAGCTGCTGGACAGTTTCTACCGTGAGGTCTTTTGGTTGTGGCGGTGCCAGCGTGACCATCTCCAACGTTAAAGCCGGATTAAATCCGATAAATCGACGGGTGGCTAGCCACTTAAAAAAGCTCTGAATCGTTGCTAATGCCTGATTAATACTGGCTGCAGACAGGCCAAATTTTCCACCCCTAGTCGGTTTTTCTTTGAGATAGGTCTTATAGCGACTAAGGTCACTTTCATCGACATCGGCCCAGTGTTTGAACTCTAACCAGCACTGAAACTGTCGTAGCTGTCGCAAATAGGCCTTTTTCGTATTGGGTCTGAGTTCGCGATCAGCCAAGAAGAAATCAACCCAGTCGCTCTTCACAGGTGCCATTTCTGGGACTGCTTTTGGGGGCTTATCAAGGCCGAACTCTATGAACTTGGGAATAGGATCAGGCTTCGCCATCGAAAAAAAAAAGAAAAAGTAACTGCTGAACGCTGCGAAAACGCTCCCGGTATTTAAGAAATCGAAAGCGCTGAAAGCAGCAGAGCTAGGGTTGCACTCACCACTGCTCAATATCTTAATAC
>JBCDAG010000403.1:0-6169 GCA_039186165.1 Cyanobacteria bacterium P01_F01_bin.53
ATGCTCCCTACCATACTGCCGTAAAACAGAGAGCTCTTGGCGACGGTCACGCCATTGTCTAGAGTTTGGGCTAATCGCAGGTGAATCACGTCGGTGAACAGTGCGATCGCCTTTTCAAACTGGTGGATACGGGCATATTCTATGCCTCGGCTGAGCAACGCCTTCGCCTCATTCACAAGCTGAGGCGACTGATAGGCCGGAATGTCAGCTGGAAGATCAGCCGTCATGGATGCACGTTGTATACAAAGCGGATAGACGAAGCAGATAGATGCAACAGATCGAAATCGCCGATCGAAATAACAGGCAGATGGCTAACAGCCTACGTGAAGGCTCACGCGGTCTCAACCGTAATAGCCTTCAAAACCGTACAACATGACGACCGACTCGGACTCACCAGGCGGGGAAACCGTACCGACAACAGAGTGAAACAAATAATAACAACCTGAGTCAAAATCGCTCAACACCGCCATTATCTATAAAAGAAACTTGATTGAGAGCCATCCCGACACAGGAGAGCATTTACCGTGAGTAGCGTTCGTCAAACCAACGGCATTTTTGCCGAAGAGGTCTTCACCCATCCCGACAATAATGCTCAGCTCAATAGCTCTATCCTCGTGGTTGGTGGCTCCACCGCAGCCTATTCAGCCACACTCGCCGCCCTCACCATGAATGTGGACGTGTGCCTAGTGCAGCCCCAGAAAATGGTCGGCGGACAGTTCACAGCCCAGGCCCTACCAGCGTCAGACGATGGCGACTTGCTCAAACAAAAGAAAAGCTTCAGCACCGTAGGCGGCGAACAATTTGCCATTTCTAAAAGTCAGCAATGGTTTCGCGTGCGGCAACGACAGCTCCAGCCCGTCGCCGGAAAAGCACGACAAAATCCGGGCGGTGCTTGGGTCTGCCCGATGACCACTACACCCGTCGTCGCAGCGACTGCCCTGAATGAACGGCTGATTCCCTATTTAGAATCTGGCAAGCTAACGCTCATTGTAGAGAGTGAGCCGATTGAGCTGCTGATAGCCGACGATGGCGAAGCGGGCCGGAAAAACATCAAGGGTGCCACCTTTAAAAACAACAAAAGTGGCCATACTTTCACCGTTACAGCCCCGGTCACATTAGAAGCAACAGATTTTGGCGACCTGTTGGAAATTGGTAATTTGCCGTCGCGGGTGGGACAAGAGTCTCGTAATGATACGGGGGAGGCTATTTTAAGAACCGAGGCGGTACCTGAATGCCAGCAGGCTTTCACCTTTAATGTGTTGGTAGAGCGCACGGCCCCTGGACGCGGGAAACAGATGGCCAAGCCGTCCGGGTATGGAGAGGTGCCCTGGCTAAACACGCAGGACTTTACGGGCGACTTTTGGGTTAAAAGAAGTAACAACTGGCAAAAGCGACGTTTTTTTGATGCCTATGGAATTTTTCGCTATCGGCGGATTGCTCGGAGATCGCTCCACGAACCCACCGTCAGCGCCGGTGATGTCGCCGCCATTAACTGGGGCACCTCGCTCCATCCCCAAAAAGGACAATGCTGCGGCAATGATTTTCGCCGGGGACATGTAATCGGGGTGAGCCGGGAAGAGCGGAAGGTGTTGATTCAGCGGGCACGCGATCGCGCCCAGGGCTACATCCACTACCTACAAACCCACGGCACCCCAGACCTCAAAGCCCGAGGAGATCTCACCTGGACCGCCGACGGCATCGCCCTGGAGCCCTATATCCGAGAAGCTCGCCGGGGCATTGCCCTGACCACCATCCGCCACGAAGACGTCGCCGAATCCTTTTTCCCAAAACAGGCCCGCGCCCGCTGCTTTGACGATAGCCTGGGCATCGGCCAGTACCACTACCTCGACCTGCACGGCAACTTAGCAGACGGTCACGTCACCCCCAAGGGCAAAGACGTCACGGCCCTGCCCTTTTCACTCCCGGCCAAGTCGCTCATCCCAATGACCGCCGATGGCCTTGTCCTCTCAGCCAAAAGCATCGGCACCACCCACATCACTAACGCCGCCTACCGCATGCATCCGGTGGAATGGGCGATCGGAGAGGCTGGCGGATTTTTGGCCGTGTTTTCTGTGTGGACAGGGTTAAGTCCCCGCCGCATTGTTGAAACGCTACCGCTCATGCGCAAGCTACAAGGCTTTATGACCCGCAACGGCGTGCCCATTTTTTGGTTTGATGATGTACCCCATAACGACCATGACTTCGAGCCTATCCAGGTGATGGCGGCCTCCGGCATTATCCGCAGTGAAAACAATAACAACCTGCATTTTCGGCCCTACGCCCACGTTTCCAGGGCCGTGGTTGCAACAGCCCTGGTCAGCCTACTGGGCCTAGAAAAAGTCAGCCCAGCTCGGCCTACCTTTAACGACGTACAGCCTGGCAAGCACTGGGCCTATAGCAATATCGAAACCCTTAAAGCCCAGGGCATGATTGCGGGCGTAGGTCGCGATCGATTCGCCCCGGATGCCATGATTACCCGGCAGCAGCTGTCTTTTTTAATCAAGGCCTCTGTCCCTGCGGCCCATAGCAAAGCTTTCGCCAGCTTAGCCCAGGACAAAACGCTGCTCAGCCGCCGCGAGCTTTCCAGGGCCTTTTATGAACTTCTTAAACATCAACTTGATATCTAGTACGCTCCTCTACAGGATCGGCAATCTGCGCACTCAGCACTCCACAAGCTCGATAATCAACAGGCTCAGCAGTGCGTATCCTCGATAATACACAGCCTGCCATGTGATCAAGAACACACGGCCAGTTTGCAATACGGATGGAAAGTTCGCCGGACAAACCGTAAGTTATTTAAGTCACGTTATTCGGACAAAACCACCACTGATACTCAGTGAAAAGGCCCTTTCTACCGGCTTATCGGCCTGATAGATACAGAAGCCTTATCACTGGCCTCATACATTCGAATGACCTCACCCATTTTTTTGGCTGTAGGCCTTCGGTACAGGGCATTACAGAGATTTCAACAAAAATCAAAAATGTGCGTGAGATCTTCACAAAGTTGTGACACAAATCACCAGATCGCACTATTTATGTTGAGATATGTGAAACAATGTAGTCATTAACTAGCTAGTTCTTGTTGATACATCACTTCATTAAAATGTTGTCAATAACACCGTCGATGTTTAAATCTGCTCTTCCCCTAGCGCTGGCAACCTCGCCGCTGTTATTAGCCGCGTCCCAGCCCCCCGTGTTGGACTCCATCGGCGCAGACTGTCGCCTTGAAAGCAGCGCTGACCAAGCGCCAGTAGTCCTAGAATCGAGTGAGGCAATGGAACAGCTGGCTGTTCAACCCATTGCTGCCTATAACGGCGCACTGGTAACTTCTCAGCAGGAAATGTCCATCTTTTCGACTGAGCGCTGGGGCACCGCACTGCGCTTGCTGCTAGATAATCCCTATATTTTGGAGCAGCCCTCGTTTGGTGGACTCGCGCCCACGCCAGAGCAAAATCGATGCATTAGCTTAGAAACTGAGGGCCAGCCCGATATGCAGGCGGCTAACGTTGCCTCTGTCGCAAGCCTCCCGGTAGCAAACATCCAAGACTTTTCTAAAACAGACACTGCGGCGATAGGTACAACAGCAGTTCTGTCAGCCACAGACTTCAGCAAGCAAGACTTCAGCAAGCAAGACTTCAGTCAGCAAGACTTTAGCAAGCAGGAGTTAGAGGCTGAAGTCCCTGACGAAACGGTTGCGCCTGAGCCAGAAAATACTGACCCAGAG
The DNA here is from genome assembly GCA_039186165.1 of Cyanobacteria bacterium P01_F01_bin.53. Taxonomy (GTDB): domain Bacteria; phylum Cyanobacteriota; class Cyanobacteriia; order Phormidesmidales; family Phormidesmidaceae; genus Phormidesmis. The sequence goes on from JBCDAG010000403.1 coordinate 3,725, forward strand.
CCCTTGCCGGATTTAGAAAATGAGCCTGTGCTGGAAGAGGCTGCACCAGCGGCAACACCCACGCCTGAAGCGCCTGCTACTGAAGCAGCTCCTGAAGAAGTAGAAATTGACCCTAGTGTAAATCCAACAAATGTTACACCTGCGGCTGGGAGCCCAACTCCTTTTGATGGCAGTGTCGTTGTTACATTAGAGTCTTTGCCTGATGGCAACTATCGCTACATCGCGGGTGAATCGGAACAAACAGTTTACACAAACGAAGAATTGCTGGCTCGGGGAGGGTCTTTGTTTTTACTGAGCAAAGAGGGGGACACCGTCACAGGAGACTTGATGCCTCGCTTTGGTTTGCCGGGCATTTGTGTCACGGGCACCGTTAGTGGCGATACCGTCACCGGTGCGGCTTACCCGTACGACACCACAGATACCCTGCAAGATAGCGCCCGCGAAATTGGTGAAACGTACGAGCCCCATGCCAGCGGTGCACTGCAAATTCGTCGCACCCGCACCGATAACCGAGGCCTGTACTATGCTGGCGCGCTGATGGATGTGAGCAACTTTACGCTGATTAATGCAGGCTCTAGCTTGCCACCCACCAGCTGTACGGTTGGTCGAACAGGTGGCAGAGATCAAGACTAACGGCAGAAGCTAGGGCTCAGGCTGGCAAGCCAGCCAAAAACGATACCTCTTGCAGTTACGAGAGACCGAAAACAGAAGACCCATGCAGCCATCGCCTTGAGTATTTATGGGCGGTGGCTTTTTTCTAGGCTTAGGTATTTTTACTAAGAAGGATTACAGAAGAGAGACTAGGTGACAGATTGGGTTTCAGTATGAAGGGTGTGGCAAATGGTTCTGGATTGAGCGATTTGCAAAGATAATAGCCCTCTGTATCGGTACAGTCTTTAGGTAGCATCATGAACAAGAGTCTTTTGAGTGGTCTGAGAGTGCGGTTAGCGTTAGTGAGTGCGATGATCGCCCCGGTGACTTTAGCCATCGTCGCCCCAGCCACTAACGCCCAAACCCCACCGCCCCCTACTGATGCGACCATAGAAGAAGCTGTTGAAGAGGCGATACCTCCAGCCGTACCACCAGAGGCCGCACCCGAGGCAGACACTGCTGTACCTGAGCCAGCACAGGAAGCAAACGAGGAAGCAGTGCCCGAACAAACCTTCACCACCGTTTGCACGTTTGATCCGAACGGCGGAGTGGCCAATCCCTTGGGAATGCGGGCTTTTGTCACGGTCAGTGAAGTGGAAGGCAACAGCGTTTTCTTATACGAACAATTTCCCTCTTTTGTTACTGCTGAGGGTGACACCGGCAGACAGGCCGATGTCGCTTCTACACGTACGCTCACCCTGTACAACACGCCCATCAACGAAGCGCGGCAGCTTGTTGTCGATAATGCTGAATACTACGGGGCTCTGATGGACATCAGTCCGGATGAGGTGACTGCTGAAGATGGCTTTGGCCCGATTAATGACACGCTGGTCTGCCAGGAGGTGAGCGATCCGAACATTGCAAATGTGCCTCAGCCTCCAGCGAATCCTGCGCCGATGCCTGCGCAGCCACCAGCAGCACCTGAAGGTGAAACAACAACAACTTATGCCGACCTGCCCGATGGCAACTATCGCTTGGTGTCAGCAGATTTTTCTAATCGCATTGTCACGGATGAAGAATTGTTGGAAGCGGGTGGTGCGATGTTCCTTTTCCGTAAGAACGGAGAGAATGTGACCGGAGCTTTTAGCTTTATTGATCATGAAGGGGGCTCTTGTATTACTGGCACCATAGAGGGCAATACGGTAACGGGTGATTCTTTCACGTATAGCGATCAGGTTCGTTCGGGCACGTTTTTAACGTTGGGAGAGGATATTGGTAACAACCGTTATAGCGGCTCGGCGTTAAATTTGGAGAGTTTCTCACGGATTAATGCGGGTACTCGGCTACCGGTTGAGAGCTGCCCGTAGACAAACTAGGAGATTTTGACAAGAGTATGGGTGAGTTGCGCAATGAATGGCGCAACTCACTGTTTGTATTTAGGCAAAAGCAAATTTATTGTTCTTTAGACTGCTTGGAATGCCAAAACAAGTGTCTTTTGTCATCAATAGCCGAGAAAGGCATATCATTTGTGACTGCGCGAAAAGTGGTCTTATCCGATGTCTCAGAATCACTTTCTCAAAAGGTCTTAGAAATAGTGAGCTATTTGAGTAGCTGCAATTGCAAAGATATTGTTGTGTTTCCAATTCCATCTGATTATCAGAATGGACGAGACGATTAGAGTCCCTTTATCTATCTGAATTTTTGAGGCTACTTACCCAAATTTGGGCCAAATAAGCGGCAGGCTGCTGTAGGGGAAAAGGCTGAGAGCCTTGCCAAAAGAGGAAAAGTGATGAACGCTTGAGAAAGCAAAAATACCCTGGTTCATCACCATGAATGATTTAGAGTTTCCCCCCC
>JBCDAG010000404.1:0-6154 GCA_039186165.1 Cyanobacteria bacterium P01_F01_bin.53
GCAGGCACAAGAGGCTAGCCATCATGGAGGCCTTTATTCAAATGCTAAGACACCTGCTGATATGGCACCTAATTTGAATATAAAAAAGTTCTGGGTGAAGAGGTCTCTTTCAAGCACTGTTCTCCCGAACAGTAAAAACTAATCTCTCCGAAATGATGAATGGGTTATGGAGCATCCCCGATCATACCCAACAGTCTATAACCCATGAGAGGCTCACATTAATCTCTCAATGCTCGACCTGCTTGGAAGGTTTGACCGAGGTTATCGCCTAAGGTTGTCGGTAGTTCCATGGACTGAGAAGCTATACCATGGGTGATGCCCGCTATTAAACCTAAGACAGCCGGTAGGAGTATAGGAGCCAATTTATCCATGGGAGTTAAAGACGTGCTACAGCATTAGAATTCCCATTTTTGAGAATTCAATTGTGTTTCTCTCTTCAATATTGAACAAGAAAAGTCAGGACGTCACACCATAGAATGCCGAATCTTTATTGTGCTATTTAGCAGCTTAATATGCAGCTTAATATTCTGGACTTTCAATCCTAAATTACATCTTGATAGACACCACTTTTACAAACAACAACGCCAGCGGCCTTACACTCAGACCACTGACGTTAGAGAAAAGCTATTCACTTTTAGAGGCCTTTAAGCTTAGAGGCTCTTAGCTTTGTTCCAGCGGTGTTCAATAACGCCCCTACGGCCACGTCTCTATACAGACTACGTAAAAGCTCACAAACAAAGAACCGCACAAACAAAGAAATTAACCTGAGAAGGCCTAGTAGCTGGTGCCAAAGTCAGCCCAGAGTGTACCTTCACCCGGAATAGTCACTTGAACATCAGAAGACTCTGTCACAGCGCCTGTCTGAGTCGATGATTGGCTAAGGGTTGCACGAACTACGGTGTAGCCCAACATAAACATGACGCCTGCCGCAAAAAGGCCAGCGATCACACGGTCAGCAGATGAAACATGAGTCGAAGTGTTATAGCTCATGGGATTAAAATGAAGCCCTCAAGGCAACTTTGTACTCCCTTAATAGTCTCAGATTTTTTGGTATCCGTAGATACCGTTTATTTTTCTTTAAGCTGAGCCGTTACACAACGTTATACCGCTTTAATCCCTCAACGTGGTGCTTCCCTGCAAAGGCTGCACAATTTGCTCTCCCAATGACACTGGCAACTCAGCATAATGAGAAACCACGCCATGCCCCATCCCAGCGACAAGACCTAGTGCGGCAGGCAAAATGAGAGAAGACAAGTAATTCATGAAGTCCTTTAGTAAGAGACACTCTTAGCTTCCCAAGTTAGCCAAATCACTTTTGTAGCCATCTTTACTATTTGAAACAAAAGTAGACATTTTATGCAGTAACCACATCAGCTCCATGCACTTACGGAATTTTGAAATAGTTATTTGGTAGGCAATAGCCATTTGGTCATAGTCAATGAAGACCACACAATAAAAAGCCACCCATGGATCAATCGCTAATCCATGGGTGGCTTTTTAAGGTATTGGCTTTGTGCGTATCAAGTGAGGATTAATTACCAGAAGTAACAGAGTCAATCTTATTGACGAACAAGTCAGTGAAGAAGGTAATGACACGGCGCTTACGCAGCTTGATATTGGCGCTCAGTGACATCCCTGAGCGCAGGGCAATGTTAGTTTGATCCGTAACCGGGAATGCCTGTTGTTCAAGGACGACTTCAGCCGGGAAGCGGAAAAACGGGTAAACCTCATCTGGAGGCAGTGCATCGGTGCCAATCTTGGTGAGCGTGCCCTTAATGTCGCTGTATTCACTATAGGGAAACGCATCAATACGCACATCAACTTGCTGATCAATCTTGACGAAGCCAATGTCCTTACTGGGGATAAAGATCCGGGCCACCAAAGCATCTTCCGGAACGATTTCCATGAGTGGCTCTGTGGAGTTAACCACATAGCCTGGACGGTTGGCCTTAAGGTTGAAGACGGTGCCACTCACCGGTGCTTTGAGTTCCTGATATTTAATGTTTTGATCAAGCTGGGCACGCTGTCCTTCCAGTTCGCTAAGCTGGCGGTCATTTTCTAAGATGCGCTGATTGAGCTGACTTTCAATCTCGGCGATGCGCTGATCGTTGACTGCGATTCGATCTTGCAGAGTTTCACGAGATTCTAGGCTAGTGCGATTGAGTTCCTGCTCGGCCTGGGTGATCTGAAAGGAGAGTCTTTCAGCCTCTTGTGTCAGGGTGTTAACTTCGGTTTGTTTATTATTAACCTCCTGCTCTTGCTGGAGAAGAGAGAGTTCAGCAACGGCCCCTTCTTTGAAGAGCCTATCCAAACGGGTCAAGATTTCTTCGTTGGTCGCCAAATCACTTTCGGCATTGGTTAACTGCACTTTCGTTTGGCCGAGCTGCTCACGGAGCTGATCGGTCTGCAATGAGTTAATACGCTGCTGTGAATTTAGGCGAGAGGTTGAGGTATTTAACCGGTCGAGCTGATTGGCATCTAAGCCGCTGGTGTCACCGCTGATTTGAGCCCTAAACAAGCGGTTATTGGCTTTGAGTTCAAACAAATCACGCGAGCGCTGAACCAAGTCAGGAGAAACCCCTTCCGGGGCAACGGCGTCCACCGAACCTGCCCGCAAGGAACGGTAGTAGTCATTTTCAGCTCGCAGCTTTTGGGAAATCTCATTATTTGATTTTAGCTGGGCTTCAGAGGAGGCTTCATCTAAGGTGGCGACCACCTGGCCTTTTTCGACCGTGTCCCCCCCTTTCACCAAGACCTCTTCAACAACACCACCCACGGGCGCTTGGACCAGTTGCACAACGCCTTCGGGCTCCAGCTTGCCCTGCACGCCAATGGATTCATCCACTCTGGCCAGGCAAGCCCACAACACAGAGGCCGAGGTCACACCCATAATGGCCCAGACGATCATCTTGGTCCACAGGGGAGACTGCCTGAGAATAACTGGCTTATCGAACGAGGGCGGGACGTAGTTTTCAAACTCGGGACCACCACCATTTGGAGGCAGGCCACCGCCGTTGCCATTTTGGGCCGCACCATTGCCATTTTGAGCTGCCCCGTTCATGACAAATTGGCCATTACTATGACCGTTGCCATTGCTTGGGATTGCCTTAGATCTATCAGAAGTGCTTGTCATTGGTATTATTCTCCCTTCTGCTCAGATAGGCAGTAATAGCGACCTTTCAGGGCCATCAGTTCTTTGTGGGTACCGAGCTCTACAACGGATCCTTTGTCCATCACCAAAATTCGGTCAGCTTGGCGAACCGTGCTCAGACGGTGGGTAATGAAGAAGACCGTGCGGTCTTGGGCCCACTGTTTGAGGTTATAGCAAACCTGGGCCTCGGTGTCGTAGTCGAGGGCGCTCGTGGCCTCGTCTAAAATTAGCAGGCGTGGGTTTTGCAGCACCGTGCGGGCGATCGCAATTCGCTGACGTTGCCCACCCGAAAGTGAGGAGCCTCGCTCACCGACCCGTGAGTTATAACCGCCCGATAACCCCATGATAAAGTCATGGGCACCCGCGATTTTAGCCGCAGCGACAATGCTGTCGGTATCAGCTTGAGGGTTGGTCAGGGCAATGTTGTCCTGAATGCTGCCCTCAAAGAGCAAGGAGTCTTGGGGAACAATACCCACTTGCTGACGCAGGGAATACAGCTCCACCTTGCTGATGTCATAGTTATCTATTAGGATGCGACCTGATTCGGCCTTGTACAACCTCGGCAACAACTTCATCAGGGTACTTTTGCCCGAACCACTCTGTCCGACAATGCCAATAAACTCACCGGCGTGAAACTCTAGGTTCACGTTCACCAGCTGCAAGGGACCCGAGGAGGCAAATCGGAAGGACAGATCTTCGATTTTGACATTCCCCGCAATCTCCGGCATGGGGATTTGGGCACGGTCCTCTTCGGCTTGCTCTTGGGGATGGTCGATGATGTCGCTCAAACGCTCTAGGGATAGAGCTGTTTCCTGGAAGTTCTGCCACAGCTGGGTGAGACGCAGCAGCGGCTGAGTCACATAGCCCGAAATAATTCGGAAAGCAATCAGTCCACCCAGGGTAAGGTCGCCACTCAAAACGAGGGTGGCACCCACCCATAGAACCAGTAAGCCCGAAAGCTTATTCAAAAACCCACTGGCCGACCCCGCAGTGGTGGAAGTCAAAACCGTTTTAAAACCATCGCTGACGTAGCGAGCGTATTTCTCCTGCCATTTCCAGCGGGTTTTAAGCTCCATGTTCTGGGCTTTTACCGTCTGAATACCGGATAGAGCTTCCACCAGGAATGACTGGGTTTCCGCATTTCGCTCAGCCTTGGCACGCAACTGACGGCGCACAATCGGCGAGACGAAAAAGGTCAGAATCATAAACGCTGGAATCGTTGCCAACGACACAAAAGTCAGCTTCGGTGAGTAGATGAACATCACCAGGATGTAAAGCACCGAGAACAGTGCATCGAGCACAACGGTGAGGGCGGTGCCTGTGAGGAACTGACGAATGTTCTCTAGCTCGTTGACCCTACTGGAAAGCTCACCCACCGGGCGACGGTCGAAGTAACGTAGGGGCAGGCGAAGCAAGTGGTCAATAATTTCTGCACCCAGGGCCATGTCGATCCGGTTAGTGGTATCGACGAATAAGTAGGTCCGCAAACTCGTAAGCAAAGCTTCGAAGATCGCAACTACAACGAGGAAAACGCCCAGTACTTGTAGCGTTTCAGCGCTATTCTGCTGAATAACCTTATCGATGATGACCTGCACCATTAAGGGATTGGCCAATCCAAAGACTTGAACAAACAGGGAGGCGATCAACACCGTACTCAGGACACCGCGATAGCGTTTGAGTGAGGGAGTAAACCAACTCAAGCCAAATTTTTGCTGGGGGGTTTGCTCGGTGGTTTCCACCAGCAAAATTTCGCCTTCAGGTCCCCAGGCATCTTCAAACGCTTCAGGGGAGAGGCGCAGGAGCTTGTTTTCGGCAGGGACCCCTAGGGTGTACTCCCGCTCAGAGGTTTCGTAAATGATCGCAAATCCTTCGCGCCACTTAATCAGAGCCAGCTTTGGCAGGCGGGCGATCGCAGTTGCAGGGACCTTTGCCAGCTGTGGTTTCAGCCCCACCAAGTCAGCCACAGCCCCACAAGCCGTCAAGGACAGATGGCCTAACCGCTCACTTTGATTAGCCAGCACGCGCTTAACCACATCGCGCTTAAAGGGCATCCCTAAGTGCTGGGCAACCATGGCAAAACAGGCCAGGGCCGTGCCCACCTCTTCGCGCCCGCGCATAATCGGGTATTTAACCGCTTTTGCCCGCGCTGAGCCCGCCTCAACAATATTGGAATCGTATTTAAGCTCGGGTGCGTAGGGGATCTCTCCAGTCGCTTGTGCACCCGTCTGGCCAACCGCTTGTATCCCGCCGGTTATTGGCGCGGGCGGACGACCGCTTGCGACAGATGCGGCTGATTGGGGGGAGCGCCCATTGCTTTGGCCATTGCTTTGGCCATTGCTTTGGCCATTGCTTTGGGTAATCGCTGGCGGGCGCTTCGGTGCACTCCTGCTTTGAGTTGCCAGCTGACGCATATCTATACCCACCAGCCTCGTCTCTTGCTGAGTACTCACGCGGCCATCTAGCATTTCTGGCAAGAGCCAGGTCCCGGCTGGGTGGCTCGACATATTATCCGAGCTCACAAACCAGAGTCGATTGGGGTCTGGGTTATTTAAGGTGATCTGGCCAGGGCCAACACCTGCGACTAAGGCATCCTGCTGGAGCTGCCGGGCAGTGCCTGCCAAGTCACTAACGTTACGGGCTTGGGTCTTAAAGTATTGACTGGCCAGATCAAAAATTTCGGCCAGGTAGCAGGGGGCGTTAATCGCCTCAGCAAACCGAGCATTTTCGCCCATGAGCTGGCGAACCATCGTGATCGGCACTGCGATCGCAACCACTTCTGACGAGGCGATCGCACTTTCACAGGGCAATCCCCGCACCAGTCCAGCAAGGCCCAAAACAGACTCAGGCTGCAATAGCTCCAAGGTCATGGGGTTTTTCTGGTAAGGATCGTAGCCTAGCAAACGGCCCTTACCTTCTAAAATCACGACCAGCTGGTGGGGCATAGACTCCCGCCGTAGCATCGGCTGGCCAATACGGTAGCGCAGCATTTGACTGCCGCTAGCC
>JBCDAG010000405.1:0-6087 GCA_039186165.1 Cyanobacteria bacterium P01_F01_bin.53
CGCTTTCAGCTCTTGGTTCTCGGTTTCCAGGGCTTGAACACGCTCCATTAATTCTGATATCTGGTGGCCCAGTTCGGCGAATAGGGCGATGGACTCGTCTGTCGGCATATTTCCAAGGGCTGTCGTTGATGCAGGGCTGTCCGAAAAATTACCACAGTTGGCTCTTTACTCAAAATAGACAGCCACTTTCATGCCTACGGTTTTAGCGCTAATGGACTGACTGCCACTTACAACGTTTTGGGCATTAGCAGGAACTGCCAACCCAATAGTTCCAGCAGCAAGAAGACCAAAAGCAAGGGTTCTCTTCAACATGGAAATGATCTCGTTAGAATTATCTCGTTAAGTGAATAGGGTTAAAAATAAAAGGGAAAGGGGAGTTAATTGACTCCTTAACTCCCCTTAAGTTAGACAAACAGACCAGACAATAAGTCATAACTTATGTGGTCAAGAGCCTAGTTTGCGGGGTATGTTGCAGGATAACCGTCGTAACCACCGTAGTAGCCGTAACCGTAGTTGTAGGCATCATTGTCAATCAAGACGTTGGTTTGGTCTTGGTCGTTAACGCTCACTACGTTGGAGCCGTTAGCACCGACAGTAGCGGAGTCAATGTCCTGATCACCGGTCACGATGTTTGGCTGAGGGAAGGTACCAAAGTTGCCAAAGTCGCTGTCAACCAGAACCTGTTGCAAATCTTGGTCATTCACGCTTGTAACGTTGGAGCCGTTCACGCCGACTGTTTGAGAGTCAATAGATTGACTACCGCTAACAACGTTTTGAGCGTGGGCAGGAACTGCCATACCGATGGTGCTAGCAGCGAGTAGACCGAAAGCAAGTGTTTTCTTCAACATGATGTTTCTCTCTTAAGTTAAGTGGTGTTTGGTTTGGGGTGTAACCCCCGACACTTGTTTAATAGGGAGAGGCTGAAAGAGTATGCACCTGCTTGAAAAAGTTTTTCGAAAAACGATTGAGAATAGGTACTAAAACCCACACAAGAAAAGGCTTACAGGCTTTTATATTTATTTTCATCCCAATCAATAAACCCTGTACTGGGAAGGACAACATGCTTCAACAAGGAGTCTAAAAGTAAAGAGAGATCGAAATTAGTAGGATGAAATTATTAATCTGTAGATAGAAAGCTACTGTAATTCTCCCCTGCCCCAATACTGGTAATGCTGGCGGAATATTTCGACCGATAGCAGGCTCATCGACTGCCCCCTAAATCTCCCAACTTCGGGAGACTTTGAGACAAAACGTACAACACATTTTTGGATCAAAATCTAAATGTATTGGAGATCTAAATGTGTTGGAGCAGCGATGCTCCCCCAGGATTGGGGAAACACATCATGAAGCTAGGGGGTAGCCTCTATTTCTTCTTAAAGGGGGCGAATGCAGTAATTCTGTTTCAGCTCCAAGCTCATTGTGTTTGCTCACTTAATATAAGGCAGGTCGTAACTGTGTCGCTCTTTAATAAGCGTGTTTGAGAACTTAAGATGCCTGCTTACCTGGAAAGAGTGTCTGTTGGCAGCAATCTCTTAACTCAGAATGATTCTGAAGCTGATACGTCCTCGCGGGCTGATACTCATCGTTAAATGGGAAGCCAATCCGAATGAGGCCAATTTTTTAAGTTAAGATTCTGCCGAGATTTTTATTAACTGGCTCCAGCAAATCTTGAGAATTTAGAAGTATTGATGACGATAGCGAAAAACCTGATTAATCTGGGTATCAGGCGATATAGCTATATCAATTATTACTATGACTGTCCTATTATCATGCGCTCCCGTCACGAGTTAGTTGAAACGTTTTCTTCCTTTATTCAATTTGAGGCCGATCGCTTTCGCGCTTGGCAGAGTGATCCACGCCTAAAACGAAATATGCAGCGGTGCTGTGAACGTGAGGCATCTTCTACTAAGGAAATTGCTAAAGATCCTGCCAAAGAAACTGATACAGCCCAAAAGGGGCGTAGTCCGTCGCGGTTCTGGGTGCTGTATTGGCATAAGCAGTGGCAAGCGCAGCCCAAAGGAATGGCTCAAGCGCATCTTCTCTCTTACCTTCAAGAGGCGTGCTATTGGGTGGCCTACAAAGCAGGCAGTAGCTTTACCAGTACGCAATATGGGGTGGCTGATTGTTTTCAGCTGGCGATCGCACACCTGGACAAAGTACTCAAAGGCTTCAACGCCGAACAGGGCTTTGATCTCAAAAGCTACGCCAGTGCAGCTTTTAGCAGCCTGATTCGTGATCGCCTCCGTCAGCGGCAGGAAGTTGATATTTGCACGGACTGGTCGCTGCTGCGTAAGGTCAGCCAAAAGCGACTGGTCGCTGCCCTCACCGAACAAGGCCTGAGCAAAGCCGAAATTGAGCGCGACCTCATCGTATGGCGCGCCTATAAGCTAGTGTACGTCCCCACTCAAAATGGCAGCACCCGCAGACTCTCCGCCCCTGATGCGGGCACCTGGCAGGCCATTACCCAGCAGGCCAATGCCGACCGCACGACCGTAGGTGCACCGGGTGAACCCTTTTCGCCCTCACAAGTAGAGACGCTGATCGGAGCTGCCGCAAAAGCAGTGCGTAGCTACCTGTATCCGGGGGCCGTCTCAATGAATGCGATGATGGCAGGCCAGGATGCCAGCGAATATATCGATAGCCTGACGGATGCGGATAAAACCTCACCGATAAAAGAGATTATTGCGGAAGAAGACCAGAGGCAGCGCACGACGAAGCAGCAGCAGCTAAATGAGGTATTAAAAGGAGCGATCGCACAGCTAGATGCCCCTTCACAACGACTGCTCACCCTCTATTACAAGGAAGGGGCCACACAGAGTGCGATCGCCAAAGAATTGGGCCTCAAGCAATACGCCATTTCACGCTCCCTGACACGGCTGAAAAAGTCATTGGCAAAAATATTAGCCACCTGGGGACAAGAAACCCTGCATATTACGCCGTCGCCAACCGTACTAAAGCACACAAGCGCAGCTCTAGAAGAGTGGTTAGTGACGAACTACAGTTCTACCGATTCTGCTACTGACAACGCTGATGGCCGCTCTGACGACCTTTCTGACGACCGTTCTGATGACGCCTTTGTCGGAAGCATCTCTTCTGGCATTTCCTCTGGCATCTCTTCTGGGGGCACCGCTTGAACCGCCTTAGTTAAACCCTATTATTTTCGCGTTTGAGACGCCTTTGGACCCATGACTGCCGACGCTGTTTTATACGACTTAGACTCGCTCTATTTAGAAATCGACCCTCGCCAGAAAGCGATGGCCTGGCAGCAAAGTCAGGTGCTCTCAACTGCGAATAGCCGCTGGCGGGCTTACATCAACCAGTTAGGGCTCACTGCCTTAACCACCTGGCTAAAAGCCGAAGGCCTGAAGGCCAAACCCGCCTTAGCCAAAGCCCTACAGCCCACCGTTTGGGAACTGATGACAGGTAGCGCCATTACCTGTCAGGGCGCACGCCTCGTGGTGTTGCCCACCGAAAGCCTCGACAGTGATGAGCTGCGGGTGCCCCAGACCTGGGTGGATATTCCTAGCTGGATGGGTGACTACTATGTGTCGTTACAGGTTAATCCTGACGAAGGCTGGGTTCGCTGTGCCGGGTTTGTTACCCATCAGGCGCTCAAAGAATCCGGTGATTATGACTGGCGCGATCGCACTTATAGCCTAGACGAATCGGACGTCACCACCGACTTGAGCGTGTTACACATTGCCCAAGACCTCTACCCCGAAGCCATAAAACGGGGCACCGTGGCCGCCCTGCCAGAGCTCAGCATTGACCAAGCCCATAAGCTGATTGAGCGACTCGCGAAACCTACTCTGTTAGAGCCGCGCTTGGCCGTCGGCTTTGAACAATGGGGTGCACTCATGGCTCACGGGGGATGGCGTCGCCAGCTCGCCGAGCGACGTTGGGGCAAAACCACCTTACCCGTGAAGCAATGGCTACAGGCTGGGGCACAGCAATTAGCAGACGGGATCGCCCAACAGCTGGGCTGGCAACAGATGGCCTACCAGCCAGCAATGGCGATGGCCCGAGATGCCCAAGTGCCACAAGATGCTGTGAAACAACAGGTGCTCTGCCGAGATTTGGACGTTGAAGGCGAGGTGTATACCTTGCAGATTATGCCCCTGGCCATGACTGATTCCGGGGCTGATTCTGGGGCTGATTCTGGGGCTGGTCAGGCATGGCGATTTGAACTCACCAAAGCAATGGGATCGGTCATACCCGGCGTGGCCCTGACATTATTAACTGAAGATTTGCAACCGTTTGAAAATAATCAAGCCGTCGCAACTGAAGCTGTTGATAGTCTTTATGTCGATGTTGCCTTGGCGGACAAAGAAGGTCTGGTCTGGCAAGTTGAACCAGTGCCGAGTCAATACGATCCCGAAATTTTACGTTTCTAACCGTTGCGCTTTAAGCAAAGGGTTTGAACAGTCTTGTTTGACGCCTTCTTTCGAATCCTTTGCTTTCCGGCTCTATTTTCTAAAACTCTGTTTTTTTGAGTCTTTAATTTAATATTTGCAGCCCTTCAGTTCCACCCATTATTTTTAGCGTTAAAGAGAACCATGAAACCACATCGTTTAAGTTTGTTATATGCCCTGGGAGGACTGGGCAGCTTGGGGGCACTGGTCTTAGGCCTAGTCATGGGTAAAATTCCGACGGCTCAGGCCCAGGCGACCCTCACTAGCGCTGACGTTTATGATCTGCAAAACGACGTCACCTTGAATAATCAGGCTACCTTTGTGGGCGCTCGCATGGTGCCTCAAGATGCTCTTCGCACAGGTGCGCGATCGCGGGCCGAACTCATCTTTAATGAAGGCACCCTGGTGCGCACCGGAGAAGGCACAACCTTCCGCTTTCCCGCTGGCCAGCGAAGCTTTGAGCTGATCGATGGCAGTACGCTGTTGATGATTCGCCCAGGCCTAGGGGCCAGCCTCATCAACACGCCCGAGGCCAACATTGTTGCCAGTGGCACCGCCCTCTTTGTTCAACACGATGCCGAAAGCGATGCCTCAGTTGTCGGTGTCTTGACCGAGAGCCCGGCAGGTCCTGTAACAGTCACCAGCCGCGATGGGGTGTCGGTACAGCTCACTGCCGGACAATTTGTCTCGGTGGCCAACGGCGCAGTCGGCCTGATTGAAAACTTTATTCTGCCCGTGTTTTACGACACGGTTGATATGGCCATAGGCCTTGCCCCCGGTGATGAAGCCTTTGTGGCCCAGCAACCCGCCGCGATTCAAGAAACCCTCAATGCCGTCAGGGCTGAAAGCCTACCGCCATTTGCCGCCCAGGTCGAATGGATTGGTGGACTATGTGAGCAGGGCGTTGGCACGTTTGATCAAATGCTTCAGCAAGCGCCACTCATGCAGTGGCTATTGCCAACGACCCTGCCCCCAACCCAAATTAGCCTGCAAATGCCAGAGAGCGATGTCTCTGTTATGCCCTTGCGATCGCTCACCGGCATGGCCTGGATGAGTAACTACTGCTTGGCCCAGCGCCCCGCATCGGCAACCGGCAATCCGCCTGCTGCTAATCCAGCCGCCAGTCCGCCTGCTGCAAGTCCACCGGCTAATCCACCGGCTGCGGAACCTGCTGCTGAGCCCTCTCAGTAGAGGTGTGATCGCCATGAGCCCAAAGGCCTAAACAAAAGGCCTCAAAACGAGCAAAAGGGAAATACAACAAAGTTTTGGTTAGTTTCGTCGTTTTTCTTCAATCCAGGTGAGCCATGTTCAAGCGATTCAACTTAAGACAAAAATTTACGGCAGCATTGCTGCTGATTTTACTGGCGGGCATTTTGCTCTCACAGGTCACCTTATCTACCGTCCTGCGCAAAAATTCAGAAGCCGAGGTCACCACCACCGCCCTGCTGCTCATGGAAACCATGAACTCCGTTCGGGAATACACGGATAGTCGCGTCAAACCAGAACTGGTTGATCGCCTAGATACTCAGTTTTTACCGGAAACCGTGCCCGCGTTCTCCGCCCGCGAAGTCTTTGAGAACCTGCGCAAAAACTCCGACTACAACGAATTCTTCTACAAAGAAGCCACCCTCAATCCAACCAACTTAAGAGACAAATCCGACGCCTTTGAAACGGA
>JBCDAG010000406.1:0-6037 GCA_039186165.1 Cyanobacteria bacterium P01_F01_bin.53
CATTGCAGCAGCTCCCTGAATTGCTCCAGGTGCTTTAAATATTAAAGGAATAGCTACAGAGATAGGTTCCATACTTCTCTTACTCCAATACAGCGTACGTTCTATACAATAGCCACTAATGAACTGTCGTGTGTTGGCCATGCAGGCATGGCTCTCCTAAATGGTGACATAATATAGTTGCAATGTCTGAAATGCCGGACTCTTGTTGAGTATAGTGATCGCACACAACCTCAATATGCTGCCCCTATTTCTCACTCATGCATCCCCCCATCGCCACAGTGTAACCCACTGCCCAAATAGGTTTTTTCGCACCTCATACGAATAACGGCGAGTATTTTTTCGTCAGTTCTGCCGCTTCCATTTATCTAGCTAATACTCTATACCTAGGTTTTTCCTCCCCTACGTCCTCCGATCCAAACTTCCTGAGTTTGATAGAAGTTCCCACGCTGCTCTATCTGGAAGCCGCCGAGCAATGCCGCGATCCACACTTTTATTAATGGCATCCTCAATTGCTGCTGAAGATCTACCAACCGCTGCGGCGACCCCATCTGCATATCAGCTAACGCTTTCACCCAGTCAGACACATTCTCGGCATGAGAGACAGCCAGCGCCTGACTTTTGAGATCGGCATCCTCCAGCGCTTCGACCATATCTAAGATCGATAGCTTCTCAACATTACCTGCTACCGAATCCTCCTCAGCTTTACCCTCGTTCGTTAGACCGCGATGCGAATGGTACGAACGGTTTACTAGCTCCGAAAAGTCCAACTCCTGCGTCTGACGGGTGAGGCCTTGGAGCCAATCGCCACCCATCACTGGCCCTTCAGCATTATGCGCATCCTGCCAATCTTCCCAGAGCAAATCGGCTTTCGCCTCACATAGCTCCGCTAGCCGTACCAAAATATCGCCTGCAACTCTAAGGTGGTCACGCTGCTCCAGTTCGGCCAGCTCATCTTCAAATTGAGACCACAAACTCAACACGTCAGCATTTTCTGGAACCTCAGACGCTTCTTCCAAGGCAATTTCTAAGTTCAGCTCTAGCTGGCGCACACTAACCATGAGCTACCTCCGACGTTTCTAGAAGATGCGCCTGCGAAGCTACAAAGCGATCGCCCCACGGACACCCCGCAATCGGACATTCAATCGGCTCCAAACGAATCTTATCCGCAAAGAACGTGATTCCAAATCGTGCTTTTAGATAGCCCATCACATCTTGCTGAACGTACTTCTGTATCTGACTTCTGCGGTATCCCGCACAGTGAATGGGTGCGACTTCCAGCACCTTGGAACCATCCTGGAACACAGTGGCCGCGATCGCATGAATCGGCGCATCCTTCCGTTTCTCCCTCCATATATATAGGTTGGCGTAAGGCATCGATCCCTCAGCCACCGGCAGCGAAACCGTCTCCACCTGTCCCTCACTCGAAGCCTCACCAGAAACTTTCTGCTGATACTGCAACCGCCGCTGCTCATTTAGCCGCTGACGATTGCGATAATAAGAACGCTTGCTAGGACAGTTCTTGTCATGCCAGCAACCATCGCCTTTCTTCCCCTTTCCATGCAACAGCCGCGCATCTGCCGCACTTAGCTGCGCACACTCCACACACTTTTTGGAAACTCGACGGGCCATATATATGCATACGCTAGGGCGTAATCAGTGGGATAGGCGTATTGCGGTTCTTTCTGCAGATTTGAAAATCGCTATCTAACGTAAATACTGAACTCTGGGGATACAGCTCCGCCATTCTGACAAGCTCCGCATCGGCGACAGAGGCTGGGACTGACTGATAATGCCTCATCAAATCAATCACAGCTACTTGCTCCGCGTTCAAGTCAAACCCAACGCTCACTTGAGCTTGCTCCAGCAATAGAAGTAGTGCCTTTCTACCATTTCTGACTCGCCCAAGAAGGAACCTTGCCTCAGAGATAACAGCTTCACAGGTTAGCAAAGGCGGTGAGATCGAACTCAAGTGCTCAAGTGCCCAGTCATGATACTGATCCTGCCGGTTAATCAGGGCAACAAGAATACCTGTATCAACGATGACCTGTTGAAGAATTACTGCCCATACCCCTTCATGTAGTCTGGGTTCGTTGATAGGTCTCCTGGGCCTTCCCCCATGCCGATGATGTCCCGAGCAGTTTCTGCGAAGGACTTAGGCTCCTCACCTTCACTACTGGGAGATCGCCCATTTGACTCCTGATGTTTGGCAATCAGGAACTCGACAAAATCCAGAACCTGCCGCTGACTGGCCTCGGGCAACCCTTCAATCCCTTTCACGACTTGCTGAGTGAGCGGTGACATCGTTAGTAGCTCCTGACTATAAAACGGGATCAACCAAGGTCTAGACGTCAGCGCAGGCAAGCTGCCCTGCGGCTCAAACCACCTGCTATATCAGGCTTTATCATACCCCAGATTGCCAGATTATTATTTTAGTCTGATTTTTAGCATAGCCCAAATAAATTTAATTATTTGGGGTTTGATATGGTACGTTGAAGATGGCGACGGGCTCATGCGCGTTTCAGATTGGCTGGCTGATTAAAAATCGGGAGCGTTTTGGCGGCGATTTAGGCCGTGTTTTGAGGGTTAATTATGGCTAAACCTGATCCAGTTCCGATGTTTATCGAGGTGGGGGCGCTGGCTAAGCCTGCTGAGGTGGCTGAGGCGGTGCGAGATGAGCCGGTAAAGGGCGATTGGGTGGATGAGTTTCTGGGTGATCGCGAGATTCGGCCTAATACTAAGAAGGCTTATCTGCGGCAGCTGCGGGGCTTTCAGGTCTGGTGCGAGTTCAAGCACTGGGGCGACATTGGTGAGGCCGATGTGAGTCGGTATAAGGCGCATCTGAAGAATAAGCCTACAAAATCAGGGAAGATTGGGCTGTCTCCGGCCAGTGTGAATCAGGCGATCGCGACGCTCCAGAGCTTCTTCAAGTGGCTCTCAACTAAGCGCTACGTTGCTTACAATCCAACGTTGAATGTTGAAAAGGTACCTGCTGCGCCGACTGAGGCGAAGGATATGGAGGTTGCAGCGGTAACACGGCTGGCAGAGGGTCTGGCATATCGAGGTCAATATGAGCAGCTTAGCGTAAGAGATACGGCTATCTTTAAGCTGCTAAAGCATGGGCTTAGGGCAGAAGAAGTCAGTAAGCTTGATACCGATGATTACAACAAGCAGGCAGTTCACGTCGTTGATGCGAAGTGGCGCAGTGATGGTTGGGTACCGCTGTCGCCGAATGCTCGATATGCACTGGATTGCTATTTAGTCTGGTGTGAAGAGCGGGGCTTTGATACAGGCCCTAGTCAGCCGCTTTTTAGAAACCTATCGAGAAACGGTTATGGGAATCGGCTGGGGTACTGGGGTATCTACGAGATGGTTAAAGATTTAGGGATGATCGCCGAATCAAATGAGAACGTACATCCCCACCGACTACGTCACACCTTCGGAACGCAGTTGGTTATGAATGACATGTCGCCAGATTACGTTCGTAAATTAATGCGTATTAAGTCGCCAGTGACTTCTGAACGCTACACGAAACGGGCGCTGGAGAAAAAAGCTGAAGAAGCATTCAACGAGTTGATTGAACGTTCTAATTCTGATTCAAGTCTTTTCTGAGCCTCGGATTATTTTGCGTAGCTGAAAATCGAGCCGGTACGGAAATTAACTGAAAAAAGTCTGCAATATTGCAATCTTTTTAATGGCTGATTTTTGAAAGGTTATCAATTACAGTCTGTAAGTGTTTGCGTTCCGCTTCTGCAAAATCTGCATGCTCGCCTATCTTCTCAACAGCCTTAATAGCTCTATTGAGCAAAGTTTCTAGTTGAGTGGCGGCTACACGCTTTGCATGCGTTTCCTCTGCCAGATGCCCTTTAACAGTCCGTGTGGATTTCCCAGTTAGCTCTGTCAGAGCTTTTGTGAGCGTTTTTACTCCTTTCGGAGGTCTTCCTGGGTAGTCTTTGTATCCAGCCCCTTTAAGTCGTCCGGCTAACTCACGAACTTCTTCAGGAGTATAGTCTTTTCTCTGCTGGTTTTCTTCAACTTCGATATCAAGGGCTTTAGAAGGCTCGGCGGCAGAGTTAAAGTCGAATACTTTTACATCAATACGACTATCTGGAAAGTGCTTCTTCCAGGCTTTTGCATTAGAAGATCTAATTAAGGCGAGTGCCGCACGACGATGGAGCCCAGCGAGCAAACAGCCGTCCCTATCTACAGCGATAGGGCTGATCAATCCTATCGCTGCAATTGAATCAGCTAGTTCAGCTACATGAGCAGAGTCGATCGCACGAGAATCTGGATTTGCCCTGTCTTTGATGTCATCAAAAGGAAGTGTGCCTATAATTTCTACGGTCGTGAGGTTTTTGCTTTTCTTCCCTGTGCTTTTCCCTACGGTAGATTTGCTTGTCTGCGCGATTAGGTTATCTAAGTTCATGCCTCATCTCCCAATAAATTGAGAATCTCATCCGCTAATTTTGCGTATTCTTTAGCTCCGCTGCTAGCAGCTTTGCCTTTCATCTGACCAAGCGTTAATCCATTTTCGTTAGCATCGTAGTGGCAAACACGACTACGTACAAGTATGTCGAAAATGGGTAGCCCTGCTTCTTTGAATTGCTTGTGTAAGTTTTCACCTCGCTTATTTGGATTTGGAGGAATACGGGTCAGCAAAATTTTATAGTTCTCGACTTCTAGTTTTGCTTCTCGAATAGAACGAAGCGTCGCTGTGACTTCTCCTGCATCAACGCCACAAGGCAAGATTACTAAGTCCATGTTCTGCGACAGTACTTCTAGCTCAGATAAGTCTGGGTTTCCTTGAGTGTCTATCCATAGAATCTCGCAGTCTTCAGGAACATCTTCATCGATGCCGTCTATCACTCTAAAACCGAGATTGTGACCATTTTGATCAGCGCGTTCTGCCCAGTAAGTTGAACTTTGGTTGCTATCAGCGTCTGCCAAGACTACGTTGAATCCTCTTTGGGCCAGAGCATAGCAAACGTGAATAGATACAGCGCTTTTCCCTACGCCCCCTTTGCTGGAGGCAATTGCTACCTGTAGTCGCTTCATGAGTAAATACGTCCGTAAAAAGTCTGCAATATTGCAAGCTTTTTCTGCGGCTGAGATATCTTTTTTAGCTTGCAATAGTTGCTAACTAAATCTCGCATAAGTTAGCAACTATTGCAAGCTTTTATTGAGGTTCAATTGAGCATGAGTGATTTTGAATAAAGTCTGCAATATTGCAGACTTCTTAGAAGCCTTCGCTTAACAAAAACGGCTATTGGTTAGGCCAAAACTAGCTAAGTCTGCCTGTTGATGGTTGGCGAAATTTTCAGCTATTTCCTGCTTACTTCTTGTGGATTTTCTTTTCTACTGATTGTGTTCTAGGCCTTCATCAAAAACAGTGCTGTGGAATAATCGAGTTCAAGGAAGAGCAACCTTACACTCTGTATCTTGTCTAGACATCTTCGGGAAGCCCTGAACCTTCGAAAGGCGGATATTCTGAAACATCCATGCTCATACTGTCTACTTCTATTTGTCGAGAACACAGCGAGGCACTGTTTCATCCTCCCTGTGTTCGCCGCTTCTCAACTTGGTGGTTTACGGCTTGATACTTGGCTGAATAAATCTTGCCGTCAGTCGATTCAGAAGTGAGCACGAATACACAGCCAAGTTCTAGGTAAAATAATAATTTTTAGTTGCATTACGCTAAAACTACAACTAACACCTCTATACGCCTGACTGCCCATCGCATAGACCACGCCGAACTGTTATATGTGATCGCACGTGTTTAACTAACTTTATATGGCGTAGAAGCAGTCATGCCGCCCTAAAGCAGAGTACAGGCCCAACTATGGCAGGCAACTATAAGAGGTAGTAACAGCCTACAGATCTCCTATGATTGATCCTTAGTGAAATAATTTTGTCGCAACATCCCACTACTGATGACCGCTAAAAAGATTGAAAAGCTGTTAGACAAGGCGTTAGCTGCTAACGGGAAAATGGTGTATGACCTCTATGAATATGAGCTAGAAGAACTTATCCCTGACCTGAA
>JBCDAG010000407.1:0-6030 GCA_039186165.1 Cyanobacteria bacterium P01_F01_bin.53
CTCGGCCATTTGTACCCACGTCTCTGCAAAAGTTGCCAGTCACACCCTGCGTATCTTGCTCAGAAAGCACTTTGGTATTGATGTGTTGACCTTTGAGCAACACCCTGTCCGTAACCGTTTTACACTCACATAAGGCGTATAGTATCTAAAGCATCGTAACTCTCATGTATTGCCTCTATTTTTCCAAAGCAGTCCATTAGGAAGTCCATTTTGAAAATGCAACTTTTTTGGCTAATAAAGGTACTTTAAGTGAGTCCATATCAGCAAAAACTGATGAGACTGCTTAAACAGAGTTACGCAGGTACGCCCATGCGGATTTTCTGCCAAAAAGTCTAGTCTGCCAGAAAGTCTGCGGAGCCCGTGTATCCTACCAAAGTCCGGACTGATCTGAACCTCAGTCACTATTCATAACGTCTTCCAACGTCAATCCCACGTCTTATAAAGTCAATCGTCTTCGTCTCCTAACGTCTTAGTCACTATGGCAAAATCCCCAGTGAACACCTCGGCCCAACTGGCCAAGAAAGGTATTCTCTTCGCCGGACTCTTTTTAATCATCATGATGATCTTCGGCGGTCATCGTCAGATTGTCGCCACCCAGTTCTTGAGTACAGCAGCCGGTGCCACTGCCGAAACCGAACTCATCGACGTTGCGGGTAAGCGCAGCCCTACCGTTGAGGTGGTGACCCAGCTGCAATACACCCAAAGCGCCCTGTACAAAGCAGAAGTGGCCACGGACGACGGCACTCTCCTCACCGAAGCCAGCCGAGACGTTAACACTCGTAGTGAGTCTTCCAGCAAGCGCGTCGGCATTACTAAGTGGCCCAACCCTAAAAAAATTAAAATCCGCCTTACCGTCGCCAGTCAAAACATCACCGCCGCCCCTCCAGAAGGCATCACCGCGGCCCAAGTCCCAGTTATTTTTGAAGTGAACGTTTACAGCCAGTGGCTAAACCGCGGCTTTTTATGGCCTGCGCTGATCGCGTGCATTGGTTTTTGGACCATCGTTAACCTGGCTGAGAAAAAAGAAGCCAACGCAGCCTAATATCGCCTAGTGCAGCGTCAATGCTTAATTTTAGGGCCAGGTTTGTAGGGGAATTAGGGAGATTGGGGGCAGTGGGGAAATGTATTTAAAACGTTCTCCCCACCCCCCTAATTCCCCTAATTCCCCCACTGCCCATTCACTAATTTTTAGGACTGACGCTTCACCAGTGGCTTACTAATTTAAGGCTTGCCAGCTCAACCCCACCTAAACTCCCTTATGTTCTACAAAATCTGCCTCGCCCTGACCCTGGGCATTGTCACCCTTTGTCTGCTGGGCTCCATGAGTAATGCCAGCTCTGTTACCCTGCGCCAGCAAAACTTCGTCGATAACCGCGCCCGTCGTTACTCTCGTACGACCTACATCGTGCCGGTACCCTACGGCAGCAGCTATGGCGGCGGCAGCTACAACAGTGGTGGGAGCCGTAACAGTGGCAGCAGTGGTTCTGGCTCATCCCGATCTAGCTACGATGGTTACCGAGGCGGCGGTCCTGGCAGCGGCAAATAGCAGCATAAAAGCCACTAGCCATATCAGTCTCAGGGCCTTCAGGAACCTCGCAACACACCCATGACTAGTCCCAGCCAAACCCTTTCATCGTCCAACTCATCACCCAGTTCATCGCCTAGTTCACCCCCTGTCACCACCGCCACCGCGCTCACCCAGCGGCAACGGCAGCTTCTCCTGCTCACCGCAGCGGTTTCCTCCGGCTGTGGTCTAGCCGCCGAACTCCTACTCGGGACCCTCACCAGCTACTTAGTGGGTGCACAGGCCTTGGCCTACGGCGTTGCGGTGGGTGGCTTTTTGGCCGCGATGGGCCTGGGCGCGTATCTCAGTCGATTTGTGGCGGTGGGTGAACACCTGTCAGATCATCACCAGCAAAAGCTGCTCATTAAAGGCTTTTTCATCATTGAAATCGTCCTAGCACCGCTGGTTGCCCTCGTGCCTTTGGGTCTCTTTGCCCTGTTTACCCTCAATGGCCCTGTGTGGGTGGGCCTCACCTTTAGCACGCTGGTGCTAGGGGTGCTCTCTGGCATGGAAGTGCCTTTGTTAACCCGGCTGATTGAGCTAGATAAACACGACCTGAGCGATTCTCTCGCAGGCGTTTTGGCCCTGGACTATGTGGGGGCCCTGGCCGGATCGCTGCTTTTCCCAGCGGTGCTGTTGCCTTTTGTGGGCCTGTTACCCTCCGCCTTTATCATTGGCTCCCTCCCCGCATGGATGGTATTTGTGCTGGCTAGGGCCTTTCCTCAAATGCGCCCTTGGCAGTATCTCGGGCTAGGCCTGGCGGTGGCTCTATGTGTTGTCACGCCTGCCGTTTTGCCCTTTAGCTCCAATCTCGAAAATAAGCTCTACAAAGCGCCGGTTGTGTGGCGATCGCAGTCTGCATACCAACGCATCGTCCTCACCCGCTTTGGTGAAGATGTGCGGCTTTTCCTCAACGGTGAACTCCAGCTCTCCACAGTGGATGAATACCGCTACCATGAAGCCCTAGTACACCCGGCCATGGCCTCGGTTGAGAAGCCCAAACAGGTGCTGCTGCTGGGTGCAGGGGACGGCATGGCCCTCCGCGAAGTATTGAAATGGCCCTCCGTAGAGCAGGTGACCATTATTGAGTTAGATCCTGACGTCATTAACCTCGCAAAAAACCAACCAGC
The DNA here is from genome assembly GCA_039186165.1 of Cyanobacteria bacterium P01_F01_bin.53. Classification (GTDB taxonomy): domain Bacteria; phylum Cyanobacteriota; class Cyanobacteriia; order Phormidesmidales; family Phormidesmidaceae; genus Phormidesmis. The sequence goes on from JBCDAG010000407.1 coordinate 2,695, forward strand.
CCTGCTCAAATTCAACCAGGGCGCTTTTGATGACCCGCGCGTGGTGGTGAGCTATGGCGACGCCTTTAAGCAGGTGCCCCAGCTAGAAAATCAGTTCGATGTGATTATTGCCGACTTCCCCGATCCCGATGAAGTGGCGATCGCAAAACTCTACTCCAAGGGCTTTTATCAACAGTTGCGATCGCACCTCACCCCCGAAGGCATTCTGGTCACCCAGTCTTCCAGTCCCTTCTTTGCACCCAAGGTGATTTCTTGCATCGCAAAAACCCTCTCCGAAACCGGCCTCAGTGCCTACCCCTATGCCGTCAATATCCCCAGCTTTGGCCCCTGGGGCTTTGTGATTGCCAGTCAAAAAAATCTCTCTTTTAACCATGCAGACTTACCCATTCCCACGCAGTTTCTCACCCCTGAGCTGTTGCCGACCCTGTTTGTTATGGCCAAAGATGTCACCGACACCGCCGTCGAGGTCAACCAGCTTTCTGACCCCGTGATTGTGCCGTATCAGTCCAATCCTCGCTGGTCAGTTTATTAACCGTGGATTAATAACGAGCCTAAGCCTTGCCCCTGTTCTTCTATTACGTCTCTCCCTAATCTCCTATGTTGAATCTTCTTTGGTTACTCATTATCATTGCACTTGTTGGGATGCTCATTTGGTACTTTAACGGGGGTGGCAGTGGTGGCAGCAGCAACAAAACCCCTGGCGTTCGCCAGCCAACGATTTTCACCCTGAAGCTCGGTGATATTGTTCAATACGACGATAACGACTGGGTGATTGAAGATAAGCTCACCTATAACGAAGACGGCTGGGAGTGGGTTGAGTATCTATTGCAAGATGGCGATCGCATTGGCTTCCTCTCCGTCGATGACGACGACACGTTAGAAGTCTCCTTTACGGAAACCGTGAAAGACTGCCCGGTAGAAAACCCACCCGGCGCGGAAATCATTTATCGCCAAAAAATCTACAACCGAGACGAATCCGGTACGGCGACCCTTACCCGCCAACGCAAACCCGGCGTCAAAGAGACCTGCAAATACTATGACTACAAAGGCCCCGGCGATGCGGTGCTCTCTGTTGAACAATGGAGCGGTCAAACAGAAGTGAGTGTGGGTGTGACGGTGCGTCCTTATCAGCTCACATTCTTGCCGGGTGATGGCTCTAGCGTTTATAGAAGCGACGTGTAAATCAGGCTAAAACCAGCCACCCTACTCTGCGAGAAGGCAAAGCCAACGACTCCGCTCAGGGCTCGGGAACCGCGATCCCCCCCGGTGGCTGAGCGGAGTCGAAGTCACCCGCAGCCAAGCGCCCCTCAAAAAAGCGAATCATCTTGAACCCACCGATATCGCCTAGCACATAGCAAACGAACGCCCCAAACGGTGGGCTCGTCGCCTGAAGCCAGCTCAACCCAAAGGGATGGGGCACCCAGGCCCAACACCCGAATCCTGTGCCGAGTAGCTCGATATAAAGCACCAAAAAGCCCATCACAAAATAGAGCGTTTGGTACCCCTTACGCCGCAAAACCCATAGGAAAACCAACCCAAAAACAGCACTCAGCGTATCGTGCAGCAGTAAAATAACCGCACTAAAGAGCGCGATATAGATGCCGATTAAAAAGGGCCGCAGCTTCTCCTCATGCTGACGCACAAACGGCAGCTCACACACCAACAATCCCATGCTGAATAGCACGGCATGGCCAAAGGGCACATACAGTGGCACCGCTTCTAGCCGGTACGCATAGAGGCCAAATATCAGGCTAAAAATATATTCCGCCACCGCCGAGAATGGTAGGAAGATAAAGGCCATCAGTCGTTGCTCAGGTTGCAGGGCAAACAGCAATGCAACAAAGTAGGGAACGATAATGAGATCTGAGAAGAGCTGACCGTGCTCTACGCCTTGTGCAACGAGCTGGAGAGAGTCTTGGCCTAGTACTAAAACAACGAGAAAGGGGAAGCTGAGTAAGATAAAGCGCTTGGCTAGCGGTGAGGGGGTAGCGGATAGCCAGCGGGTGACAACAGACATATATAAGGGGGTTCTTGAAAAACAGTTCTTAAAAAACAATGTGTACTGATCAGTTTGAGAAATGGGGGAATCAGGTGGGTTGCATAGGTTGCCTACCCACCTCGCCCTGCGGGCACTCCTCCCTGGAGGAGATCTGATCTGGCTGTGTTTTGAAGGTGATTGAGCAGGCTTTGTGCCCAATACCTAAGCCAGATCGCTCACAAAACGGGCCTCGTCAAATGTGTAATCCCCGCCTAAAAAATTCATCAGCCTTTTTGTGTCGTCCTCGGCATTTTTCAGGCAGGTTGAGGCCCCTGGTGAGGGCGTAATATTAAACAAAATATTGCGGCCTAAAATCTTCGCTTCGCCCATCTCTAAGGCCCGCGTTTTTAAATTCACCACCTGGGGCCGTATGCCCCCATAGCCCTTCGCAAACTTTAGATCCTTTAGCTGAATGGAGGGCACAATTTTCCTGACCTTTCGGATAAACAGTCGCTTGCCGATAATCGGAATGTCGTAGATGAAGTTCATAACGATGTAGATCAAAATCGTCCAGTCACTCAAGATGTTGAAGAAGCTCTTGAAGGCATCTAGGCTCAAGCCAGCCGTTTTAAAATATTCAAACATCGTGCCGTATCGATGACGCTCCAACAGCGGCATTACTTTTGCCGTGGGGCCAAAGCGGGTTTGGCTGGCGTCGTGCACTTCTGGATCGCCATGGATGGCGGCGAAGGGGAGCTTGGCCAGCTGAACCGTGTACACTTTGCCATTCAACAAATTGGGCGCAAAGTAAAAGCTTCCGGCCACGCTTAGCAGGGCGTATTCTTGGCCGTAGCCTAGCTCCTTGGCGAATAGCAAGCTGTGTGCGCCGCTGGTGACTGCGACTGTTTTGGCGGTAATTGTTTTGGTTTCTCCATCTTCTGATAAGGCAATCTCATACCCCCCATCTTTCTCTACCACCGAGGTCACCTTGGTATTCATCATCAGCTCAATTGCTTTATCGGTACCTTTTACCGCATTTTTCACAAACGACTGGGAGAGCTTTTGGTAATCCACCGTGTAGCCTTCTGGCGTGAAGAGGGCTAGGGTTTCTTCATCGGCTTCGCGGCCTTTGAGCACGTTGGGTTCTAGGGTTTCGATTTTTTCTCGATCAATCAGGGTGAGGTCGGGGAAGAGGGTTTTGAAGGTGTCGTATCGATCGCGCAATTTCTCCACCTGCTGTGCCCCGACGGCCAGCACCATTTTGTGGTACTTGCTATAAATCTCCTGGGGCAGGTCGTATTTCAACAGATAATTTTTCGCCAGGGTGGCGGCACTATTGACCTTGGTGGCTTTTTCTA
>JBCDAG010000408.1:0-5989 GCA_039186165.1 Cyanobacteria bacterium P01_F01_bin.53
GCTGGAAATAGTCGGACTGCTCCAAGATAGAGCGACGGACCTCGGTGAGCGTGTAGCGATCGCGCCCCGCCTCAAAATCATCCAATCGCCCCGCCGCCTGAATCGGCTGAAACGTCACCCCCGCACACACTTCTGCTGTAGGGCATGCTCCAAAATTTTGCCAATTTCGCCATCGTTAAGGCCCTTTTTCACCGTCACCACCAGATTGGTGGAAATGTTGAACTCGTTGAGGTGTGCAAGGGCTTGCGATCGCACCTGCCTTAAATCCGCCCCACGCAGTTCCTTCAGCGCCGCCGCCTCAAAGCTATCAAACTGCAAATACACCTCAATCCCTGGCATGTAGTCTGCCAGTCCCTCACAAAAGGCCCTATCCGTCGCAAGCTTCACCCCATTGGTGTTAATCATCAAATGCTGAATTGGCCGTGCCTTCGCCAACTCCAAAATCTCAAAAAATTCAGGATGCACCGTCGGCTCACCGCCATTAATTTGAACCACCTGCGGCGAGCCCTCATTCGCCACAATCACATCCATCATCTCGGCAATCTGCGCGAGGCTGCGATGCTTTCTCGGCGAATGCCCTGTCTCTTCAGCCGCCCCCGAATCCGCATAACAAATCGGGCAAGCCAAATTACACTGGTCCGTCACCTCAATTAGGGTTAGGCAGCTGTGCTGCTCATGATCCGGGCATAGCCCACAGTCATAGGGGCAACCATACTGAATCGGCGTATTAAACGTCAGCGGCATATCCGCTGGCTTAATAAAGCCATTGCACTTTTTGTAATACTCCACATCGTCCGCAATTAGCACCTCCTCCCGACCATAAATCGGGCAATGCTTCACCAAATACACCTTCTCATCCCGAAAAATGATTTTGGCTTCCACCTTGGTTAAGCAGGTAGAGCACACACTATTCGTCAACGCATAAAACAGATAAGGGCGGGTGGGCATAAAGGCATCGCCTAAGACGTGAGGACAATAAGCAACGGGCTATTTGAAGGCATAACGCAGCCAACGCATGCTGTGGCCAAAAAGTTGCCAAACGTCACGAAGCCTAGCGCGATTGCCCAGGCTCACCAGATGCCCTCATCAAGCTAAGCAATCTCAGCAGGTGTGGCCGGTAGTACAGTAATCCGCCAACACAGGCCATTTGCACCGCACTCAGTCCCAACACAGGACGAAATTCAGGCTTAATAAAATCAACGATTAAACGGAACGCCAAGTAAGCAATCATAAACAGCTTGAAGAGGTCACCCTCTCGGCTAGGCCTCCGGGCAAACCATCGCAAGAACCCAAACAGCCCAATTAAAAAAGCAATTTCATATAGCTGAGTCGGATGGCGGGCAATGCCATCCCCACAATCCACACCCCAGGGCAGCGTAGTCGCAATGCCATAGGTGCGATCGCTCAGCCCAGTCAAAAAGCACCCCACCCGACCAATCGCCATCCCCCACAACACCGGAAACACAAAACCGTCTCCGGTGGAGCGACGCACGCCAATCATTTTTTTCGTCACTTCAACGCCAATCAGGCCGCCGAGCAAGGCCCCCACGATCGTTTTCCCTTGCACTATCAACAGCGCAAACTGCCGCCAATCCGTTCCCAGTAAATTCAGATGCTGAACCATTACCAGCAATTTGGCACCAACTAAGGCACCCACCAGCGCACCCACCGAAATCGATGAACGCTGGGAAGCTGTGATGGGAGTCTCCTGGTGCTTCAGCTCCTCAGTAGCCACCACATCCCGTTTGTTGCGTCGCAACAGGACAAAGTAGAGACCAACGCCATAGGCGATGGCCTCCATAACAAAGTGAGGATGCAGACGCAGCGCCCCCAGCTCAAAATAAACTGGAAACACCAGCGCTGGTAAAACCAAAGAATGGAGAGAGGGTAAAACCCTCTCTCCATTCAATCAGGTGATCGCCACATTATTGGTAATGTTCTTCAGCACATAAGCGAAGAATCAACAGGTCTGTCTATCGAGTCTGGCTATCGAGCAGAGGGCGTTGGATAAGCCCCAGGAATAACGGATAGCTCAGTCGTCTGTCCATTTCGATTAATGGTCACCGCGATCGCATCACCCACATCGGTCTGCTCCACCAGCCGCTGAACCTGATCTGCCTGGGTAATGGTCTGCCCCTTCATGGAAACAATCACATCCCCTGGCCGCAAACCAGAGCGAACCGCCGGTGAATTATTCACCACATTGGCAATCAACACACCAGAATCAAGATTGATTCGCAGGTTAGAGCGCGGGTCACTATTCACCTGTTCTTTTAAGGAAGGGGTCAGTGTCTGCATTTGAATACCCAAGTAGGCATGCTCCACCTGACCATTCGCCACCAGCTTGTTGGCGATCGCACGGGCCTGATTAATCGGGATCGCAAAGCCGAGACCTTGGGCATTGCCCAAAATCGCTGTATTCACACCAATCACTTCACCGCGATCATTCAGCAGCGGTCCACCAGAGTTACCGGGGTTAATCGCCGCATCCGTTTGAATAAACTGCACACGGCTATCCGGCACTCGAATTTGCGCACTGCTTCGACCTGTGGCACTGATGATGCCAGCGGTCACCGTATTGTCTAAACCGAGGGGGTTACCGATTGCGATCGCCCACTCACCCGGACGCAATGTATCAGAGTTACCCAGCGGCACCGTCGGCAGGTCACTCGCATCGACCTTAATCACGGCCACATCGGTCAACGGATCTTCACCAACCACTTCGCCCCGCATCTCGCGCCCATCTTTAAAGGTCACGGTCACCACGTCAGCGCCTTCTACCACGTGGGCATTGGTCACAATCGTGCCGTTGGCATCCAAAATAAAGCCTGATCCCGTGCCCCGTTCTACACGCTGGCGGGGCTGTTGACTAAGCCCCCCTCTATCCCCAAAGAATTCATCGAAAAATGGGTCGCTAAAAATGCCAGGGCGGGTTGGGCGAGAAGACGCCACCGTGCGAGCAGAGTTAATCCGCACAACCCCGGGTCCAACACGCTCCACAGCCTCTGCGATAAAGTTCGCCCCACCAATCAGGCGCTCAGTACCAACGGCCTGACTCAGCAATACAGAGTCATCTTCCGTGGGCACAACTTCAGCAGTAGCCTCTGGCACAGGAACCGTATCCGCTGACTCTAAGGCAAGCCCGTCTACTAAAGGGCTGGCTTCATACTGCACCGTCTCATAGCCATAGCCATTCCCCTCGGCAGTTTGAGCATCTCTATAGTCAGTCACCAAAAGCACCGTGCCCGCGCTAGCTACCGTCATCAGGGCATAGGTCAGCGACTTACGTAGCCATTGCCGATGCCAAGGTGCCAGCTGTGGCTTCAGGTCAGCAGGTACAGAAGTATTGTTTTGGGGTTGAGTCATGGCTAGTCTTCCGCCGTGTAAGGGCCGCATAGCAGTGTGTAAGGGGCAACGATGAAAGGGCCTGGTATGCCCACAGTCATTATCCTTCTTCTAACAAAGTCCCTCACAAAACGGGCTGTTCGGTAGTGACAGTTCTCACAAATGGCCCTTGGCAGCCAGCCTTGGCACGCATCAGAACCTCGCCCCCATCATTCACCCAAACTCAGCCTCAACGAAACATTCTTAGCAGCATCAATGAGACGCCCTAGCTATATCCAAGACATCTTGCAAACTCTCTTTTCATAAAAGTTTACTTTGTCGAGTGCGATCGCACTCGACAAAGTAATGAGGCCGCACTCACGAGACTCTTAGTAGTTCTGTTGTATTAAGCCTGTTTAGATGACCTGTTTAGATGAACCGTTTGAATGAGAGAGAGCTGCCAAATAGATGTCATTACGGTGATGAGAAAACTGCGATCGCACTCTGTTGATTCAAATGCGATCACGCTTAGCGATATCCCGCCCACCACGAATTCCAAAAAGTCTCGACACAATGTCATCGCAAGGAGATATTTCACCCTATAATTCGATAACGATAAAAAATTCAAAACAAAAAATAGAACGTCAAAGCCAAGCCATCTTGGTCACGTCTATGCTACCTACGCACTTCAAAAGCCCCTTCTCATAGACCATCCAAACCCAAATATATTGGCTTAATCAGTCCAGTTAGCCCCTAAATTCGCAATGTTCTGATCTGTTTTGACCTCAGGACATTTTCACTGATAAGCCCTGCAATCACATTCCCCTCGCTCGGAATCGTGACACCACATATATAGATTTCTCAAACATTTCGAGACGCTATATCTAGTACTCTAGATAATCCTGTTGGCTATCTTTGAGATGACTGTCGACATAGATAAAGGCCTCTTTCTTCTGATGATTAGATGATGAATAGACCTTGTCTCACCTGGCTAGCATTGGCCATTGACCTATGCCCATAATGATGTTGACACAGCATAGCCAGAGCATCTCACACACAAACAGGTCCCGCTAGGCTCCACACTAGCCGTCCTCTGGCCGTCCTAATTATTCAAGAACCCATCACTGTATCCATATCCGGTATACGAAAATTTCCGTCGCTCACACTCGTGTTGAGTTTTTTACCCTCAACACGAGTTTGTAGACGCCCCCAAGCAAACCTAAGAAAACTGTTGAGGTGGATTTGTGGCTCAGGTAAAAGAAGAGCTTTGGAATAAGGTCTTAACCAAGCTAGAAGGCCAGCTGAGCGGCCCCACCTTTGAGACTTGGATCAAGCCCACTCGCATTCAAACCCTCTCCGAGCAGCAACTGGTCCTGCTCACCGATAATCCGTTTGCCCGTAATTGGCTACAAAAGCACTATCTCAGCACCATTTCAGATGTTGCCGCAGAAGTTCTCGGGCATACCATTGATGTCTCTATAACAGTAACCAATGATACCGTTCCGACCGGTATTGCTCCCAGTGATGCCGCCCCCTCGGCTCCACCTGCATACCCAGCCAATGCTACTCCCACAGCGGTCAGTACATCTGAAAAAAACAGCGTAGAATCCCCTGATCTCAACCCAAAAGCTATTTTTTCGCGCTTCGTCGTCGGTGCAAACAATCGTATGGCCCACGCCGCTGCTTTAGCTGTGGCCGAATCACCAGGGCGTGAGTTTAATCCTTTGTTCCTATGCGGCGGCGTCGGGCTCGGTAAAACGCACCTGATGCAAGCTATCGGCCATTACCGCATGGAAAGCGACAAAGATGCGCGCGTCGCCTATGTCTCTACCGAAACCTTCACCAATGACCTGATCGCTTCTATTCGCCGTGACAGCATGCAGCGCTTTCGCGAGCAGTATCGAGAAGTCGATGTCATCTTAGTGGACGATATTCAGTTCATTGAAGGCAAAGAATACACCCAGGAAGAGTTTTTCCATACGTTTAATACGCTCCACGAGGCAGGCAAACAAATCGTCCTCGCCTCAGATCGTCCGCCCAATAAAATTCCTCGCTTGCAAGAACGCCTATGCTCTCGCTTTTCCATGGGCCTGATTGCCGACATTCAATCCCCTGACTTTGAAACCCGCATGGCCATTCTGCAAAAGAAAGCAGAATATGAACAGGTTTCGATTTCACGCGAAGTCACTGAATACATCGCATCCTCCTACACCACAAACATTCGCGAGCTAGAAGGTGCTCTGACTCGCTCCATCGCCTACACCTCAATTTCAGGGCTACCAATGACGGTTGAAAACCTCATCCCAGTGCTTGACCCACCGGCTGAGCGCATCGAATCCTCGCCTAAAGCGGTCATCAAAGCGGTCTCAGATGCCTTCAAAATTTCTATTGACGATCTTAAAAGCAACTCACGCCGTCGTGAAATTAGCCAAGCTCGGCAAGTTGGCATGTATCTCATGCGTCAGCACACCGACCTTAGCCTCCCAAAAGTGGGTGATCAATTCGGCGGCAAAGACCACACAACCGTCATGTACAGCTGCGATAAGGTCGCTCAGCTAATCAAACGAGATCTGAACTTAGCCCAAAAAATTAGGGAAGTAAGCGATCGCATCACCCTAGCAGGCCAATAACCGCCATCCCGACAAAAAATACATAGATAAAAACC
>JBCDAG010000409.1:0-5983 GCA_039186165.1 Cyanobacteria bacterium P01_F01_bin.53
GCTCGCTGGAGAACTCTCACCTGACAAGTCCCGCTGCTACTGAGCAACTCCAGATGCCTGCGCTCCTCATCCTTGAGGTGAATCTCAACCCGCTTCATAGCTCCGCGTATGTTTCATTGTTTTATACTTACTGTACTAGTGATTACTTTGGGATTCTCAAGTTTACCGATTACGACAGCAAAATTTCGCTTGGGCAAGATTTTTCATCGATTGTTGATTTACGCTGAGTATGGGTTTACGCTGGCGATAGATTGGGGAGGATCATGGCAAACACACGAAGGATTGCTGAGCTTGATTTCTTGCGTGCGATCGCGATTCTGCTGATTCTTCTCCATCATTCCCCTGACTATGTTGGTGAGATGCCCCTGCTTGCGTACTGGGAGCACGGCATCACAACCGTCGGTCTTGGTGGTTTTTCCTTTCTGACTGGCTATGCATTAGAGCATAGCTATGGCAAGGCCACTCATTTTGAGTGGAAACCTTTCCTGTTCAAACGCTTATGGAGGGTGTATATTCCCTACCTGTTCACCTTCGGCGTCTTCCTTTTTCTGTTTGGGCACCTCAAGGTACACCACGACGTCGCACTTCACCCATGGCATATCTCCCTTCCTGTGCATGTCGTCGGGCTACAGGCGCTGCTGTTTCCCAAATACCCGCAATGCCTCACGCTCTGGTACATCGGTATTTTGCTGCCGATGTACCTTGCCTACCCCCTGCTTAACTGGCAGCGTCATCTGTCATACTTCCTGACCTCCGCTGCGGTCATGCTCTTCTTGGCCCTCCTTATCCGTTATGTATTCCACATCATTGACATCCGTTTCTTCCTCTATTTCCCAGTCTTCCTGATGGGAATTCTTTGGTGCCGCTTAAGAATAATGGGCTCCACGAGTTTAAGAAAAGTAGCTTCTAAACCATCAGTTAGCTGGCTTACACTCATCTGTTTTGTTCTAGGCTACGCCCTTTATATGGAAGTTTGGGGCGAGCCGGTCATATACGATCATGGGCAAGGTGACAACACGCTATTCTTTGCTCTCCCCATTTTGTTAACGCTGATGCTCATCGCTTTCAGCCTGGTATCAATCCTGACATTCAGCAGGCATCTGGCTGATAACAAGCGATACAAAATCCTCTCCACATCACTATCGTATATTGGAGCTGGCTCATTCTTCATCTACCTTTTTCATAGACCCTGGCTCGCAGTCTATACGGCTGTCATAGGTCATCATTTTGGTTCGCTTGCGCTGACACTCGGCTACCCTTTTGCGGTTGCTATACTGATCGTGTTTTGCAATCTCGGAGAGAAACTTTATGTCAGCCGAGTTTATAAGCCGATGATTTCAGCCCAATAATATTGACAAGCTGCCCTCCACCGGAGACTGCTTCCTATGAAAGAATCACTCTCCATTCAACAAGCCAGAAAACTGGTTCTGCTATCACAGAGACTGCCACCGTCCAAACAAACCGGTCGGGCAACCGCAGCAACGCTATCAGCGATTGAACACCTTGGCTATATCCAAATCGACACCATCTCCGTCGTTCAACGCGCCCATCACCATACTCTGTGGAACCGTAATCCTCGTTACAAAGCGTCCCAGCTCGATCAGCTACTTGCCGACAAACAGGTTTTTGAATACTGGTCCCATGCGGCCGCCTACCTGCCCTTTCGTGACTACCGGTTCAGCCTGCCTCGCAAACATGCACTCGCAAGCGGTAATCAGCGCCATTGGTATGAACGCGATGAGCAGATGATGGAATTAGTGCTCAAGCGCATTGCCACCGAAGGCCCTTTAATGGCCAAGGACTTTGAGCACACTGGTAAAAAGATCGGTGAATGGAAAACCAAGCCCGCCAAACGTGCCCTGGAATATTTGTTTATGCAGGGGGATCTGATGGTGCCCTGCCGGGTCAACTTTCACAAGGTTTATGATCTCACTGAGCGGGTATTGCCAGCAGGGATCGACACCACCCTGCCTACTTCGGAGGAATACGCCCGATTTCTGATTACACATTATTTGAGTGCAAATGGATTGGGTCAGGCTGCCGAAATAGCCTATTTGCGAAAGAACACAAAGTCTCTTGTTTCTGAAATCTTGGAAGACATGGTGTCCACTGGAGAGCTGCTACAGATTCGTGTCGCTGATACGCCCTACTATGTGTTACCAGATTCACTAGCGCTACTCAATAAACCGTTGGCTCGCAGCAAGCTGAAAATACTCTCCCCATTCGACAATCTTGTCATTCAGCGCAAGCGCATGAAGGCGCTGTTCGGATTTGACTATCTCATTGAGTGCTATGTCCCTAAGCTCAAACGCCAATATGGCTACTTCTCTCTACCCATTTTGTGGGATGGAAAACTGGTCGCGCGGATGGACTGTAAAACGGAAAAGACTCAATCACTGTTGTATATTCATCACCTCGCATTGGAACCCACGGTCTTGAAAACCGATGCGTTGTTCCTTGCCCTGTGCAAGGAATTAAAATCATTTCTAAAGTTTAATCACTGCAATAAAATACAGCTACACAGAACCTCCCCTTCAAAGGTTAAACCGGCGTTACAGAAGGCGTTACAGACTCTGTAATGATTTGACGGGATGAATCCCCCGTTACGGCTCCGGATAGACATGATGCTGCCCCCATTCCGAGGGACGTCTTTCAGCGCTAATTTCAGCGCTAACAATTTCAGCGCTAAATTGAAACTTGTCAGAAACTTAAGGTAACGAGCACCTATGCCATCAGACATTATCCTCATTGGACCTCAGAGTGCTGGAAAATCTACCATCGGTGCACTTCTAGCCAATCGGCTCAAGCTTCCACAATACTCAATGGACGAGAAACGATGGACTTATTACCAAGAGATTGGATATGACGAAGTATTAGCCAAAAAGAAACGTGAGGAGGAAGGAGCCTGGGGCATCATTCGATACTGGAAGCCTTTTGAAGCACACGCGGTAGAGAGATTATTATCAGACTATACAAATTGTGTTATTGACTTTGGTGCAGGGCATTCCGTCTACGAAAATCCTCTCTTATTCAAAAGAGTTCAAAAAGCGCTATCGCCCTATCCTAATGTTGTTCTGCTACTGCCATCACCGGATTTGGAGGAGTCCGTTCGCATTCTGAACGAACGCAATAAGAATCTGCCGAAGGATATTCGGGACACCAATGAATACTTTATAAGGCATCCCTCAAATTATAAACTTGCCAAATTTATAATCTACACAAAATTAAAAACACCAACAGAAACCTGTGATGAGATATTGAAGTTAGTGAAAGCCGCATAACATCCCGGTTGGAGAAGACGATTGTGAATCATTTAAAAATTGCCCTAATACAAACATTAAGAGCTGCTCATCCATTAATACTCGAATGTATAAGCCCTTGTTCTTTGCTTAAAGAAATAAAGGCAGAGAGTTTTAGAGGCATATGCCGCCTGCTGAGAAAATTGAGATAAAAACTAGGTCGAACATCTGCGGCCTTGGGAAATAGGGCAATGAGTTGTCCATTCTCAATTTGGCTCTGAGCAAAGGCCCGGTAAGTATATGTCATGCCAAGCCCTCGTTCAGCCATTTCAATAGCGGCTTGCGCATCATTAACAATCAACCGTTGACGAGGGGTGACCGTGTAGCGTTCTTTTTTGGAAACGAATACCCAGGGTGCGAGCATATTATTGGCACTTAGCCGAAAGTAAATGCCCGCATGATTGTTGAGATCCGCAGGCAATTTTGGTGTACCCATCCGTGCTAAGTAATCAGGGGAGGCGACCACACACATGGGCAGCTTTGGCCCCATAGGCAGGGCCTGGGAATCTTGTTCTAATAAATTGTCAGAACGGATAGCAGCATCGACCCCAGAGGAGACCAAGTCCAACTTGCGAGCGTCATAATTTAAATCAACAACAACATCTGGATAGGCTTGCAAAAATGTGGCAACCAGCTGGTTCAAAAAAATTGGACCAGCAGACCATGGTGCCGTTAAACGCAATGTTCCAGCGACTTTCTTTTGAGAGTCTTGAATGGTTTCTATCGCATCTGCAATGCTATCTAACGCAGGGCCACAGCGCGCGTAAAAGTCTTTCCCAGCTTCTGTCAAAGAGATTTTTCGAGTGGTGCGCTTGAGTAAACCCACACCTATACGTTTTTCTAAACGGCTGACAGCTTCACTCACCGAAGCCGCACTCATGCCCAGCTCTGACGCAGCCTTGCGAAATCCGCCAACACGTACGACCTGTACAAACGCAGTGAGCCCACTTAATCTATCATCTTTCATTGTTCGGCTTACCCTTACACCTTGTTCGATATTAGGTGGGTTATCAAAACGATAAAACGTATCTATGATCAAATCAACCTTTCAGACACAAGGAAACAAATTGAATGTCATTGACTGCATCAGAGGCACTGCGAAGTACCTTGAATGAATGGATGGCCCTATTTAATGCTCACGATATTGATGGATTAATGGAACTGTATGATCCGGAAGCTGCCTATGCACCCCATACCGGTGCACGCAAATCGACTTTATCTGCCATTCGTGAAAGTTTCATTGCTGATTTTGCGATCTCGCCTGTTGTCACCTTTGAAGAAGAAGCGCTGATCGCTGAGGGGAACTTGGGATATGCCACAGGGCAATTCTCTATGCGGGGAACCAATCCACAGGATCAATCTGAAATTGAGGACTTTGGGCGAGTGGTTGTCATTTTTCGAAAATCGGATGATGACCAGTGGAAATTAGTCTTTGATATGGACAACCGCCCCCCAGATGTACGGAAGGCTTAGCTCTAGAGGGGCAGAGGGTATCGTGAGTCATCAAAATAGTTGCGATGACTCACGAGTAAAACCGATGCGATCGCTCATTTTGTCATGACCTCTTTCGTCTTTTTTCATAGCTCGTCGTCTTATTAGTGAGTACCTCACTAGATACACACAGGAGACGATCATGCTTAGAATAGTTAGCTTTAAAATATGTCCATTTGTTCAGCGCGTTACAGCCGCACTTGAGGCCAAGGAAGTTCCTTATAACGTTGAATATATTAATCTTAAGGACAAGCCTCAATGGTTTTTGGATATTTCACCGACAGGTCAAGTGCCTGTCTTGGTGACAGAATCAGGCACAGCTCTCTTCGAATCCGATGCGATTATTGAGTACATCGATGAGCTTAACGGTCCCTTAGAGACCGACCTAAGTGCTGAACAAAAAGCGCTAGATCGCGCTTGGAGCTATCAAGCGAGCAAACACTATTTAACGCAGTGTAGTGCGATGAGAAGTGGCGATAAAGCTACGTTACTAGAGCGTTCAGCGAAACTAGGAAAATTATTTGCAAAAGCAGAAAATCAGCTGAGCGATGGTCGGTATTTTAAGGGGAACGCTTTGAGTAAGGTGGATATAGCTTGGTTACCTTTATTACATCGGGCGGCCATTATTGAAAAACAGGCTTGCTTCGATTTCCTTGAAAACTATCCTAAAGTCAAGCAATGGCAGAGCGAATTGCTTAAAACAGGGCTTGCTAAAAAGTCTGTTGCTGATGATTTCACAGAGGCCTTTGTAGGATTTTACTTATCAGAGTTAACCTACTTAGGAAACGGTGAAAACTGTTCTAGCGGAGCAGATGAGCTATGCGCTACCAGTGATTGCTGCTAGGAATGACACTTTAAGGCAGGCATAAGTCAAGGCAGGCATGAGTCGTTAATAGGAGTTTATTTTGGATATTGAAGAGGTGTGGAGTCAATACCAATCAAGCCTTAAAGCTTTTTTACGATCAAGAGTCTCTAACCCTACTGAAGTCGAAGATTTACTTCAGGAAATTTGGCTTAAGACGTATAAAAACCTCCCATCGGTAAGGTCACAAAAAAGCGTTAAATCTTGGCTTTTCCAAATAGCGAATCATGCCATCATTGACTTTTATAGAAAGCGGGGAAGGTCTCGTGAGTTCGAGGCAGACAATTTTTGGTACAGCGAGCAAGATATTGATGCGGTGACAGAATTATCC
>JBCDAG010000410.1:0-5962 GCA_039186165.1 Cyanobacteria bacterium P01_F01_bin.53
CTAATGAATCTATCTACCAGTGAATCCCACACTCTGTTTTTTCAGTTCCGCGCCAGCGCCCCGCTCGCTCATCCTCACCGGCTGCTGTTGGTGTAGTCAGCGGCTGATCACCAATGCTGGTGTAGCCTTGGTCGTGAAGCGGGTTATAAAGCACACCGTTTCTTTCGGTGTATGCCCAAATATCCTGGCGCGTCCAGTTGGCCAACGGATTAACCTTTAACCGACCATTGACTCGCTCAAAAATGGGGAGAGATTGCCGCGCTGCCGACTGATCGCGACGACGGCCCGTAATCCAAGCCTGCACTTGCAAATCATCCAAAGCCCGCTGCAAGGGCTCCACCTTTGTAATTTCGTAAAAGCGGTCCACATCTCTCGCCCAAAGCTCATCGCCATAGCGATTCGCAAAGGCTTCTGCACTATCGGCACCAACAGCCCGATAGGTATGTAAGTCCAAATCGTAGACCGCGCGTGCCTTCGCCGCCGTCTCTAAGGTTTCAGGAAACAAATGGAGCGTATCCAAAAAGATAACGGGGACAGGGTGCGCTAGCTCCTTATAGAGCATGTGAGTGACCGCCAACATGCTAAAGGAGGTCGATTGAACTAAGCCCTGGGAAATGTGCTCGACACACCAGGCCAAAATTTCTTGAGGTGTCGCCTGCTCAAACTGCTGATTAAGCAACTCTACATCGAGCGTATGAATGAACTGTTGAATACTGTCGGAGACATTAGATTGCTGCTGAAAGCCCACGACTGAAGAGGGGGCTGCTATGCACTGAACCATAGTAATAACCGGAACATATGGCCGGAAAACAACTGGGTAATAAAGGGCCTGACGAAGCCTTTCTTAAGACATCATGATCAGGCGTTACGATCAATCCTACTCCATAAACACACATAATCCGGTCGGAATACCGGACATTAGATTTCGGCTATCCTGCCAAACGCTCGAATAGCCTTTGGGAAAAGGCTCTCAAGGCTATTCGGTATGGTTGGATGAATTCCGTTTCGTAGAGAATATCCGAGCCGAACGCCTGAAAATGTTCACGTTAAACATAGTGAGTCCGCCCCCAACGAAACGATTTCTGGGTGTCTCTCAAGATGGCTACACATCTGACCTCACGCCTGGCCCCATTATCGATAAGTCAACTGGCACGGCGTCCATACACGGAGATAAGCGACAATGGCTACTGAATTCATCTGTCAATGGCGCACCTGAAATAGTGTCAGCAGCCTGGGGCAGCTTTTTAAGGCAACTGCTATGAAAACACTCATCTTCTACAGCAAACCCGGATGCCATCTCTGTGAAGGACTCCAAGAAAAGTTAGAGACCCTGCCTCTGAAGTTAGAGATTCGGGATATCACCCAAAATGAAACGTGGTTTCAAAAGTACCAATACGAAGTGCCCGTCCTCTGTCACCGCATCGTAGAGGATTCGGCCAATGCCACCACCACAGAACACCCATTGCCACGACTGTCGCCACGCGCCTCAACAGCCCAAGTAGCCAAAATGATACAGACACACATCGGCCCCTTTGAGGCATAATTCCCGAAGGCACAATTCAGAACGAGGGGGAAACCGCATGCTGCTCAAAGACCTGTTTGCTGACCTGACCATTGCAGGATTAACAGTCCCCGATGCCCTATCCAACCATCCCAATTGGGAGAGGGAAGTGACAGGGCTCTCAGCAAACTCCCAGTCCATTACCCCTGGGACACTCTTTATCGGCATGCCGGGCACCCGAGTAGACGGGGGTGAGTTTTGGCAAAGTGCTATTGAAAAAGGCGCGATCGCCGCCCTGATTTCTCCCAATGCACTTGTGGCCAAACCCACAGCTGACAGCAACGCCCTCGTTCTCACAGCCACAGAAATCCCCAAAGCCTGCGCCGAACTCGCCGCGCAATTTTACAATCAGCCAACGGCACACATGAAAATGGTGGGCGTGACCGGCACCAACGGTAAAACGACCACCACCCACCTAATCGAATATTTCCTTAACCAGGCCCAGCAAAAAACCGCTATTCTTGGCACCCTGTACACCCGCTGGCCCGGACATGAAAAAACCGCCGTTCACACAACGCCTTTTCCCATAGACCTTCAGGGAGAACTCGCCAGCGCCCAGCAGGCTGACTGTCAAAATGCAGTCATGGAAATTAGCTCCCATGCCCTTGCCCAACACCGGGCTTGGAACATCCCTTTTGAAGTCGCTGTTTTCACAAACCTCACCCAAGATCACCTGGACTACCACAAGGATCTGGACGATTACTTCGAGGCTAAAGCGCTGCTTTTCGGGCCTGATTACTTGAAGGGCCGTGCCATCCTCAATAAAAAAGACCCCTACGGTCAAAAGCTGATTGCTCGGTTGGATGCGAGCCAAGTCTGGACTTACAGCATTGAGGACACCAGCGCTGACCTCTACACCGCAGATCTCACCTACGGTCCGACGGGCGTCAGCGGTACGATTTGCACGCCTCAAGGTAATCAATCTTTTTCATCGCCCCTCGTTGGTCAGTTCAATTTAGAAAATCTTCTGGCAGCAACAGGCTCTGCTCTGCATTTGGGTGTTTCCTTAGAGCAAATCGTCGCAGCACTGCCAACCTTTACAGGCGTGCCCGGTCGTATGGAACGAGTGCAAATCGATAGTTCGGCAGAAACACCAGCACAGACTGTCAAAGACCAGGATATTAGTGTCATCGTCGACTATGCCCATACACCAGATAGCTTAGAAAACGCCCTGAAAGCAGCGCGTCCCTTTATTTCAGGGCAGCTCATTTGCGTCTTTGGCTGTGGCGGCGACAGAGATCGAACCAAGCGACCCAAAATGGGCGGCATTGCCTATGCTCAATCAGATCGTGCCATCGTCACTTCCGACAACCCGCGCACCGAAGACCCTGAGCAAATTCTGGCTGACGTTGTTGCAGGGATCTCGGGTGAGCTAGACGATGGGCAAGTGATTTGCGATCGTGCCCAAGCCATCCGCAGCGCCATTTTGCAAGCCAAGCCCGGTGATGGCATTGTGATTGCGGGAAAAGGCCACGAAGATTATCAAATTTTAGGCACAGAGAAAATTCACTTTGATGATCGCGAACAGTCTAGGGCTGCGCTCCTAGAAAGATTGTCACAAAGCTGAAAACGCCATTTCAAGCAAGCGACTAGCCCGATTCACGCCCTTATCAAGAGCCCCATCAAGAAAAATAAGAGGAGCTAGAAGGGAGAAAATGCCGAACTTAGACGGAAACGGAGCAACTATTGGGACAGGATGTGGGCATATTTATTTAACTTAGCCTCGTTACCCCGCCAGGAAAAGTCTCCTTGTAATCTGTTCTTTGTTCATCTACTCCACTCACTGGGTTCCGTAATATTACGGCTTTGCGTTCGTTTTTAAGGACGTTCAAACGGCTATACCGTTGACAAACTTCAAGCACGTGATAGTACCTTATGAGCACCCAACGCTAGTGCGCCGGGATCTACTGACCGGCTATTTATCCCTAAAACCTATGTCGTCTTTATCTCTACAGACTCATTTGGTCAGTTCGCAGCCGCAGTTACCGGCTGTCTCAGTTGATCCTCGAGGCTTTAAAACAGCCTTGCAATCACTCACCAATTTTTTGATCGAGCACAAAGTGCCCGCCACTTTATGGCTCAAACTGCCTAAAGACGACGCATGGTGGAACGATATTTGGCAATATGGTCAGCAGGCTGCGGGCTGCACAATCTATTCCCTGGGTCAGCAAACCGGCACACCACCTGATAACTTGGCTGCGAGTCTACGTCCGATCCCAATTGAGCAAGATGCTCAATTGAAGCGAGAGTACCTGTGCTTGGCCGTTGCCGATAACTTCGTTGCAGTTCTGCTGGCAGCTCGCACCCCCCCCGCCATACAAACCGCTGATAAACGAACGCTTAAGCTTTACTCCACCCTATCGGGACATACCGCAGCCGCACTATCGACGGGGATAAAAGCAATCATTGAACGGAGTCTGCCTCAGGGCGCTGAGCATGCGGTCACCTCCATTACATCATCTTCAGAGACAACCGCTCACTTAAGGTCTTCGCAAGCTGGAAGTCACCCATCAGAACCAGGCATCGGCGACACCCAAACCACTGACGAAAGCATGATCGCAGCCAGTGCCGTGCTCAACCAGTGGAGTCGGTGTTTCCCAAATGATTTAGCTACGCGCAATTGTCATCCACTGGCAGATGCTTACTTAACTTGGCAGCTACAGAGTCAAGAAGATCTACGCGCAGAGCTCGTCAACCACCGCAATACAGAAAAAGATCAGGCGAGTTCTACTCTCTCCACGCTGTGCCCTGACTTTTTGAGCCGTGCAGGCAGGGAGCTACAGGCTCCACTCACCACCATCAAAACGGCTCTGACACTACTGGGCTCACCCACCTTAAAGCTCGCCCAGCGGCAACGCTACCTGGATATGATTAGCAGCCAGTGCGATCGCCAAAAGTCTTTGATTACTAGTGTGATCGACCTGCTGCAACTCCACACAACCGAGAGCCTCCCCCCTCAGGCTTTGCAACTTGCCAACATTATTCCTGGCATTGTCAGCACCTATCAGCCCATTGCCGAAGAGCGCGGCATCATGCTGGCATACACCGTCCCCACCACGCTCAGCGAAATCATGGGGACAGAGGCAGAACTGAAGCAAATTGTCATTCATCTCCTCAACAACGGGATTCAAACTACGCCCAAAGGTGGCCGTGTATGGGTATCAGCTGCTCCCTACGAAGATAAATTTGTCGTCCTGAGCATTCAAGATTCCGGTGCCGGGATGAGCAAAACAGAAACAGCCAAGTTGTTTGAAGCCTTTTATCGCAGCCCAACCAGTGGAAAAGAGGGAACAGGCCTGGACCTCACCCTGGTAGAACAACTCGTGAAGCGCATGGGCGGCAGCGTCTCGGTAGAGAGTGTCTTAAACAAAGGGACAACATTTAAGATTTTGCTACCCGTGCAGCGCATGTCGTCATCCTCCAGTGCCACAACAGCAGCTAGCGCTCCGCACCAAACGACCAGCCACCACCAAGCCTTAGCCGCAAGTCGTTCGTAGCCAATACTCAGAATTGCCACCACACCCAAGCAAAAAACGACAACAGCAACCCACCAGACAAATGACATCGGCTCCATTAGCTCAAACGTAGACTCAACGTAGCCTCACGGCCGTCAACGCGATGGGCTATGCTCGCTTGGCTAAAGCACTCCAGATTTTCGGTGAACAAAAAGAGGCGTATGAGAGACGAAATCGCCACACCATTGGCCGATGGCACCGCACTGTCTCAATACGAACGCTCTTAACAATCAGCTGTTCGCTGTGGGCATTCAGATAGCCACCGTCATACGCACCTAGAGCCTGATCAAAGTCGGACTGAAGTGCGATCACATCATTCAGCCAATCGGTAGCTCACACATATTTTTCAAACCTTAAACAAGCCGGCTAAATATCTAGCAGCGCCTTAATCAAAAAGGCATAGTCGGTCCTCGGACTGAGCAACCACCGTTGGCTTACAGTCATCGTTCAATCGGTACAGCTGGCCGTCAACCTGCTGATGCTGCTGAATACAGTGCGCGGTTTCTATCGCCAAGACTAGATAGTCTGAGAGCCAAATCTGAGCGGTCAAATGCGATCGCGGCTTTGGCCAATCCTGATATCACCAGCACATTCCAAGCCACAATCATTTTGGTAGAAGTTAAACCCAGAGCATTGAATATAAGGGACAACACAACCACCAATTACAAACCAAAATCTATGCAAAAACGACCTAGTGCAGAAATCTGAAAATAGTCCATCAGTATAGATGGGTTTGGCAAGGAGGCGGGGTTGTTGCATAAAGAACATGAGTTAGCTGCGATAATAGTGTCTAGCCCCCTTCCTTTCGCGCCCATGTCAGAAAAACCCGTCAAAACCCAGTATCGAATTCGCAACTGGCGAGAGTACGATGCAGCGCTCAAAAACC
>JBCDAG010000411.1:0-5944 GCA_039186165.1 Cyanobacteria bacterium P01_F01_bin.53
AGAAAATCCCGATGGAACAATTCGCTTAAGCGATTCGGACATTGGCATTCCCGTGCAATCTGGTACCGCGATTGTGTCCGGATTGGTGGATGTTTCTCAACCAACTGCTCCCGGCGAGGTGGCGGTAGATTCTGGCTCTGAGGGGGTCGGCGGTCGCGTGGGCGTGTTTGGCGATCGCGTGGCGCTGCTCTCTGCTGACATCAATGCGTCAGGCGCAAACGGTGGCGGCACGGTTTTGCTAGGGGGAGACTATCAGGGACAAGGGCCGATTTACCCAGCGAGGCAGACATTTATTGATGGGGAAAGTGCGATCGCGGCGAATGCACTTAGCCAAGGGAATGGTGGCAGCGTCATTGCTTGGGCCACCGGTACCACTCAGTTTTTGGGTGATATCACCGCGATCGGTTCAGGTGTGGCCGGTGTCGTCAGTGATGGAGGGTTTGTTGAGGTCTCGGGGAAAGAATCATTAATTTTTCGAGGCCTCGTAGATGTTAGTGCCCCCCATGGCGCAACCGGGTCTTTACTACTAGACCCTAAAGACATTCGTATTGTCGATGGTGACAACGGTGATAATGATCCTGAGATAGCGGACAACACCCTTCGTTTTGAAGAGGGCAAGGGTCTCTTCACATTGTCAGAAACTACCTTAGAATCCTTGGCCGGTAATGCCAATATTACCCTACAGGCCGCTAATAATATTTTCTTAGAAGAGCTCTCCGATAATGTGCTGACCTTTTCACCGGGTGCCGGAAGCATTACCTGGATAGCCGATGCCGATCAAGACGGAGCGGGCGATCTGGCCTTTATCGATACCCGGAATGCGGTTGTTGCGCCTGGGCGATCGCTGCACTTTTCAGGCGCTCGCATTCTCATTGGCACCCTAGATACCTCAGCGCCTAATAGTAACGGCGGAAATATCACGCTACAATCCACCAGCTCTATTGATACAGGCCAGCTCAGCACCGATGCCCCGCAGGGCGCTGGTGGCAGTGTCACTTTGAATGCTGGTGATACCATTACGACAAGTGACATTCACACCGCGGGTCTACAATCCAGTGGTGATATTGCTCTGAGCAATACAGCGGGCGATATCATCACTGGCAATATTCTGACCGAAACTTTTGACAGCAGTAGCCGGGTCACCTTTTCAACACCTGGAGATGTATTTACAGGAAATGTGGCTGCTGGTGAGTTTACGGCCAATGGTGAAAGTTTGGAAACCTTTGAGGGTAAAATTGAGCCCAAAGACACGATTAACCTACAAGATAGGCCCCGTGACAACAGAATGAATACAGGGGGTAAACCCAGAAACTCACGGCTGCGGGGGCAGCGACGCATCATGCACTCGTCCCGCACGGTTTTAGATAGCGCCAACGCGGTCGATACCCTATCAGAAATTGAAACGGCCCGTGTGAAGGAATTTTCTGAGTATTTTGGGCGATCGCTCAACCCCACTGAGCTAGCCCCCGAGCAAATTCAATCCTTGCTCGCTGAGGTGCAGGCAACAACTGACAAGCAATCTATCGTTGTTTATATCAAATCACCCACCATAGGCACTGAGATAGGCACTGAGCAATTATCTAAAAGTGATTCTCCGGCACTCCCTAGCGAGACACTCCCCAACGAGACACCCCTAGAAATCCTCCTATTCACTGCCTCGCAAGATCCTATTCAGTTGACCATTCCCGATGTCACTGAAGCACAGCTTCTACAAACTATTTCTGAGTTTCGAGGGAGTTTAGTCACCTCCCTGCGACGGGGCTCTACCACCTATTTACCCCCTGCCCAACAGCTCTATCAGTGGTTAATTCAGCCGATTGAAGACGAGCTAGGGCCAGCGGCCATAGATAATATTTTATTTTCAATGGATGCCGGATTAAGGAGTGTGCCGATTGCCGCTTTACATGATGGGGAACAGTTTTTAATCGAAAAATACAGTGTGGGTATGGTGCCTTCTTTGGCCCTGATGGATACGGACTATCAGCCAATGGATGCTGCCAACGTTTTGGCGATGGGGGCGAGTACCTTTGAAACGCTACAGCCTCTCTTGGCAGTGCCTACCGAAATAGAAACGATTAGTCAGCTATGGCAAAGCAAAGCCTTTCTCAATGAACGGTTCACCCGTCAAAATTTGGTAGAACAACAACTGCAAAACCCCGCTCAAATTATTCACCTGGCGACCCATGCCGAATTCAATGCGGGCAATGCTGACAACTCCTACATTCAGCTGTGGAATGAGCAGCTTTATTTAAGCGATATTCATACCCTTGGCTTGGGCACACCGGCGGTAGATTTGTTGGTGTTATCTGCCTGCCAAACGGCGCTAGGCAACCCCGAAGCTGAAATGGGCTTTGCGGGCTTGGCTGTTGCCGCAGGGGCAAAATCAGCCCTAGCCAGTCTTTGGTCAGTAAGTGATGTGGGCACCCTCGCACTCATGGGTGAGTTTTATAGTCACTTAAAACACACACCTGTTAAATCAGAAGCGCTACGACAATCCCAACTGGCTATGCTGCGTGGGGATATTCGGATAGAGGAAGGGCAACTCCTTAGTAACAATGGCCTGCGCAGTGTGGTGCCCTTACCCTCCAGCCTGAGCAATACTGCCACTGACGATCTCTCTCATCCTTACTACTGGTCTGGCTTCACGATGATTGGTAATCCATGGTGAAGCCAGACCATTAATAGAACCGGATGCCGGTAAAGCCAAGGCGGCAGCTTATTCCCATCATGCGGTTTTATCAGTGCACTTCCCGGTCTATTGCTGGATGGGTGGCCTTCTGGTCACCTACCTCTGGGAGGCCTTCTTCCAGGTGGCCTTTCTCCAGGTGGCGGTCCTTCTGGTCGTTCCTCTGGTCGTCCTTCTGGCCGGTTACTTCCGGGTGGACGATCGCCACCAGGTCCGCCATTGCTCCCGCCTCTAGAGCGGAAGCTCTCATCAGGCGTACCCTTCACACAACGCGGAATAAAGGGAAACATATCTGTGATGTAATAGTGATAAATGCCTTCTGGATACTCCGGTGTCACCCCAAAGCGACCGTTACATTCATCCAGGTCACCGAGTCCGACGACATATTCAAAATCATTCGAAAAAGTGCCATCATGCAAGCCTCCCGGCCCATCAGGTCTTAGTCCTGCTTTTAGCCGGTAGCTGCTCTGCACATCGATGAGCTCACTGGCCAGATTGTTGGCATCGGCATAGCCATAGGGGCCATATACCGGAAAGCCATCTGCCCCATAGCCAATATGCGTCATGGTACGGGTCGGAACCAGGGCTGTTGGCACACCATGGTAGTGGTAAGAGCCCGTGGGTTGCACATGGGCATTATGCTCATCCGTACCCAAATCGATAAAGCCCGTAAGCGCCTCAAAGTTCCACCCAGAAGACCTATCTCGATTCCAAAATTCCCCGGTCCCTGGTTCAAACGGAACACCGTTAAGGGCTACACCAAAGGCTGGCCTAACAGGCGTTATATTGCCGGTTAGCTGAGGGTTCAACGTAACCCGGTACATATGCTCTTGGGCCGAAATAGTATTGGGATTTCCTGGATTAGGAAATGCCCCTGTTGCATGGTCTGGAATGCCATTGGCATAGATGTAGCGATATCCTTCACGCTCCTCAATACTGACTTGGTTTACCAGGCTGCTTGCTTGTAGCAATCCGCCTGAAATCGCCAGTAGTCCCAATAATCTCAGAGCATTATTCCAGCCCAAATTTGCCGTCATCATTTTGGGAAATCTCCATGGTTTCTTGTCTTCGCGACTGGTGCGCGTTTGGTGTGTGCCTGCCTGTATGTGCCCATTTATGTACGCCAGTTTGTGTGTGCTATTAAGGCGTATGCTTCCCAATAATGTTTGGAATACAAGCTATCAATTAAAATTGGTGAGTTTTTGTGAAAAAAAGTGAATTTCCTCTTTGAACACGTCTCCAGTGAAAGCGGCGATAAATTCACATGTGGCAGTACACTGTTCACAACCTGTTCGCTTTGCTCTGTCGCCTTTGAAAGTTCCGATGTCAATTGACGATATTAATATCATTCGGTTAAACAAAATTGATCAGTTAGTCCAAGAAAAAACGGGACACTCGCTGACCAATTTACAGCGACTCATTCTCAGCGAATGCTGGCAAACATCAAGAAAAACCTATGAGGAAATTGCAGCACAAAACAATTATTCAGGGAGCTACATTCAGCAGCGTGTTGCCCCTACCCTTTGGCACTTAATGTCAGAAATCGCCGGTACAAAAGTGACTAAATCCAACTGTAGAGGTGTTTTGTATGGTTACCTAGAGGCGCTCCCAGCCTCTGATATTTTAGAGCAGTCTGAGCAGGCCCTAACCCTAAACAAGGGCCCTGCCTCTGCTGCCAATGATCTAACTAAAACATCGGTCGAAAAACAGTCCGTTAACCAAGCTTTAAAAGTGCAGCCTCTACTAGAATTTCCTACTGAAAGTGTTCCCCTCAACTCTCCTTTCTACATTCGGCGCGATCCTTACGAGCTCAATTGCTTTCAACAAATCATGTATCCGGGTGCTCTCATTCGCCTGAAAGCACCCCGACAAATGGGCAAAACATCTTTAATGAACAGAATCATTGCCCACGCCAAGGGCTATCCTTCTGTTGTGCTTAATTTTCAGCAAACTGAGCAATCCGTTTTATCAGATTTGGGCAAGCTCCTGCGTTGGCTGTGTGCCAACATTAGCCGCCAGCTTAAGCTAGCGCCTGCCTTAGATGAGTGTTGGGATGACGATATTGGCAGTAAGATGAGCTGCACGCTCTATATCGAGGAATATATTCTTGATGCAATTGACACACCCCTTATTTTGGCGATAGAAGAAAGCAGCGAACTCTTTGAGCATGGGGATGTTTCAAGCGAGTTTTTTAGCATGTTACGCACTTGGCATGAATACACTAAGCATCAGGATGCTTGGAAAAAGCTGCGTCTTATTCTCGTGCAATCTACAGAGAGCTATGTGCCGCTAAATATTAATCAGTCTCCCTTTAATGTAGGGGTTGAAGTGGCGCTCACACCCTTTACCCTTGCGCAAGTCAATCTTTTAGCTGAGCGCAGTGGCCTTACCCTGGATCATTCAACCGGTGAGCGGCTGATGTCTTTATTGGCCGGGCATCCTTACCTGATTCGCTTAGCACTGTATCACCTGGCCAAGGGCACGATCACTTGTGAGCAGCTGTTTATCACAGCGAGTACTGATGAAGGTATTTTTAGCGATCACCTCCATCGGCATCTGTGGAACTTACAGCAGCAGGCTGGACTATGCATTGCTTTTCGACAGGTGCTAAATCAGGTAGAGCCGACGAGAATTGCTCAAAAGCAAGCCTTTAAGTTGCACAGCATGGGGCTTGTGACATTAGAACAAAACCAGGTACAGGTGAGCTGTGATCTATATCGGCAATATTTTATTGAATATCTGTAAGTGATATCGCGACAGTTGATATCGCGACAAGTGATATCGCAACAAGTGTTATGGTGACTCGATCGCTATAGAAACCGGTTTATCAGGCGTGAGGGTAAGCTCTTTATCTTTATGGTGAATCGTCAGGGAAGTCCCTTCTTTTAGGCAGTATGTGGCAGAGTCATGGTTGAGCGCGACATGGAGAAGCTGCTGACGAATGGTGATAGAAAACTGTAATTGATTGAGTTCTATCGGGAGCCTGGGATTAAAGGAAATGTTACCGTTGTAATCGCGCAATCCGCCAAATCCGTACACCATCGCCATCCAACTCCCGCCCATAGAGGCAATATGGCAGCCATCTTTTACATTGCCAGACAAATTTCCCAGATCCATGATGATGGCGTAGGTCGCATAGGTGAAGGCCTTTTCAACATCCCCAATTTCTGAGGCCATAATGCTCTGAATGCACACCGATAAAGAAGAATCACCCGTTGTCAGCGCATCATAGTATTCAAAATTTCGTTTCTTTTGTTC
>JBCDAG010000412.1:0-5935 GCA_039186165.1 Cyanobacteria bacterium P01_F01_bin.53
ATGACATTAATTGGGGAGATTATTGAGAATGGTGTAATCAAAAATTGTTGAAACCTTGAAATCTCGGTCCTCTAAAGTGACAAGAATGAAATGTTAAGAAACGTATGCGTTTCTCCTGCTCAAGAACCCCAACACTTTAAACAGTTTCGACAAAGCGTAAACACAAAAGAAGCCTGCTCTGAGGTAAGAGTAGGCTTCTTTTGTGTTGCTTAGTGATTAAGAAATCGGTTCAAAATATGCCTTGATGGCCACCTACGAAAATTACTCGCTAGGTGAATCGCCTTGAAGGGCGTCGCTGAATGCTTCTGAATCGGGCAAAAGCCTGACTCGGTTGAGATCCTCATCATCACTGGTTTGCATTTCGCGAAGCATTCCCTCTAGTGGAAGGATTCCGACTGAAATGGCTGCTCTAGCCTCAGGGTTTTGCTCTTCAATTTCATTCAGCACAAAGTTGAGATCCTCAAAGGAGAAAAACATCGGAAAGACGTTTTCACCAGTGGAATCGGGGATGGCGGCTAAGCTACCATCTTCAAACTGAGGGAAAAAGAGGGGGACACCGCCCTGGTATCCTATCCCCAGCTCGTTGGCTTGGGTTGCTTCACTTCTGTCGGGAACATATACGAGCTTCAAAGAATTGTCTTCGCTTTGGAATTCTTGGTAAATATTTTCCAAGCTAGTGGTGTTCACCTGTAGGCTGGCTGCAAATTCGGGATCGGCTTCATTAGCTTCTGCGACGAAGCTTTCAGCTTCTGCTTTTGCCATAAATACCAGTAGACCAGGCTGTGGTTCGTCACCTTCTTGTACGTCCTGGGGGGGGATAAGTAGTAAGCCTTCTTCATTGCCCACGACGTAAACAGGGACGTTCGTGAGCTTTTCAGCAATTTGGGCTTCGGGAATCGCTTGGGCAGGATTGATGACCATTGCCCCCAAAACACTGGCTCCAATTGCACCTACGGCAAGGGTCTGGGACAGAGTTTTGCGAATGGCTTGGCGGAAAAAAGATTTCATAGATCCTCCTGATTTTGCGCGTTTACAAATGGCTATTGCGCACGGTAAAAAGGCTTGATTGCTGTGCGTGCGTCGTGCAGCTAGATGTCACGATGGTTTTAACACTTACCAGTTTTAACACTTACCATTAGGTAAATTAGGTAAGCCCAATAGTTAGACGTATGTGACTAAAGCTACCAGTAGCATGCCTATCATGGGTGTGGTTCTTAACTACACTCAAGTGTCTGTGGACGATTAAAAAACTGACCTGCCATGGGAAACTTTCTGGAAGTGCCTTTTCTCAGAGCTTTCCAGTGATTTTTCAGATTTATCGAGGCCTTTAGGGTATGCCCCCCCTGGAACCTACGGACTAGTAAAACAAATGGACACACGAAAATCGGGATGACAGGATTCGAACCTGCGACATCCTGCTCCCAAAGCAGGCGCGCTACCAAGCTGCGCTACATCCCGGCCCCTATAGTAGCACGGGCTAGCCGAGGAAATGTGCACTGACTGCTATGAGTTTTCCCATCAAGAGAAATTGATGAACGCATCTATTCCTAACTTTGTGGGACGCATCTATTCCCACAAAGTGGGAGACTCATGGTGTGTTGGCTGATGTCTTGCTTTTTATGGCCCAATCTGTGAATCATCCCATTGCCCAGTTGCCCGGTCTGACGCCCGTGCAACTGAAGCAACTGGAGGACTGTGGTATTTTGACGACGTTTGATTTGCTGCGTCAGGGCAATAGTGTGGCCCAGCGGCAGCAGCTCTCTAAAAGGCTAAATACCAATATCAAGCACATTAACAAGTGGGCGGCTTTAGCTAACTTGGCCCGTATACCCGGTGTGGGGTGCGACTATTGCGGGCTGCTGCTGCATGCGGGGGTGAGTACGCCTCAGCAGCTATCAGTGATGAACGTGCAGCGGCTGCATCCTCAGTTATTGCGTTTACAGATTCAGCTATTTAACCGAGCGGATTTAGCGCCGGATACCGCACAAGTTGTGGGATGGATTCAGCAGGCACAACAGTTAGTGCGACGTAATTGATAGTGCGATGTAATTGAGCTGGTGGTCAGTGAGCTGGTGGTCAGTGAGCTGGTGAGGGTGTTTTTTTACTCTGCTGTGAATGGCGACCATTCGCGGCGGAGTAAAGAATACACTTCGTGGTCTACGAAGTGAGTTTCGATCCATTGGGCTTCCCGGAGGGTTCCTTCGTAGTTGAAGCCTAGCCGTTTGGGTATCGCTTGGCTGCGGCTGTTGCCGGTGGCACACAAAATGCTGATGCGGTTGAGATTTAAGTGCTGAAAGCCATAGTCTACGATGGCTTTGCAGGCATTACTCATCAGGCCTTTGCCCTGTTCTGATTGGGCGAGCCAGTAGCCAATGCTGGCTTTTTTGTCGCACGGGGTGACGTCGTGAATGTCGATAACGCCCGCGATCGCATTGTCATAGAAAATGGCTGCTGCAAACCCTTCACTGTTGCGCGCACGCCGTCGGATTTGGCGAATGAAGTGCTTGGTGTCGTCTACGGTTTGTGTGGTGTGGAGCCATGATAGCCACTCTCTGAGATAGTCTCGATTGGTGTCGATCAGGGCAAAGAGTTCAGGAGCGTCCCTGAGCTGAAGCACGCGTAGCTGAAGTCTGTCAGAAATATGGCAGCTGAAGTCTAACTGGCTTGCGAACGGCTGATCCAAATTTTGGCCAGGATTTTGGTCGGGGCCGTCATCTGCTCGTTGATCTGAGCGTTTACTGGAGGTGAGCGTAGCTGATGGTTCAAATTCGATTTGCCCTGAAAACATGTTGGCTACGAAGCTGAGGGTGAAAACAGGGTGTGCCGGATTGTGTTTGTTCGAGCGCTTGTTTGGGCGCTTGTTTGTTTGATCGCTTATTTGTTTGGGCGCTAGAAAAGTGACGGTACTGTTTTATGCTCACTTGAGCACTGCTTTTTTATGAGCGCTGCTGTTGCTCGTTTGATTGAGCTTGCGATTAGTCAGGGTACCAGAACATGCCTTTGATGCCTTCTGGATCAGGCATGAATCCGAGCAGTTTGTAGAACTCCACGACATCTGGATCGGCAAACAGGGTGACGTTGCTAATATCTTCGCTGCGTAACTTTTTAATCAGCTGCTTCATCAGGGCTTTGCCCAATCCTTTCCCTTGGGAGTCAGGATGTACAACGACGTCCCATATCGTTGCATTGAAAGCATGGTCGGAGGTAGCCCTGGAAAAACCAATCAGGCGTTTGCGGTTGCCCCGTTGCTCCCACATGGTGATGACCAAAAAGCTATTTTGGATGGCTTTGCGTACTTTGCGGATAGGGCGACGTGACCACCCCACGGCATCGCACAGCTCTTCTAGCTCGTAGAGGTCGATGGCTCTATCGGTGCTGAAAAATATGCGGGTATTGTCCCGATCGCTTGGGGCTTCGGCAATGACACCGGCAGTGGCTGTTTGCTGGGAAGCTGACGCAACTTCAGAGGTGGTGAATAAGCTTTTCCAGAAACCCATGCAGGCAAGTAATAGTTAAGTTAAACGGACATTAAATAGAGCGTAATAAAAAGTATATCCTCTGGGAGCTCACTTAAATTATCAAAGTGGACTAATACAACCTAATAAGTTCAGTGGGAAATCGGGCAAACTAGGCCAACTCTCAGATTTTAAAGTAAGGTCTGGGCTCGGAGGGCGCCCCCTGTATGTCAACTGGTTTAGCACCATCTACACTGGATTTGCTCAAGCGATTTAATCGGGCATTTCCCCAGTTTTATGAGCAGTTTGTCGGTAGCGATATTCAGCTACAAAATTTGCGGTTAGCCTATCAGCTGTTTCGAACACAAAAGGCTGTCATTGAGCTAACCTCTGAGGGCGATCGCACGGCGCTTCATTTTGCGTATCGAAATCAGTCGTTTTTGCTAAGCGATATTTTTGGTGTGCTAGCGGCCTATGGCCTGACCATTCATAGTCTGAGCCTATACGGGCAGATTTATCCGCCGATGCTGGTGTTTGCCAAGCTAGTGGTATCCCGTGGTGGCAAAGAGTTAACGCCCAAAACCGCTGATAATGTTCGCCGCGCGGTGCGAGAGGCGCTGGCGGGCCGGTTTGAAGTGGAGGACATGCTGAATGTTGAATTTAATCTGGATGCCGGGTTAGACCAAGTAGAAACCGAGTTCTACGTAGACCCGGTGTTCCATTTGCCTGCTATTTTAATTGAGGCCGATAACCAGCCAGGTCTCTTTTACAAGGTGATGTACACCATTTGGCAGGAAGACTTACTGGTGGTGAACGCTAACTTACTGGTTTGGCGGGGGCGTACCCGACTCATTTTGTACTTGCTAGGACCCAATGAGGGGGTTATCCCAGAATATTTGGGGCAAAAAATTGCTGAAGGGGTGCGCTACCGTTTGCTTGGTAAGTAATTCAGTAGTTCATTTAGTAGGTCATAGAGAGCGCCGAATAGCGTTAGCCAAGTAGCGTTAGCATAGGGGTATGCCAACTGCTGACATTTTTGGAATTCCGCACACCTACCACTTATCTGCCAACCCATACACATTTGCTTCGGCCTCAAGTCCTGCTGCCAGTAAAGGGCCTGAGACGCTAGTTTTTATCCATGGCTGGCTATTGAGTCAAGTCTACTGGCATCCATTGGTTACTCAGCTTTCTGGGGACTATCGCACGCTTACCTACGATATGCGAGGGTTTGGCGGTTCGGTTTTACCTGATCTATCCCCTGATAGTCAGGCACCTCGTACTGTTCATTTGCCCCCAGGCAAATCCTGGTATCCCAATGCCAATAATGATAATAGTCCCTACAATGTGACTCCCTATAGCCTGGCTGCCTATGCCCATGACTTAGGCAAGCTCTTAGATCACCTAGGGTTAGAAAATGTATGGCTAATGGGCCACTCCTTAGGGGGGAGTGTGGCGCTGTGGTCAGCTTATCTTTTCCCGCAGCGGGTGAAAGGGGTGATTTGTTTGAATGCGGGCGGTGGTATTTACATCCCTAACGAATTTGAAAAATTCCGTGCCGCAGGACAGCAAATGGTGAAGTTCCGGCCTGCTTGGCTTCCCAATGTACCGCTCCTACCCAGGGTATTCACCCAGGCCATGGTGCACAAAAAGTTGGATATTCGCTGGGGGCAGCAGCGTGTGAAAGATTTTGTCCGGGCTGATCGCGATGCTGCAGAAGGGGCTTTGCTAGAGTCGACAACGGCTGAAGAGGTGCATCAACTCCCTAAGCTGGTAGGTCAGCTAGAGCAGCCTGTGCATTTCATTACGGCGAGTCAAGACACGGTGATGCTGCCTCGATACGTAAATTATTTAGCTAGCTTCCATTCCCAGTTTGCTCAGGAGACGATGGTGTCTGAAATTCCAGACTGCGGGCATATGGCGATGGTAGAGCAGCCGGAGGCGGTGGAGGCAATTGTGCGAGAGGTGATATCGCATTAGTCGCCTAGTTGCGTCAGCTTTAGAGATCGTACAGTCAGAGGTAGCAAAGTTATTGGTAAAGCTCTGCAATTTCAGTAATCGGAAGCCTGGATTGTGCTCCGAGGGTTAAAGGCGATCGGTGACCCTGCTCAAATCGTTCTGCCGCTGCGCAGGCAATCATGGCCGCGTTATCGGTGCAGTATTTCATCGGTGGGAAGATGACGGTGAAGTTGTGCTCTTCGGCGGCGAGCTGGAGCTGTTGGCGGAGCCTGCTGTTTGCAGCTACACCACCACCAACGACGACGGTGGAGAGGCCCTCGTTTTGAACACAAGCGACGGTGCGCTTGACTAAGGCTCGCACGACGGTGGCCTGAAAGCTGGCGGCAATATCTGCGATAGGCGGGGTTGTTCCATTTTCCGCAGCTTCAGCTTTGAGTTTATCGACTAGCCTGAGTACGGCGGTTTTGAGTCCACTGAAGCTGGCGTCATAGGGGTGAAAACCGCCGCCGGGCATAGAAATTTTG
>JBCDAG010000413.1:0-5935 GCA_039186165.1 Cyanobacteria bacterium P01_F01_bin.53
AACCCATTTCAAAGTCTGAGAGGAGCCCTAGATAGCCGCTCTTCAAGGAATTGTGTGCCTTACTATTGACAAATCCCATGACGGAATTAGGGGAATTAGGGAGGTGGGTATCACGGTTTAAATACGTTTCCCAAATTCCCCCAATCTCCCTAATTCCCCTATAAACCTGGTCCTAAAATTAAGCATTGACGCAGCACTAAGCGGAGAGTCTCACAACTTCGGCGGCATAATGCTCCTCAGCTTGTTTGAGCAGAATCGCGGTGGACTCTCTCATCTCCTCAGTGAGCTGGTCTAACTTGCTGGTTTGATGACACGACAGCTCAATTCTATTTTGGGTGGCTTCGGCGATCGCACTCATCTCTTGGATGGTTTGTTGAATCGTTTGTCCGAGATCGGCCAGTTCCTGTCCAGAATTAGTCATTTGAGCCTGCTCCCGCGAGACCTGTTTCACCGCAGTTTGTCCCTTTTTCAAAGCGGATTGAGAGGACTCAACCGTATTACTAAATAACTGCACGGAGTGGTCAAAGGTGCCCAACTCACGGCGCAACCCCGAGACAATCTCTTGGAGTTGGCTAACGCGGACTTGCTGTTTATTGCGGGAGTCTTCCAGCTGCTCGGCAAGTTCATGAAGCTGCGTCTCTTTATCTCGGAACTGGCTCACAATCTGCACGAAGTCTTTAGGCGAGCGGCGTTGTGACGCCGAAATCGAGAGGGTTGAGGCATTGAGCAGAATCACCTTGGCCGAGTTGGCAAGGCGTTGGTGCTTACGGGTATCCTGGGCGACCAAATCGGTGGCTTCAAAGAGTCTCTGCATGCCCTCTGCCAGCATCTTGATTTTAGGCTTGAACTGGGTCAGCTCGGAAGTAATTTCGGCAGCGGCCTGTTGGCTTGCCGTCATGGCGGCTTGGGCAATGCTACCTGCTTCATCTACATTGCCTACGCTAGCAACCAAGGCTCTAGAGAGCTGGTCAGTGGTGTTGAGATTTTGCTGGAGCTGGCCCATCAGGCTGCTTTGTTTGTGGGTGTCGTCCTGGGTACGTGTCACCGACTGCTCTAGCGTATGCACCTGATCGCTCACTTGGTTCAGCGAGTCCAGCATGCTAGAGAAGTGATTGAGGGCGGATAGCACCTGGGCAGAGGTTTGGTCTTCCAGCTTTTGGGTTGTTAGCTGCTGACGCATTTGGTTAGCCACGGCCTTCGCCCTAACCTGCCTGAGTTTTTCTTCTGCATCAATAGCATGGGCCGCTTCCTGTTGCACCTGGCTTTGGCTCAGCTGCAGTTGATCTAACAAATTAAAAAATGACAAAGAAAGCTGTTCTAACTCATCCTTGTTTTGCAGCTCGGGAGAAAGCTCTCCCTCTACTTCGGCAAGCCGCTGACACTCATCAATCATAGGCCGTAGGCGACGGTTCAGATATTGAATGGCTAAGCCCGTAAGGCCCGCCAGCAATAGGCCCACCAGTGTGGTAGCACCCAGGGTAATTAGGACAATCGGACCAAAGACGGTGCTATAGGGCACATAGGCCAGCACACGCCAGTTTTGTTCAGGAATGTGCGTGTAAGACCAATAGCCCGACTCACCTTCAATAAAGCCAGGCTCAGTCAGGCTCATCTCTTCCCAAACCTGAGCAAGGTCAGGAATGTCTTTATAGGTTTGATTACTGAGTTCGTCAGGATTTTGAGGGTTAGCAACCACCTCTCCAGATTCGGTCAGCAGCAGCAGACGGCCACCATCCCGGAAAATAGGTCCATCTAATACGGTGCTCAAGTGTGTCCCATCCAAATCGACCACGGCGGTCCCTAGCCACTGATTACGGTCGTCAAATACTTGGGAGTAGTAGGTGAGTAACGTGCCGCGATCGCTACTGTAAGGCGTAGTCCATCGATTCTCTTGAGGTAGGAAATAGTCTTTATACTGGCTGGTTTCCGGATAAAAATTCTCTTCGTCAGCCAGGTTACGATAGGTTCCTGATGACTGCAAAGATAAGGCCTGAGAAGACAAAGCCCCAGAAGACTGTTGACCAGCCTTCTCGCCGCTATCACCAGGCGGCAACTGAGACATTGAAGGGGATTTGTAAGAAGGGAAAAACCACTGGAGACTTGGCAAAATGCCATATTCCTTTTGGCCAACGCCTAAGCCAATAACAAACTCAGGGCTGCCCTGAAAAAGCTGACGGGTTAGTTCCTGATAGGTCCCTGGCGTTTGCGCGCCGCGAACATGCAGCGTGGAGACGCTTACGCCCAGCCCATAGGCCAAGGTTTCAGCCTGATCAATCACGTCATCAATAATGGCGACTTTACTCTCCAGCGTATTTCGGATCTGTTCTTCAGCCTGAAATTTAACCGTTTCACCAAAGAGAAAGGCCATGCCACCAATGCCAACGAGCGTGCCTCCCATAATCATGGCAAACAGCCGCAAACCAAAAGAGTTAATCCGAAATTGTTTTTTGAGCGTTGAAAGACTTTCTGCGCTGGGGGCTAACTGTTGTGTCATAACCTCAGTAATCAATGCTTAGGAGCACTTAATAAGGGAAATAAGGGAAAATAATAAGGAGAAGCGTGATGAATTTATCTGCACCTTAAATTGCACTCGCGAAATTGCACTCGCGCCAACGATTTCTCTTTAATCCACACTGCCTAACATCAACAAATCGTCCGGTTATTGAGGGCATTCAATAGCGATTGTTGTTGTTCTGCATATCTGTACATCCATACGTTCTGTATATCCGTACATTCCGTACATCTGTACGTTCTGTATATCCGTACATCAAATGTTTGTACCTTTGAACAAAACAAGTCAAAGCGACGACTATCCTAAGCGACCGTCATCGTTAGCGATTATTTCAAAGACGGCAAAAGTTGACGACTGTAACATCGACAACTTCAGAGAGTTCTTCAGAGGGTTCTAGAGATAATTTGAGACGTAGAGAGGGATGGTTGCTGGCTTTTAGTGGTTAGCGTCGGCTAGTGGTTCCAACCGCCGGTTCCAACTGCGGATTTTAACCAAGAACTAGAAATGAATGGTGATGCACGAAAAAAGAAAGCATTGACAACCTATCAAAGGCCTTCTGGGTAGATACACGTCCATACACATAGTATCAATACTTACCCGGAATATGATGAATTTACATTACCTTCAAAATCCACCCCCTATCCGATCGGGGATGAATTTACACTAGCTTCAAGATTCACCTTAAACACGGTCTCAAACCAGGCCTTTTTGTAGTCCAGGTTCCAAAGCTCAAGCTCACAGGCGTTATCTGCTTCAGCGGGGGCCAGCTGAAGTGAGATCGTCGCAGCCTTAGCATCATGGGTGGCTTGCACAGACGCGATCGCGCTACTTCTGGCCCGGTCCAATGCAACCGCGACCCGCAAAATCGCGCTGAGCTGGTCAACCATTTTACGCTCGCGCTTACCCGGTAAGTTGTTGTAGGCTTCATGCCGACGCTTGGGCTGGCTCTTACGATGATAGCGGGCAATATTGGCAATCAATTCCACCTCGGTTTCGGTAAAGCCGAGCAGTCCACCATTGCGAATCAGGTAGTAGGAGTGCTTGTGATGGGCGGAGTGACTGATGTAGTGGCCGCTGTTGTGGAGCATGGCCGCAGCCCAGAGGTACTCCCGTTCGGTGGCATCCCAGGTGTGTAAGCTGTCCTGGAGCTGATCGAACAAATCGGTGGCAAACTTAGCAACGCGATCGCCATCCGCTTTATATTTGCGGGCCATCTTTTTCACAGAGCGATCGCGCACCGTTTCTTGGAACGCCATGCGGTTCTCAATCAAACCGTGGGTGAGCATCCAATCGACCACGACCCCTTCTCGCAGCGATCGCTCACAAATTTTCAGCTCACTTACCTCCAGCAGTTCCATCGCCACCTGCAAAATAATCGCCCCAGCGACAATGATTTCAGCTCGCCGCTCAGACATCCCCGGCAGAGCCAACCGTTCGCTAAAGTTCAGCTTACGCAGGCGATTCACCCACTTACTCAAGTCGTCATAGCTCAACCGGTAACCGCTCAAGGAGTCGGGCTCAACGCCATTTCTATGCATGGCATTGAGAATAGCAATGCATTCTATGGTGCCGGAGGTGCCAATCAGCCGCAGCGGATCGTTCGGCACCTCTTCTTGCTCACGCGCTTGCCTGAGCTTGAGCTTGAGCGTATCGACGGTAGGCTCTAGCACACCCCGCACGTAGGCCCTGAGGTACTCGTACTCTTTTTTACTGAGCGGATCGGTTGTAACGAAGCGCGCCGTTAAGCGAACCGCCCCCACCTTAGAGCTACTCAAAAAGTCGTGGGTGCCACCACGCCCCAAAATAAGTTCCGTTGAGCCACCGCCAATATCAATAATGGCGTGGGATTTCCCCTTTAGCTCCATCCCTGAAATGGCACCCAGGTAAATCCGTCGGGCTTCTTCTGTCCCCGAAATTAAGTTAATAGAGAGGCCGACCTCCGCCTTCACGCGATCGATAAAGATCTGTCCATTGCCTGCTTCGCGGGAGGCACTAGTCGCCACGGCAACTACATCATCTGCGCCAAAGCTTTCGGCCACTTTCATACAGCGCTTCAGTGAGGCAATACACCGAGCCATAGCTTCCTCAGTCAAGTTGCCCGTCGATTCGCAAAACTCACCGAGGCGAACCGTGTCTTTCTCCTTACCAATGATGTTGAAAGACGGCAGCGCCGCGTCAATTTTAACGATCACCATATGCACCGAGTTGGTGCCAATATCAATGGCTGCCAGGACGAATTCTCGATCCATCGACTGGCCACGACTTTCTTTTAACCGCTTAATGAGCGCCTGATTGGTAAGCGGATGCTCTAATGTGTGTGACGAGTCTACAGGCTCTGTTGCGGACGGAGCTGGGGTGGCTGGCACTGTAGATCCAACTGTAGACCCAGTCGCGATAGTATTGACCATCAAAATTTGCGTGTCATTACCCACGCCGAATCTTTGACCCCATATTACACGGGCAATGGCCCTCTACACAGGCAAGTTAGTCGCAGCATTGATGAAATATCGGTGAAAATACGGGACTGACAAAGTGCTGGTATGACACGACTTATTAAACGGCTATTAGCAACTGAAACAAGCCCCTTTAGGCAAGGAAATTACAGTCACTAATAGCCATCGTAATCTAAGGCTTTTTAGCCTCAAAGAAGCATCCTAGGCGTTAAATTTAGCGCGAATCTCTTCCGTACGCTTGCGATTTACGCCCAAATCAGACTTACCGAGTCGAGCAGCCGCACGTGTGTGAATCACATCCGAACCCGCGTTGATGTAGAACTCAACGTCATCGACAAAGCCCATGAGCTTACTAGAAAATTCAGCGTAGAGATAGTCGTCACTCACAATATTGACCTTGGAGCGCTCCATGCCTTCAATGATTTGCTTGAGCTTTTGAATAGC
This sequence comes from Cyanobacteria bacterium P01_F01_bin.53, assembly GCA_039186165.1. Taxonomy (GTDB): domain Bacteria; phylum Cyanobacteriota; class Cyanobacteriia; order Phormidesmidales; family Phormidesmidaceae; genus Phormidesmis. Next base: position 5,410 of record JBCDAG010000413.1, read on the forward strand.
GTCTTTTGGAGCACCCGTAAAGCTAACAGGCGCGATCGCATGCTCCTTATCATCAGCAGGTGTATAGGAGCAAACGCAGTTGGGCGTGTCAGGGCAGCTTTTGAGTTGCAAGTCTTTTACACCCAGATCGGTTGGGGGTGTGCCAGGAAAAGAAAATAAACCCATGGTAGAACTCCCTATGAATAATATTTAGTCGTCAAATTTTAAACAGCTTAATTCTACAAGGTTATCGCCTGGCTAAGCGCCTTTGTTTCCCCCCAAAATCACACCCTCAGCTGACAAACTCGACAAGACGACACCGAGTGCACACTAAATCCTCTGGCGATGATGCATCGCAGGCAGCTTGTACCACGGCAGGTGAGGGTACTGGTGATGCTCCCAGTGATAGTAGACCTCTTGCAAAAATGATTATGTGTTAGCCTGAGAGACTTTTCTCTTCTCTCTCTCAGGCCAGGCTGAGTTCATAATTGTAGAGGGCCGCAATTATATTGAAGCGCAGACCGTAACGCCGACGACGATTGCGATA